>CAYYQO010000163.1:0-7185 GCA_964473845.1 uncultured Aeromicrobium sp.
CCTGGCTCGCCGAGATCGGTGCCCACGGCAACGTGTCGGGTCCCGATTCCACGCTGCAGGAGCAGCCGGCCAACGCGATCGCCAAGGCCGCCGACAAGGAGGGCATCGCCGTCTCGGACATCGACCTGTTCGAGCTCAACGAGGCGTTCGCCGCCGTCGGCATCGTCTCGGCGAACAAGCTCGGCGTCAGCCAGGACAAAGTCAACGTCAACGGCGGCGCGATCGCGCTCGGTCACCCGATCGGCATGAGCGGTGCCCGCATCGTGCTGCACCTCGCTCTCGAGCTGCAGCGCCGTGGCGGCGGCACCGGTGCGGCCGCCCTCTGCGGTGGCGGTGGACAGGGCGACGCCCTGATCATCCGCGTGCCGCAGGCCTGATCGGCACGAGTCCGAAACTGCCGAGTTGAACGCGAGAGACATCGACGTCACCGACCTGGTCACGCGGGCGAAAGCCGGCGAGGCCAGGTCGGTGGCACGTCTGATCACTCTCGTCGAGACCGAGTCCGACCACCTGCGCCAGGTCAGTGCGGCGCTGGCCCCATTGGTGGGCCGCGCCCACGTCATCGGGCTGACCGGTTCGCCGGGCGTGGGCAAGTCGACCACGACCTCCGCCCTGGTCACCGAGTTCCGTTCCCGGGGCAAGCGCGTGGGCGTGCTGGCCGTCGACCCGACCTCGCCCTTCAGCGGGGGCGCCCTGCTGGGCGACCGGATTCGGATGCAGGACCACGCCACCGACCCGGACGTCTACATCCGGTCGATGGCCAGCCGGGGCCACCTCGGTGGACTGTCGTGGGCGACCCCCCATGCGATCCGGGTGCTCGACGCGGCCGGCTGCGACGTCGTGCTGCTCGAAACGGTGGGCGTGGGCCAGTCCGAGGTCGAGGTCGCCGGTCTGGCCGACACGACCATGGTGCTGCTGGCGCCGGGCATGGGCGACGGTATCCAGGCGGCGAAGGCCGGGATCCTCGAGATCGGCGACCTGTTCTGCGTCAACAAGGCCGATCGTGACGGCGCCACGACGACCCGCCGTGAACTGCGCACGATGCTGTCGATGTCGAGCCGCGAAGACGGCTGGACACGCACGATCGACCTGACCGTCGCCACCGAGGGAACCGGGATTCCCGAGGTGGTCGACCACCTCGAGGCCCATGCCGATCACCTGCGCCGGTCGGGCCAACTGGCCGAGCGACGCACGTCGCGGTTGCGGCGCGAGATCCAGGCGATCGCCCTGGACCAGGTGCGCCGCCGGTTCGTCATCGACGGTGGCGACGAACTCGACGCGCTCGCCGCGCGGGTCTTCGCGGGTGACACGGACCCCTTCTCCGCCGCTGACACGCTGCTTTCCGAAGGCTGAATCCGTCCACGCCGCCGCGCCTCCGTCAGATGACGCATACTCTCCGGTAGAACTGTCTGCGTGAAGAAGGCAGTGATCCTGGTCGTGGGGCTCTTCGTCCTGTACTACCTGCTCGCGACCCCCCAGGACGCGGCGGATGCCGTCAGGTGGATCTTCGACCTGACTCTCGACGCGTTCGAACAAGTGGGAGTCTTCCTCTCCGAGTTCTTCTGAGGCGGCCGATGTTCGAGCGGGTGGGAATCGAGGAAGCACCGCCGGCGCTGCGGCGGCGTTTCGTGACGCGCCTGCGGGAGCCGTACCCGGATCCCGATCACCACCCGGGTCTGCGCAAGCGCTTGAACCCTCGTTCGGGAGAACACGTCGAACGGGTCGTTCCCAAGCACCTGGCGGTCTATTTCCCGGTGCCGCTGGCGATCGGCGCCTTCATCATGATCTTCGTCGTCGCGTTGTTCTCGTGGAACGCGTTGACCCAGTTCCTGCTGCTGCTCTCGATGGCGGCGATCGCGATCACGATGGCGCGCGCCTTCCTGGTCTGGCGCGACGTCTTCGTGCTGACGAACTGGCGGGTCGTGCGGCTCAGCGGGTTCTTCACCTCGCGGGTCGCCACGATGCCGATCAACCGCATCCTGGACATGACGATGACGCGCACCCCGTGGGGTCGACTGCTGGGCTACGGCCACTTCGTGTTCGAGTCGGCGGCCCAGGAACAGGGACTGCGTGAGATCAAGTTCGTGCCGAACATTCTGGTTGTCGACCACGAGATCAACAACGCCGTTCACCAGGAGAACCGGCGCCGGGCGAATCTCGGTGTGCCAACCCATGCGGTGGGTGGCCAGCAGCCGAACACGCCCGGTCCGACCACGGATGACGTGCCCTCGGACGTCGAGACGACCGATCCGATCCGCGGGTTGTGAACCAGGTTCCTAGACTGGGGCCATGAGTTTCTCCCAGCCCGGCGCGTTCGACCTGTCCTCCTTGGCCAAGCCCCGACCCGCGGCCGGAGGTGCGGCACCCGCGGCCGACGGCGCGGTGTACGTGATCGACACGACCGAGGCCGATTTCCAGCAGGTCGTCGACGCGTCGATGCGGCACCTGGTGGTGCTGAGTGTGTGGTCGCCGCGGTCCGAGGAGAGTGCCCGGTTCAACGAGCTGTTGGTCAGCGCGACGTCGGCGTACGGCGGCGCCCTGCAGGTGGCGCGGGTCGACGTCGACGCCAACCCCGGGATCGGGCAGGCGCTGCAGGTCCAGACGGTGCCATTCGTCGTCGGTCTCGTCCAGGGCCGGCCGGTCCCGCTGTTCCAGGGAGTCGTCGACGAGGCCGAGGTGAAGCGGTTCTTCGACGAGTTGGTCCGGCTCGCCCAGCAGAACGGTCTGGACGGCCGCGCCGAACCGTCGGGCGGTGCACCCGTTGCCGAGCCCGAGGAGCCCCAGGACGACCCGCGGTTCGCCGCGGCCGACGAGGCCTACGCCCGAGGTGACTTCGATGCGGCCATCGCCGAGTACGAGGCCTTGCTGGCGCAGAGCCCGGCCGACACCGAGGTCGCCGAGCGACTGGCCGCCACTCGGCTCTACTCGCGCATCGCGGGGGCCGACCTGCAGACCGCCCGCCAGGCTGCCGCCAATGCCCCCGACGACCTCGACGCCCAACTGCTCGTCGCTGACCTGGACGTCAGCGGCGGTCACGTCGAGGATGCGTTCCTGCGCCTGATCGAGGTGATCAAGCGCACGACCGAGGGCGACCGCGACCGCGTGCGTGAGCACCTGCTCGAACTCTTCTCCGTGGTCGGACTGTCCGATCCGCGGGTCGCGCTGGCGCGCAGGAGCCTCGCCGCCGCCCTGTTCTGATCAGGGATCAGGACGTCTGTTCGGGCTGCCGCGGAGCCTCGCGGTAGGCGGGCAGGGTGGCGTCGGTCAGAGCCTCGAGCAGTTCGATCGTGGCCAGCGTGGCCTTCGCGCGGACGGTCTCGAGGTCGCACCAGTGGACACCGGCGATCTCGGTGCGCTGCAGCACCATCTCCTCGACCACGTCGGCATCGACGACACCGAGATCGAACACGAACAGGCAGGCGTCGTCCCAGTTGTTCCACGGCGGCAGCCAGTTCATCGTCACGAGCGACTCGATCGTGAAGGTGACGCCCAGCTCCTCCTGCAGTTCTCGGACCAGGCCCAGGGCGGGGCTCTCGCCGACCTCGACGACGCCGCCGGGCAGGTCCCACTCGCGCTTGTAGGTCAGTTCGCACAGCAGGAACCGGCCGTCACGGTCGCGCAGCAGGCCTTGGCCGATCACTCGCTTGCGGGGGAGCCCGGCGTTGAGGATCGCGACGAAGCCGTCGCGACTGAAGGCAGGCGGATCCTCGACCACGCGACCGAGCAACACCTGGTCGGGCTCGACGCCGGCGGAGCGGGCGATGCCCTCGCGCCGCAGCCCGGCGATCGACGCCGCGCGCAGACCCAGCGTGTCGTCGTCGGGCACCCGCGCCTCGATGCGGACCCAGCCCAACTGCTCGAAGGCGTACTCGACCGCGATCCGCAGGGCGCGACTGGCGACCATCGCGCCGGGGCCGGCCGAGAAGTTCCAGCGCATCGACCCGAGCCGGCGGCCCGCCTTGCCCTGGGCGCGTTGCAGGGCCACGGTGCCGATGCGCTCGCCGCCGTAGACCACGGCGAAACCGTCGAGATCATCGGTGCCGGAGGTCGGCTCCAGTGCCAGGTCGTCGTCGCGCAGGTTCGGGGAAGGCTCGGTCACGAGGCCGAGGCTACCGCCGCCGTGATGGAATCGGGATCATGACCGATCCGCGGATCCGCCCCGCCCGCCCCGACGATGTCGCCGCGATGGTGCAACTCGTGCATGACCTGGCCGCGTACGAACGGGCGCCCGAGCAGTGTGTGCTGACCGACGAGATGTTGCGCGAGCGCCTCTTCGGCGAGGCGCCGGCGCTGTTCGCCCACGTGGCCGAGGTCGAGGGACGGGTCGTCGGTCTGTCGATCTGGTTCCTGAACTTCTCGACGTGGGACGGTGTCCACGGCATCTACCTCGAGGACCTGTTCGTCGACCCGGCGCATCGTGGCAGCGGGCTGGGCCGGGCCCTGCTGGCGAACCTGGCCCACGTGTGCGTCGAGCGCGGCTACAGCCGGATGCAGTGGCAGGTACTGGACTGGAACACGCCCTCGATCGACTTCTACGAGTCCGTCGGCGCGGTCGACCTGGCCGACTGGCGCACCTACCGGCTGTCCGGTGGCCCGCTCGAGGCGCTGGGGTCGGTGTCCTGACGCTGTCCTAGGGTGGGCCCAACCCACACAGGAGGCACAGCCATGGCTGAATTCGTCCGTCTCGACGTGACCGATGGCGTCGGCACGATTCGACTCGACCGACCCAAGATGAACGCGCTCGACGCGCAGGTCCAGACCGAGTTGCTGGCCGCCGCGACCGCGGCCGGCCAGCGCGACGACGTCGCGGCCGTCGTGGTGTGGGGCGGTGAGCGGGTGTTCGCCGCCGGTGCCGACGTCAAGGAGATGGCCCAGATGGGCTTCGCCGAGATGTTCAGCCACGGACACCTCCTGCAGGACTTCACCCGGGCGATCGCCGCGATCGGCAAACCGACCGTCTCGGCCATCACCGGCTTCGCCCTCGGTGGGGGCCTCGAGCTCGCGCTCTCGACGGACCTGCGCTTCTGCGCCGACAACGCCAAGCTCGGCCAGCCCGAGATCCTGCTCGGCATCATTCCCGGCGCCGGCGGCACCCAGCGGCTCTCGCGGCTCGTCGGCCCGGCCAAGGCCAAGGACATCATCTACACGGGGCGCTTCGTGGACGCCGAGGAGGCGTTGCGGATCGGCCTCGTCGACGAGGTGCTGCCGGCCGACGGCGTGTACGCGCGCGCGGTCGAGTGGGCTTCCCAGTTCGTGGGAGGCCCGGCCATCGCGCTGCGCACGGCCAAGGAGGTCATCGACCGCGGGCTCGAGACCGACCTGCAGACCGGCCTCGAGATCGAGCGGGCCGGCTTCACCGGGCTGTTCGCCACCCAGGACCAGACCGACGGCATGCAGTCGTTCGTCGAGAACGGCCCGGGCCGGGCGACCTTCACCGGCAAGTGACCCACCCCACACGGGTGTGCATGTCCCCGATCGTTACTTTTCGGTAACATCTCCGAAGGAAAGGGTCGCCTCACTCACGTGTTGGACTGCGTGGCAAAGTTGACCTGAAATCTCGCGGACGATCAACTGTCGTCCGCGCCCCGAATTCACAGGAGGGTCCTCGTGACCAAGATCGTTGTCGCTGTGAAGTACGTGCCGGACGCCACGGCGGATCGCACGTTCGACGCGGATAACACCGTTGACCGTGAGAATGTCGACGGCCTTCTCTCCGAGCTCGATGAGTATGCGGTGGAGCAGGCGCTGCAGGTGATCGAGGCCGGTGACGGCGAGGTCACCGTGCTGACCGTCGGCCCGGCCGATGCATCCGATGCCGTGCGCAAGGCGCTGCAGATGGGTGCCGACGCCGGCGTCCACGTCGAGGATGACGCCATCGCCGGTTCGGACGTCTTCGCGACGTCACTGGTGCTGGCCAAGGCCATCGAGAAGCTCGACTACGACTTGGTGTTCTTCGGCATGGCATCGACCGACGCCGGAACGGGTGTGGTGCCCACGCTCGTCGCCGAGCGTCTGGGCCTGCCCGCGATCACGTATGCGTCCGAGGTCAGCGTCGATGGCGACACCGTCAAGATCCGCCGCGACGGCGATGCCGCCACGCAGGAGATCGAGGCGACCGGCAAGTTGGTCGTCTCGGTGACCGACCAGACCGGCGAGGCTCGCTACCCGTCGTTCAAGGGCATCATGGCCGCGAAGAAGAAGCCGGTCGAGGAGTGGACGCTGGCCGATCTGGGAGTCGACGCGGCCGAGGTCGGTCTCGACAACGCCTGGACCAAGGTCGAGTCCACGACCCCGCGTCCGCCGCGCACCGCCGGCGAGATCGTCACCGACGAGGGAGACGGCGGCGTCAAGCTGGTCGAGTTCCTCGCCTCCAAGAAGTTCGTCTGAGAAGGAGCCTGAAACATGAGTGAAGTTCTCGTTCTGATCGACGCCCCCGGTGGCAAGGTCACCAAGCCCTCGCTGGAGCTCCTGACGATCGCCCGCCGCATCGGCGAACCTGCTGCCGTCGTGTTCGGCGAGGCGGATGCTGCCGTGTTGGCCGAGTACGGCGCGGAGAAGATCTACACGTACGCCGATTCGGTGTATGACGACTACCTGGTCGCTCCCAAGGCCGAGGCCCTCGCGGCGCTCGTCGCCGACAAGGGTGCGGCGGCCGTGCTCGTGCCGTCCAGCGCCGAGGGCAAGGAGATCGCGGCCCGCGTCGCGCTCAAGTCCGGTTCGGGTCTGATCACCGACGCGGTCGACGTGGCTGTCGACGGCGGCACGATCACCACGACCCAGTCGGTGTTCGCCGGCAACTTCACCGTCGACGCCCAGGTGGCCAAGGGTGCCCCGGTCATCGCGGTCAAGCCGAACTCGACGGCTCCCGAAGCCGTCGCCGGCGCCGGCACGGTCGAGGCCGTCTCGTTCGACGTCTCCGATGCGGCCAAGCAGGTCAAGATCGTGGCCAGCGAGCCGCGCGTCTCCACGGGTCGTCCCGAGCTGACCGAGGCCGCGATCGTGGTCTCGGGTGGCCGAGGCACCGGTGGCGACTTCTCCGAGGTCGAGGCCCTGGCCGACGTCCTGGGTGCCGCGGTCGGCGCTTCGCGCGCTGCCGTCGACTCGGGCTGGAAGCCGCACACGTTCCAGGTCGGCCAGACCGGCAAGACGGTCTCGCCGCAGCTGTACGTGGCCAACGGCATCTCC
>CAYYQO010000164.1:0-7051 GCA_964473845.1 uncultured Aeromicrobium sp.
AGCCGCTCGTGCAGCTCGGACTCGTTGCGCTCGTTGACGCCCGTCGACGTGTCGTGCTTGCTGATCACACCGATGTCGTCGGCACCCAGTCCGAGCGCCGCGAGCGAGGTCGCCAACTGCGACTCACGCCCGCCACGACCGGCCGCCAGCGCACCGAGGCCGGGTGCCGGGATCGACGTGTGGACACCATCGGCGAACGAGGCCGCGTAGGCCACGACACCCAGCACCGGCAGACCCATCCGGGCCGCCAGGTCGCCACGCGCCAGCAGCAACGTGCCACCGCCCTGCGACTCGACGAAGCCGCCGTAGCGACGGTCGTTGGCCCGGCTGTAGTACCGGTCCTCGATCCCCTTGGCCGCCATCGCACCCGAGTCGGCCGTGGCGGACATGTCGCCGAAGCCCACGATGCCCTCGACCGAGAGGTCGTCGAAGCCACCGGCCACGACGAACTCGGCCTTGCCGAGGCGGATCTTGTCGACGCCCTCCTCGACCGAGACGGCCGTGGTGGCGCAGGCGGCGACCGGGTGGATCATCGCGCCGTAGCTGCCGACGTACGACTGCACGACGTGCGCCGCGATGACGTTCGGCAGCGCCTCCTGCAGGATGTCGTTCGCCTTCGCCTCGCCCAGCAACGTGTCGATGTACAGCGAGTGCATCGAGCTCATGCCGCCCATGCCCGTGCCCTGCGTGTTCGCCACGAGGGTCGGGTGCGTCCAGCGCATCAGCTCGGACGGGGTGAAGCCCGACGACAGGAACGCGTCGACGGTGCACACCAGGTTCCACAGCGCGACCCGGTCGACGGCCTCGACCATCTCGGCCGGGACGCCCCACACCGTCGGATCGAATCCGGTCGGGATCTGGCCGCCCACCGTGCGGGTCAGCTTCATCCGCCGCGGCACGCGAACCTGGGTGCCCGCCTTGCGGGTCACGGTCCACTCCCCCTCGGCGTCCTGACCGATCACCGTGTGCTCCGGATCGGCGTCGCGCATCGCGTGCGCCTCGGCCTCACCGGACACCGAGAACGTCAGGTCCTGGTCGAGATACACCGACGCCAGCAACGGCGCCGTGTTGTCGACCATCGTGCCGTCGTCGGCGTACCGGCGGACACCGATGCGCTCGCGCACGGCATCCTCGTAACGATCGGCGATCTCGGCCTCGTCGACGACCTCACCGGACTCGGTGTCGTACCAGCCGCGGTTGGCCGCGTCCCAGCTGAGCAGCCCGGTCGACCACGCCAGTTCCAGCACGCCTGCGGCCGAGAGTCGGTCCTCGACCTCCATCTCGAAGCGCGTGCGCGCCGAGCCGAACGGGCCCAGTTCGCCGGTACCCACGATGACCACGAGGTCCTCGGGACGGGCGGTGACGTCGGCCCATGGCGGGGTCTCGACGCGGTCGAGACGCGACGGCGGCGCAGGCAGTGCCTTGATCCGGTCGCGCGTCTCACTGCTCTCATCGGCCGCGCGATCGGTGACCGCGCCCTCGGCGAGCGCCTTCAGGTCCAGATCTGCCTCGCCGAGTCCGCCGGTCAGGTCGAGCGTGATCGGAGCTTCGCTGGCTCGCTGACGTGCCTCGGGCGTGCAGGCCTCCAGCAACGCGGCGGCCATCTCGTCCGGTGCCCACGTGCGGACACCCGCGGCCTCGACCGCGTCGACGAGCGGATCGTTCGCGCCCATGAGGCCGGTTCCGCGGACCCAGCCGATGATGGCGTGGGCCAGCGTGACCTTGTCGGCCCAGCGCTTCTCCGAACCCCACTTCGTGACGAGGGCGTCCAGCGCGGCCTTGGCCTCGCCGTAAGCGCCGTCGCCGCCGAACATGCCGCGGTTGGGCGAGCCCGGCAGCAGCACGTGCAGTCGCGCGTCCAGGTTCCGGTCGGTGACCGAGGACGACAGCGCGCCAACGAGCCGTTCGACCGACCACAGCAGGATGCGCATCTCGAGCTCGGCGCGCGGGCCGGCCTCGGTGGCATCCCCCATGACCCGGCCCGCCGCGAACGGCACCAGCAGGGTCGGGGTCAGGGCCGGCTTCGTCACCGTGGTGACGCCCGCGGCCGTGCGGGACTGCTCGGTGCCGATCCACTCGACCAAGGCATCCAGGTCGGCGAACGAGGCCAGGTTGGCGGGGGCCACCCACAGCACCGCACCGGCCCGGGCGTGCCGGCGGTACAGGTTCTTGAAGAACGCCAGCTTCTTCGGGTTGAGCGACGAGGTGGTCGCGACGACGGTCGCGCCGCCTGCCAGCAGTTCACCCACGACGGACCCGGCGATCGAGCCGTCTGCCGCGCCGGTCACGACGGCGACCTCGGCGGCGAAGGCGCCCTTCGACCTGTCCCGCGCCTGTTCGGCGATGCGGGCGAAGCGCTCGTCACCGGTCCGGGTGAACCAGTGCTCGGCCTGCTTGGCCACGACCTCGCCGGTACCGGTGAAGTCACCGACGACGTCCGCGCCATGCGCGCGGCGGGCGAGGTCCTCACGGGCCGAGGCCCAGCGATCGTCCAGGACGAACGCCTTGTCGGCGTCGAAGACACCGGCGGTCGCCTTGATCCAGTCGGTGCCGAGTTCATCCTCGACGCGTTCCAGGACCGCTGCGGCCTGCTCGTCGGGCTCGACCGCTGCCGGCACGTCGACGAGGTCGAGGTGTTCCAGCACGAGCCGTGCCGCCGAGGCGAGCACGCCGTCGCGGCCCGTGATGGCCGCCGTGAACTCACCCAGCGCCTCGGCGTCGATCGTGGCACCGTCGCCACCGCCCGAGGACGGCATCTGCACCGTCACGCCGTTGCGGGCGGCAACCGCCTGCACCGCGGCATCGATCGCCGCGTCGACGTCACCGGAGGAGGCGATCACCGCATCGCCGAAGGCGCCGCCGCGGACGCTCTGACCCTCACGGGTCGTCATCGCGAGCTCGGTCAGGACATGCGTGGCCCAGCCCGGGCCGAGCTGCCACGCACCGGTGACCCGCTCGGCGATCGCCGACTGCTTGCGACCCGTCGGGCCGAGCACCTTCTTGAGGTGGTCGCCCAGCGCTTCGCTCAGCACGGGGCCGAGCGGCTTGTAGGTGCGCGCCAACGCGTCGACCTGACCACCCAGGGTCGGCAGATCGGCTTCGGCAGCACCGTCGATCGCACCGAGCGACAACTCGCCACCCAGGTCGATCAGCAACTGGTTGCGTCGGCTGGACGCACCGTCGGTGAGCGACTCGATCGAGTCCGCGGCACCCAACTGGTCCAACCGCAGCTTCGTCCACCAGGCGACCAGCACCTGCGTGGCGGCGGCTGCCGTGAAGGGCAGGTCGGCGGCGGTCTGCGTGGCGGGGCCACCGCTGGGGGCGGCAGCCACAGGAGCAGCAGCCGTCTCGCTGCGGGCTTCGACCGGAGCGGCCTCGACCTCGTCCTCGACCGGGGCCGGATCCTCGTCCGTGCCGTACACCGCGGCAGCATCGCGCTCGACGTTGAGCACCTCGATGCTCGGGTATCCGGGCAGCTTGAGCGTGCCGGACGCGAGGTTCGCGACGGTGGGGGCGGAACCGACACCGATCTCGACGAAGCGCTCGACGCCCAAGCCACCCTGCTCGACCGGGGTGAACATCAGGTCCTGCGTCTCGATCCAGCGCACCGGGCTGGCGAACTGCCAGGCCAGCAGCTCGATCAACAGGTCCCGGCACAGCACGCCCGGGTCCTCCGAGCGCGGGATCGTCGTGCCGACGTACTGCTCGACCTCGCTGACGAAGTCCTCGTCGAGGCTGAACGGCTTCGGCACCAGGTTCGGGACGTAGCGACCCTCGAGGATCGCCGGATCGATCGTGGGCGGCAGCAACTCCTGCAGCTTGTGACGGAAGTCCGGCACTCCCCCGTGCAGCACCCGGCTGTGGAACGGCACGTCGATGCCGGGCACGAGGATGAAGGCGGCCTTGCCACCGAACCGCTCACGTCGCTCGGCGACCGAACGCTCGAGGATCTCGAGGCCGCGCACGGTCCCGGCGATCGCGTACTGCGAGCCCCGCATGTTGTAGTTGACGATCTGCAGGAACTCGCCGGTCTCCTCACCGAGGCCCTCGACGTAGTCCTTGACCTCGTCGTCGGCGAGGCCGATCTGCGAGGGACGGATCGCCGCGAGGCGGTAGTCGCTTCGGCCCTTCTCGTCACGCGGGACGAGCGTGTGCATGACCGATCCGCGCTGGAAGACGACCTCCACGACGGCCTCGAGGCTGATGACGCCCGAGACGGCCGCGAGTGCGTTGTACTCGCCGACGGAGTGGCCGGCCAGCACGGCACCATCCACGAAGGCACCGCCCTCGCGCAGTTCCGCCATCTGGGCCGCGCCCAGGACCGCCATCGCGACCTGCGTGAACTGGGTCAGGTAGAGCACGCCCTCGGGGTGGTGGTGCGTGACGCCCCGGACCGTCAGTTCGGTCGGGTTGTCGCGCACGACCGTGAGGATCGAGAAGCCGAGCGCCGCACGCGTGTGCTTGTCGGCGCGGTCCCACACGTCGCGGGCCGCGGGGCAGCGCTGGTAGCCCGCCATGCCCATGCCGGGGCTCTGGATGCCCTGGCCCGGGAACGCGTACGCGGTGCGCGGCGCGTCCAGCACGGCAGACGCGGCCATGACCAGTTCGCCGTCGGCCCGGACGGTCACGTCCAGCACCTCGCGGCCTTCGGTCAGGCCCACTCGATCGGCGCGGATCTCCACCTCGGCGCCGGGGTTGACCGGCGCCATGAAGCGAGTCGTCCAGCCAGCGATGCGGCGACCGGTCTCGTCGGTCACGGCGTGCTGAGCGGCCGCCGAGGTCCACATGCCGTGGACGATCGGTGCGCCAAGTCCCGCGAGTCGCGCGGCCGCCAGACTCGTGTGGATCGGGTTGTGGTCGCCTGTGACCGCGGCGAAGGCCGACAGGTCGGACGGTGCCGTGACGGTCACCCGGGTCCGGGTCCGGCGCGGCGTGTCCTTGACCTCGGTGTCGGTCAGGAGCCCACCGGCGCGCGCGGGCTCGGCCAGGCTGGCGTGGCCCGTGCGACCGCGAATCGCGAAGCGTTCGCGCAGGGTCGCGACGTCGCCCACCGTGACGTCGACCGTGACGACTCGGCCGTACTCGGACTCCTCGACACCAGCGAGGGCGGCGCGAACCCGCAGCGACGCGGGGGTCGTCGGAAGGGCCCCGGACGTGACCGTGTGGTCGAGGTGCACCAGGTCGAGCATGCCTTCGACAACCGGGACACCGGCGTCGGAGCGTGCGGCACCGATCACGGCGAACACCGCCGGCCAGGCCAGACCCACCAGGACGTCGGGCACGCGGTGGCGGCCCAGCACGAGCGGGCCGGCGCTGACGGCCGCGTGATCCGCAGCCAAGTCCGGCTCCCAGTTCACGGTGAGGTGCGCGACGCCCTCGGCGACCTCGGGCAGGTCGCCGGACACGGCACCACTGACGATCTGGGACATCGCCGCGACGGCCGCATCCGAGGTGATGACGGGCGTGTTGCCACGTGCGGTGGCGGACGGCAGCTCGATCTGCAGGGTCAGTTCACGACCGGCGCCGAGCGGCACCGTCAGGTCGACGCTGGCGTCGTTCACGACGTTCAGCCGGGCGCCCGTGGCGGCCTGCTCGGCACTTTCCGAGCCGGTCAGGACCCACTCGTCGCCGAGTCGGTGGACGGGGTTGACGACCGTGCGACCGGCCCACGAGACGTCGGCTGCGGCCAGCACCACGGCCAGAGGTCCGGCCAGGTTGGCATCGCCCTCGCGACGACGACCGGGGACCCGGTGCGGCGCCCGACCGGCGGCCAGCAGCGCGTCGACCGCGGCATCCTCGAAACGCTGCAGCAACGCTGCGACCGGCTCGTCGACCTGCGTGATCCCGGCGACGCTCGCGGTACCGGGGATGACGCACACCTGGTCGGCCGAGTAGCGCGGGTCGTGGGCCTGCCAGAGCGAATCGGAGCGCCACCAACGGCGCACGTCGGCGTCGATCACGGGCACGAAGTTCACGGGCTTGCCCGCACCGCGGCAGGTCTCGACGAAGAACGCCTCGTCGGCCGGGTGCAGCGTCACGGACTCGGCATCGGGATACTGCCGCAGCACCTGCGCGACTGCGGCGGGGCCGTTCTCGACGTCCGCCCCGGCGGGAAAGGCGCTGGGGATCTCACCACGGTCCTGCGCGGCGAGGCGGGCCTCGGTGCGCTGGATGATCGCGTGGAAGCGGTCCCGCAACGACACGTCGAGCCACTGCGGGGTGCCATCGGCCGCCGTGCCGGAGAGCTCGACGAAGCGGCTCAGCCACTCGGCGTACGTCATGGTCGCGACGTCGCCGAAGTAGGGCTTGGCCGTGCGGTTCAGGGCCTCGATGATCTCGTCACGCCGCGCTTCGACGGCCTCGGCATCGCCTGCGACCTCGTCGAGCAGGCGGCCCGTGCGGGAGGCGGTGTTGTCGATCTCGTGGATGTCGGCACCCAACTGGCTGCGCCCGGAGGCCATGCCGTTGTTCGCCGTGCCGGCGCCGACCCAGGCGCCCGTGCCACGGGTCTGGACCAGGAGTTCCTTGACCTCGGGCGCAGTCGTGGACTCGAGGGTCGCCATCGCGGCGGTGCCCACGAGGATGCCGTCGACCGGCATGTCGGGGAAACCGTGACGCTGGGCCCAGGTTCCGGTCAGCCATGAGGACGCTGCCTCGGGCGTGCCGATGCCACCGCCGACGGCCAGGACCACGTTGGGCTGGGCCCGCAGTTCGCCGTACGTCGCGAGGATCAGGTCGTCGAGGTCCTCCCACGAGTGGTGTCCGCCGGCGCGGCCGCCCTCGACCTGAACGATCACGGTGCGGTCGACCTTCTTCGCGATCGCCACGACCTCGCGGATCTGGCGGACCGTGCCGGGCTTGAAGACGACGTGCTCGATGCCGACCTCGGTCAGCTCCTCGACCAGGGCGACGGCCTCGTCGAGTTCGGGGATGCCTGCCGTCACGATGACGGCGTCGATCGGCGCTCCCGCGGCGCGCGCCCGCTGGACCAGTCGGTTCTGGCCCAACTGCAGGCGCCACAGGTACGGATCGAGGAAGAGCGAGTTGAACT
>CAYYQO010000165.1:0-7016 GCA_964473845.1 uncultured Aeromicrobium sp.
CGGCACCTGACGCTTCGGGTCGGGCTTCTCCGGCGGCGTGAAGTCGGCGTCGTACGGCAAGGACGGATCGCAGCGCACGCCGTAGTAGTTCTGGACGCGCCGCTCGGTGGGCAGGCCGTTGTCGTCCCACCCCATCGGGTAGAAGACCTCGAAGCCGCGCATCCGCTTGTAACGAGCCACGACGTCGGTGTGGGTGTAGCTGAAGACGTGACCCACGTGCAGCGAGCCCGACACGGTCGGCGGCGGCGTGTCGATCGAGTAGACCTGATCGCGCGTCTTGGTCCGGTCGAACGCGTAGGTGCCCTGCTCGGCCCATACGTCGACCCACTTCTGCTCCAGGCCTTCGAGCACGGGCTTCTCGGGGACGCGGTTCTGTGTGGTCACGAGGGTCGATTCTACGTGGCTCGTCGGGAGTCGAGGCACCACGGCCCACTGCCCGGGAGGGGGTCGGCGAGGATGGACCAGTGACCGACAGCGCCGAGACGGAACGCCCGACGATCCGGGTCGTCGCCGCATGCACGACCGACGAGCGTGGCCGGTTCCTCCTCGTCCGCAAGAACGGCGCGGACAAGTTCATGCAACCGGGCGGCAAACCCGAGCGCGGCGAGGACTCGGTCACGGCTCTCGTGCGTGAACTGGCCGAGGAACTGCTGATCGACGTGCCGCCGGACGACCTCACGCCGTGGGGCACGTTCGAGGCCGATGCGGCGAACGAACCGGGCCATCACCTGGTCGCCGAGGTCTTCGGGCTGCGCCTCGAGGGCGAGCCGACGCCGGCCGCCGAGATCGCCGAGGCGCGCTGGTTCACCCGCCGGGAGGCGCTGGCCCTCGGCGATCGGCTGGCGCCGCTGGCCCGCCGGATGCTGGAGGTGGCCGCCTCGCGCACCCGGTTCCGACCGTTCACGTTCACCGAACCGATCGAGACGGAGCGGCTGCGACTGCGGCCCGTGACTCCCGCCGACGTGGACGACTTCCACTCCTACCAGTCACGCGAGGACGTCGCACGCTTCATGCTGTTCGAGCCGCGCAGTCGCGAGGAGATGGCGGCGAAGGTCGGCGAGTGGTCCGAACACACCGTGCTGGAGCGCGACGGCGATTACCTCGAGATGCCGATCGAGCGGCTCGCGGACGACGTGATGATCGGCCACCTCTACCTCAGCCTGCGCAGCGTGGACAACCTCACGGCCGAGATCGGCTGGGGACTGCATCCGGACCACCAGGGGCACGGCTACGCCGCCGAAGCCGCCCGAGCGCTGCTGCACGTCGCCTTCGACCGGATGGGTCTGCACCGCGTCGTGGCCGAGCTGGACCCCCGCAACGAGGCATCCGTGGCCCTGTGCCGCCGCCTCGGCATGACCGAGGAAGCGCACTTCCGCCGTGACCTCTGGTTCAAGGGCGACTGGGCCGACACCGGGATCTACGCACTGCTGGACTCGGAGTTCACCGGCTGAGGACCCCGGCCGAGGCGACTCGGCCACCAAATCCGGTCGCCGACGTCGAGGTTCAGGGCGGTCACGAGGACCGAGCGCACGATGATCGTGTCCAGCAGGACACCGACCGCGACCGCGAAGCCGATCTGGGCCAGAGCCACCATCGGCAGCGTGGCGAGCGTCGCGAACGTGCCCGCCAGCACCAGCCCGGCCGACGTGATCACGCCTCCGGTCGCCGCCAGGGCGATCAGCGCGCCCCGGCGAGTGCCGTGGACCAGCGCTTCCTCGCGGACCCGCGTCATCAGGAAGATGTTGTAGTCGATCCCCAGCGCCACGAGGAACACGAAGGCGAACAACGGGAACGACGAATCCGCGCCCGCCCAGTCGAAGACGTACGTGAACACCAGCCCGCAGATGCCCATCGTGGCCGCGAACGACACGACGACGGTCCCCAGCAACATGACGGGCGCCGCGATCGATCGCAACAGCACGATCAGGACGAGCAGCACGACGATGAGGATGATCGGGATGATCAACCGGTTGTCGGCGGCCGAGGCCTGCTGGACATCGTGGTTCAGCGCTGTCGTGCCGCCGACGAAGGCTTCAGCGCCGTCGATGTCGTGAACGGCCGCGCGAACGCGATCGATCGTGTCGTTGGCCGCCGCCGAGTCGGCCGCGTCCGTGAGCGTGGCCTCGAAGAAGGCGGTGCCGGCCTGGACCTGCGGATCGGTGACGGTGGCCGGATCGATGCCCTCGGTGCCGGCCACGGCCCGGCGCACCTCGTCGGCGGCCGAGGCGTTGCTGACGATCTGGACCGGTTCGCTGGAACCCGCGGGGAAGTGCTCGGCGATCTTCTCGCCGGCGACGATCGACGGCTGCTCGGTGGTGAAGGACTCGGCGTTCGTCAGTCCGGTGGCGTCGAGCTTGACCATGCCGAACGACAGGGCGACCAGGATGAGGGTCGTGACGAGCCACACGGCTCGCGGCGCCTTGGCGATGTGGCGGCCCGTGCGGCCCCAGAACCCCGCCTCGGCCTTCGCCTCGTCCCCGAAGTGGGGGATGAATGGCCAGAACACCCAGCGGCCGAAGATGACCAACAGGACGGGCAGCAGGACCAGCATCAGCAGCAGCGCGATCGCGATGCCGGCGGCACCCACGGGCCCCAGCCCGGCGGTGGAGTTCATCTGGGCGAACAGCAGGCACAGCAGGCCGATGATGACGGTCGCGCCGCTGGCCAGGATCGCTGGTGCGGCGCGGTGCAGGGCGTGCGCCATGGCCTCGTGCCGGTCCTCGTAGCGGCGCAGTTCCTCGCGGTAGCGGGCGACGAGCAGCAGGGCGTAGTCGATGCTGGCGCCCAGCACGAGCACGCTGAGGATGCCGGCGCTCTGGCCGTTAACGGTCAGATCGGCGTACTTGGCGAGCAGGTAGACGACGCCCTGGGCGGCGAAGACGCTCATGACCCCGCAGAAGAGCGGGATGAGCCACAGGATGGGGCTGCGATAGGTCAGCAGCAGCATGACGACGACGACGCTGACGGCGGCGAGCAGCAGGATGCCGTCGATGCCGGCGAAAGCCTCGGCCTGGTCGGCGCCGAGTGCGGCGGGACCGCCGATGTAGACGTCGAGCCCGGTGCCGTCGGCTGCCTTCTCGGCGGTGTCGCGGAGATCGTCGATCCAGTCCGGCAGGTCTTCCCAGCCGTCCTCGTCGATCGTGAGGGGGACGACGATCTGGGCAGCCAGGCCGTCCTCGCTGGGGATCGGGCCGACGACCTCGTCCGTCACGAGATCCATGGCGCCGAGGTCGGCCGCGACCTGCTGCGCCGCCGCGAGGTCGGCCGGCGTCAACGCCTGTTCGGAGGTCAGCAGGACCAGGGCCGGGGCGCTGTTCTCGTCGTAGAACGCGCCGGCCCGTTCGAGGACCTGGGTCGATTCGGCATCCGAGGGCAACCACGCGGAGACCTCGTTGTTCTGCACGCTGCCCAACTTGCCGCCGAACGAGCCGAGGCCCGCCACGATCAGCAACATCACGACGAGCACGGCCCACTTGACCCAGCGATGGGTGATCCATCCGGCGATCTGTCGGTTCACGAACATCATCTTGCTGCAGGACACCGACATTTCGATACCCGGGAAGTCCCTGAGATTCTCCCTGAGCGGCAGGTGCGTGCGCTTGAGGTCCGCACTGGGATACTGGAGTCGATGAGGCCCACCTACCCCGATGTCGAGCTCGCCCTGCTGTCGCGTTGGCCCGAGACCCGCCTCGAGCCCTCGCTCGACCGGATCCGCGCCGTGTGCGAGTTGATGGGCGACCCGCAGAAGTCGCAGCCCGTGATCCAGCTGACCGGCACGAACGGCAAGACGTCGACCAGCCGGATGATCGACGCGCTGTTGCGTGCGCTCGATCTGCGCACGGGTCGCTTCACGAGCCCGCACCTGCAGCGCATCAACGAGCGGATCTCCATCGACGGCGAACCGCTGAGCGACGAGCTGTTCGTCGATGCCTACGCCGATGTCGCGGTGTACGCCGATCTGGTCGACCAGTTCCAACCGCACCGGCTGAGCTTCTTCGAGATGCTCGTCGCGATGGGATACGCCGCGTTCGCGGATGCTCCGGTCGACGTCGCGGTCGTCGAGGTCGGCATGGGTGGCGCCTGGGACGCGACCAGCGTGGCTGATGCGCTCGTGTCGGTCATCACGCCGATCGATGTCGACCACGCCTCGTACCTGGGCGACACGCCGGCCGACATCGCGATCGAGAAGGCGGGCATCATCAAGGCCGGTGGCCGGGTGGTGCTGGCATCGCAGCCCGGCGACGTGCTCGAGGTCATGCTGAACCGCGCCGCCGATGTGGGCGCACTGGTCGTGATGGAGGGTGTTGACTTCGGCATCGAGTCACGCCTGGCGGCCGTGGGTGGGCAACAGTTCACGATCAACGGGGTCAAGGGCCGTTACGAGGACATCCTGCTGCCGTTGCACGGCGCGTTCCAGGCCCGGAACGCTGCCCTGGCGCTCGCCGCGGTCGAGGTGTTCACCGGCGACACCGAACTGGATCCCGATCTCATCCGCACGGGCTTCGGTGCGGTCACGTCGCCCGGTCGGCTCGAGGTGGTCCGGCGCAGCCCCACGATCGTGCTCGATGCCGCGCACAACCCACACGGCGTGCGTGCCATGGTCGAGTCCATCGGCGACGAGTTCAGCTTCAACCCGCTCATCGCGGTCGTGGGGATCATGGCCGACAAGGACGCCGAGGAGATCCTGCGCGAACTCGAGCCGGTGGTCGCGCACCTGATCTGTACCCAGAACAGCACCGAGCGTTCCCTGCCGGCCGCCGATCTGGCCGAGATCGCCTCGGGCCTGTTCGGCTCCGAGCGGGTCACCGTCGTTCCGCGGCTGGACGATGCGTTGGAGCGGGCGATTTCGTTTGCGGACGCCTCGGGGGAGGAGTTCGGGGACGCGATCGGCTCCGGCGGCGTGATCGTCACGGGCTCGGTCGTCACGGTGGGTGAGGCGCGCACCCTGCTGAAGGGACTCGAGGCGGACTCACCATGAGGCACATGTGTGCGGCCATGCTGTCGCTGCAGGCGATCATCCTGGGCCTGCTGATCCCCGTCATGATCTCGGTCGAGGACATCGACGGTCTGACCGCGTCGCTCATCGGGGGCGGCCTCGCGGTGCTCTGCATCGTGACGGCGGGCCTGCTGCGCCATGACTGGGCCTACTGGGTCGGGCACGCGATCCAGGTCGCCACGATCGCCACGGGTTTCCTGGTGCCGATCATGTTCTTCATCGGGCTGATGTTCGCTGCCCTGTGGCTGGGCGCTTTTTTCCTGGGCCGCAAGATCGCGGCCGACAAGGCCCGCTGGGCCGCCGCGGGGGAGTGACGGTCCGGTTCCACGGGAGGCGGTGAGTCTGGTCCCACGCTCCGCCCGGGGCGGTGAGCCTGGTCCCACGGGGAACTGCGCGGTGGGACCCAGCGCACCGCCTCCGGGGCGGCGTGGGACCCAGCGCACCGCCTCCGGGGACCGGCGTCCACTCATCGGACCGATCGGGTAAATGTGAGTTACGTCACCGGTGACCTTGTACGCTGGAAGCCATGGCGCGGGTTCTGGTGGTCGCTGACGAGATCTCGCCGGTGATCCACGACGCCGGCGTCCGTCGGATGCGCCCTGATCTGGTGCTCGGTGCGGGCGATCTGCCGTGGGACTATCTGGAGTTCCTGTCGTCGATGTTGGACGTCCCGGTCGTGTTCGTGCCGGGCAATCACGATCCCGAGGTCGAGGCGCCGATGTCGGGATTCCGGGGCTGGCTGACCAGCAACGGGATGCCCGAAGCGGATCCGCGACCGCTGGGCTGCATCAACGCCGACGAGTCGATCATCGACGTCGCCGGCCTGCGGATCGCGGGCCTGGGCGGCAGCATTCGCTACAACGAGGGCCCCAACCAGTACACGCAGGACGAGTTCACCAAACGCGCCCGTCGGCTCATGAAGGTCGCGGGCAAGCGCGGTGGCGGCGTCGACGTGCTGCTGACCCATTCGCCTCCGCTGGGTCTGGGCGACGGCGATGATCCACCCCATGAAGGGTTCGAGGCACTGCACGAAGTGATCGCCGGCCTGCGACCCACGTGGCACCTGCACGGACACATCCACCCGTACGGTCAGCCCCAGCCCGATCGGATGCTCGGAGGCACCACGATTCGCAACGTCGTCCCGTACAAACTGATCGAGATCTCGTCGGTCCTCGACCCGGTCGGCGGCCATGGCTGATTCGGGCTCCCCCCGGATCGATGCCGAGAGCGACTTCCTGCGATCGCGGCGGCTGCAGACGCTGTCCGCCCTGGCCGCCCGACTGCGAGGTGAGGGTGGCGAGAGCACGCGCGCACTGTCCTTCGACGAGGTTGTCGACGCCCTGGGGCGGCGGGGCGAACGGCGAGTCGGACTTCAGTTGATCCCCCTCGACGCGATCGTCGGATCCGTTGACAAGGTGCGTGACTTCGACCGGCGGTTCCGGCCCACTTCGGACAAGAGCCGGGCCCGCTGGGAACGCATCGCCCGGGCGAGCCGGGTGGGCGAGGAGATCCCGCCGATCGACGTCTACAAACTGGGCGACTACTACTTCGTGCGCGACGGTCACCACCGCGTGTCCGTGGCGCGTGCGTTGCGGCTGCGCCTGATCGAGGCCGAGGTCACCGAGGTCCAGACGCTATTGGAACCGCGCGACATCGGCCGGCGCCAGGACCTCGAACTGCAGCACTGGCGCAAGCTCTTCCTGCAGCGGATCCCGCTGGACCGGTCCGTGCGCGACCAGGTCACGGTCACCGAGCCCTACGCCTACGGCAAGCTCGCCGAGATGGTCGAGGCCTGGGCGGCCCGCACGATGCAGGCCGAGGCCGAACTCATGGACAAACAGACGATGGCCCGGCGCTGGTACGAACTTGAGTACCTGCCGGTCCTCGAGCTCATCACCGAGGCGGGCGTCAAGGGCGAGGACGAGACCGAGGGAGACGCCTACATGCGGGTCTCGGGGGAGCGGTACCGGCTGATCCGCGAGCATGCGTGGAACAGCGAGATCATGGCGCAGGTCCGAGG
>CAYYQO010000166.1:0-6955 GCA_964473845.1 uncultured Aeromicrobium sp.
GACCCACGCCACGCCCGCCCACCAGCGCGAACCCAGAGAGATCCCTAGGAGATCCGGTCAGATCCGCTCGTAGGTGGCGATCTCGTAGCTCGGCGTGCCCTCGTGCGCCTCGCGCGCGGTCTCGCGCCATCGGGCGGGATCGATCGGGGCGAAGAACGCATCTCCGTCGGGGTTCAGCGGCACGTGGGTGACGACCATCGTGTCGACCAGGTCGCGCTCCAGCGCCTCGGCGTACACGCGGGCCCCACCGATCAGGAAGACCTCGTCGTCCAGTTCCGCAGCCCGGTCGAGCGCGGTGTCCAAGTCCGATGCGATCAGGACGGCGTCGTCGTCCGGATTCCAGTCGCGGTTGCGGGTCAGCACGATCGAGGTGCGGCCCGGCAGGGGCCGGCCGATCGACTCGAACGTCGCGCGCCCCATGACGACGGGGTGCCCCCACGTGAGTTCCTTGAACTGGCGCATGTCCCCCGTGCGGGGCCACGGCATGCTGCCGTCGCGGCCGATGACGCCGTTGTCACCCACCGCCACCACGAGAGTGACCGTCATCAGATCGGCTCAGACCGCGATCGGGGCCTTGATGGCCGCGTGCGACTGGTAGTTCTCGACGACGATCGTGTCGAGCGTGAAGTCGTCGATGTCGGTGATGCTCGGATCGAGCCTCAGCGTGGGTAACGGCAGCGGGTCACGGCCCAGTTGCTCGCGCGCCTGGTCGAGGTGATTGACGTAGAGGTGGCAGTCACCGCCCGTCCAGATGAACTCGCCCGGCTGCAGACCCGTGACCTGGGCGACCATCTGCGTCAGCAGGGCGTAGGAGGCGATGTTGAACGGGACACCGAGGAAGACGTCGGCCGAGCGCTGGTAGAGCTGGCAGCTGAGCTTGCCGTCGGCGACGTAGAACTGGAAGAACGCGTGGCACGGCGCGAGCGCCATCTCGTCGAGGTCGGCGACGTTCCAGGCGCTGACGATGTGCCTGCGCGAGTTCGGATCGGCCTTGATCGCGGCGATGACGGCCTTCAGCTGATCGATGTGCCGACCGTCCGGCGCGGGCCACGAACGCCACTGGTACCCGTAGATCGGGCCCAGGTCGCCGTTGTCGTCGGCCCACTCGTCCCAGATCGTCACACCGTTCTCGCGCAGATACCTCGTGTTGGTGTCACCGGCGATGAACCACAGCAGTTCGGCCACCACGCTCTTGAGGTGCACCTTCTTCGTGGTGACGACAGGGAATCCCTCGGCCAGGTCGAACCGCATCTGGTGCCCGAAGACACTGCGGGTTCCGGTGCCCGTCCGGTCGCCCTTGGCGACGCCCTCGTCGAGAATCCGGCGGACGAGATCGAGGTAGGCCTGCATGACCGCAGACTAGCAACGACGACCGACACGACCCGGCACACGCGCGAGTGTCGAGGCGACGTCCCCTGCGGATCGGGCCGGGTGGGATACTGACGAGCGTGTCCCAGCAACCCGAGGTCACTCCCCAGCACTTGAAGCGCTTCACCGCGATCCTCCTGGCCGGGAGCACCCTGATGGCAGTCGTGATCGCGCTCGTCATCCCCGGATCGACCGGCGACGAGAACCAGTGGTGGGTCGCCGTGGTCCTGTTCGCCGGCATCCTCGCGATGACCGCGCTGGCTGCCCGGCGCTGGTCGCGTGCCGAGCCGTTGACCTTCGACGATCCGGACCCGACGCGCACTTCCCTGACCCGATTGATGTCGCATCTCGGCGGCACGTTCCCGCTGCTGGAGGTTCCGCTCATCGCCACGATCGCCGTGGGGTTCCTGGGCCTGCTCACGTTCGAGGTGACGCTGGTCGCCCTCGTCATGTCGGCAGCCGCTCTCGTGTTCGGGATGTGGCCGACGCGCGACCACATCGACCAGTTTGCCACCGCCCTCGAGGCCTCCGGCGTCCCCTCCGGCCTGCGTGAGGCGTTCGGGCGATGAGCGAGCGCCAGCGAGCGAACCATCCGATGCTTCAAATCGCGACAGCGACCTACGTTTCCTTCTTCCGGGCGGTGTCGCGATGAGCGCTGATGTCTCGGTCCGGCTCGCGTGGCCGGACGACGCGCCCCAGATCGCCGCGGTCCAGCGGGCGCACTGGATCCGCACGTACGGCGACGACGTCGATCCGGGCGAACTCGAGGCGCTCGACGAGACCGTGATGACGGCTCGCTGGAGCCAGTTGATCAGCGCTCCGCGTGATGCCCGGGTCCGCACTCTCGTGGCGCTCGAACGGGCGACGTTGCGCGGTTTCTCCCTCGTCCATCCCTGCCATGACCCGGACGCCGACCAGATCCGCGATGCCGAGATCGGCGAATTCGTCGTCGCCGCCGACCACCACCGCGTGGGTCACGGTTCCCGGCTGCTGCACGCGTGCGTCGACACGGTTCGCGCCGATTCCTTCGAGCGTGCCGTGTGGTGGGTGTCCCCCACCGACGACATCCTGCGCGCCTGGCTGCAGGACTCGGGCTGGGAGCCCGACGGCGCCCACCGCGAATTCGCCGGCGTCACCGGTCCCGTCAAGCAGATCCGGCTGCACACCACCTTGACGTGAGCACGCCCTCCAGCGATCGTCAGGTCATCGCCGATTCCCTGGGCGTCGGCATCGGGGTCGGGCTCTACGGGGTCACGTTCGGCGCCTTGGCCACGACCGGCGGACTGTCGGTGCTCCAGGCGTGTGCCCTGTCGTTGCTGGCATTCACGGGAGCCTCGCAGTTCGCGTTCTTGGGGGTCATCGCCGCCGGCGGCGCACCGGTGACCGGAGCCTTGACCGCCGTGCTGCTCGGTATCCGCAACACCTTCTACGGCATCACCTTGGCGCCGATCCTGCGCGTGCGTGGGCTGCGCCGCCTGGCTACGGCCCATCTGGTCATCGACGAGTCGACCGCGATGTCGATCGTGCGCGAGGACCCGCGCCAGGCGCGGGTCGGCTTCTACTGGACCGGACTGTCGATCTTCTGCATCTGGAACCTCATGACGTTCGTGGGAGCGGTCGCCGGGGAACGCATCGGCGATCCTCGTGCGATCGGCCTCGATGCTGCGGTGGCGGCAGCGTTCCTAGGCCTGCTCTGGCCCCGCCTGGACTCGGTGGCGGCCCGGCTGTTGGCGCTCCTGGCCGCTGCGGTCGCGATGGGCCTCGTACCGTTCACGCCCGCGGGCGCCCCGATCATCATCGGAGGCATCGTGGCCGTCCTCGTGGGCCTGCGCTTCGTCCCCGATCGGCCGGAGGACACCGATGACTGACCTGTGGTGGGGAGTTCTGGCCGTCGTGGTGGGGTGTTACGCGCTAAAACTGCTCGGCCTGTCGGTGCCAGAGACGGTCCTCGAGCACCCCGTGACGGTCCGCGCCGCCGCGTTCATCCCAGTCGGCCTGCTCGCCGCGCTCGTGACGGTGCAAGGCTTCACCGACGGCCAGAAGATCGTCTTCGATGCCAGGATCGTCGGCCTCGCGGTCGCCGCCCTGTTGTTGTGGCGCAAGGTCCCGTTCCTGCCCATGCTGATCGCCGCCGCTGCGGCCACCGCTGTCGCACGTGCCCTCGCGGGCTGACCTCACTGCAGGCCCAGCACCTCGTCCAGGCCGACCGTCACGCCCGGGTGCTCGGGGATCCAGCGCAGGGCGGCCACGACGCCGGGCATGAACGACTCGCGGCTGGACGAGTCGTGCCGGATGCTGAAGATCTCGCCCACGTCACCCAGGACGACCTCCTGTGAGGCGATGAACCCGCGAGCGCGCACCGCGTGGACCGGGATGCCGGACACCTTGGCGCCGCGCGCACCGTCCGGATCGGTCGTGGTGGCGTCGGGCAGTGCGGACGAGCCAGCCTGTTCGCGCGCTTCGGCGATGATCTCGGCCGTGCGGACGGCGGTGCCCGAGGGGGCATCGACCTTGTCCGGGTGGTGCATCTCGATGACTTCGACCGATTCGAAGAACGGGGCTGCCGTCGCGGCGAACCGCATCATGAGAACGGCGCCGATCGAGAAGTTCGGCACGACGATCGCGCCGACCTCCGGGTTGCCGGCCACGACCTCAGCCAGTTCGCGGACCTTGTCGTCCCCGAACCCGGACGTCCCGATCACGACATGGATGCCGTGCTCGATGCACCAGCGCGCCTGGTCGAACGCGACATCCGGCGTCGTGAACACGAGCGCCGCCTGTGCCTCGGCCTCGGTGATGAGCCCCAGGTCGTCGCCGACGTCGATGCTCGCGACGAGGTCCAACCCTTCGGCCTCGTCGATCGCCGCGGCCGATGTCGATCCCATTCGGCCCTTCGCTCCCAGCACCGCCACACGTGTCATGGGCTCGATGCTATCGACGGGCTCACGACAATCGGGCACCCGTCGCGGAGTCGAACACGTGGACCGTCGAAGGATCGGGCACGGACAGGTGGACCGTGGCACCCTTCCGCGGTGGGTCACGCCAATCCGTTCGCGCCACGACAGGATGATCGAGACCGGGGGTACGGCTGTAGAGGAAGGCGTCGGAGCCCAACTCCTCGACGACCTCGACCGTCACCGCCAGACCGCTTTCCGCCAGAGCCAGGTGTTCGGGCCGGACGCCGATCGTCACGTTCCGTCCGCCCGCGGCATCGACCACGGCGCGCGGGACCGGAATCGTGGTCGCACCGAATCCGACGCCCCCGTCGACGACCGGCAGCTCCATCAGATTCATTGCCGGGGAGCCCATGAACCCGGCGACGAAGAGGTTCGCCGGCCGGTCGTAGAGGTCGCGCGGCGCGGCCACCTGCTGCAGCACCCCATCGCTGAGCACGGCGACGCGGTCGCCCATCGTCATCGCCTCGACCTGGTCGTGCGTGACGTAGACCGTCGTGGTGCCAAGGCGTCGTTGCAGGGCCGCGATCTGCGTCCTGGTCTGCACCCGCAGCTTGGCGTCGAGGTTCGACAACGGCTCGTCCATCAGGAACACCCGCGGCGCGCGGACGATCGCCCGGCCCATTGCCACCCGCTGCCGCTGACCGCCCGACAACTCCTTGGGCCTGCGCCACAGATAGTCGGTCAGGCCCAGCAGCGCGGCGGCCTCGGCGACTCTCGTCGCGATCTGGGCCTTGGGCGTACCGGCGATCTTCAGGGCGAAGCCCATGTTCTCGGCCACCGTCATGTGCGGGTACAGCGCGTAGTTCTGGAACACCATCGCAATGTCACGCGCCCGTGGGGGCAAGGTCGTGACGTCCGTGGATCCGATGAGGATACGTCCCGACGACACGTCCTCCAGCCCGGCCAGCATCCGCAACGTCGTGGACTTGCCGCACCCGGACGGGCCCACCAGCACCAGGAACTCCCCGTCCGCCACCTCGAGATCGAGGTGGTCGACCGCGGGACGGTCCTGCCCCTCGAACACGCGCGTCGCGCGCTCGAAGGAAACCGAACTACCGTTCGCTCGCTGGCGCTCGCTCATGCCGTCACCTCCGGAAGAAAAGCAAGGTTCGCAGCCGACGACACGAGATGTCTGCCGTTCGCTCGCTGGCGCTCGCTCATGCCGACTCCCCCCCGATCAGTTCGACCGGCAGGATGACCGATTCGGCCGGGGCCGTCGGGTTCTCGATCCGGCGCACGAGCACTTCGACGAGCGCGGCACCCAGATCCGGCAACGGCTGGAACACGGTCGTGAGTCTCGGCGACGACGCCGCAGCCGCCGCGGAACCGTCGAATCCCACGAGGGCGATGTCCTCGGGAACCCGCAGACCGCGCCGCGTGAGTTCACGCAACGCCCCCAGGGCCATCACGTCGTTCGCGGCGAAGATCGCATCGAGATCGACACCCCGGTCGATCAGGGCAGCGGCCCCGTTGACCCCACTCAGATCACTGAAGTCCCCCGTCTCGACCAACTCCGGGTCGAACGGCACTCCGGCGGCAGCAAGCGCATCGCGGTAGCCCTCCAGACGGTCTCGGCCCGACGCCATGTCCTGGGGTCCCGTGAGGCACGCGATGCGCGAGCGCCCCCGCGAGAGGAGGTATTCGACCGCCTGCCGGGCTCCGCCGCGGTTGTCCACGTCGACGAACGACGCCTTCGGGTCGTTCGGCCGACCGACGTAGGCGATCGGCAGGTCCGGGCTGTCGGGCAGACTCAGCCCGTCGTGCAGCGACACGACCAGAACTCCGTCCACGTGCTGCGGTGTGAGGAACTGGCCGAGCCGCGCGAGCTGGTCCTCGCCGGGCACCATCGAGAGCACCATCCGCCGTGACGTCGCGTCGACCGCCCGCGAGATGCCCCTGACAAGCCCGGCGAAGAACGGTTCGGCGAACACGCGCTCCTCGTCCTCGGCGATGACCAGGGCCACCGTGTCGGTCCGGCGCGTCTTCAGGGACCGGGCGGCCTGGTTCGGCACGTATCCGAGTTCACGCACGGCGGTCTCGACCGCCTCACGGGTGCGGGCCGACACGTGCTCCGAGCCGTTGATGACGCGCGATGCCGTTCCCCGCCCCACTCCGGCGAGGCGGGCGACCTCCTCCAGCGTCGGCTGGCGATTCTGGTTCATGTCGATACCTCCGTGCTGCTGCTCAGGCGTGCGACCTCGCCGAACCACCGCGCGCTGGCCTTGGGCGTGCGCTCCAGTGTCTCGAAGTCGACGTGGACGATGCCGAACCGCTTCGCGTAACCCTCGGCCCACTCGAAGTTGTCGAGCAGCGACCAGGCGAAGTATCCCCGCACGTCCACGCCCGCATCGACCGCGTCGGCGAGGGCGTTCAGGTGACCGGCCAGGAAGTCGATGCGGTCGGTGTCCTCGACCCGCCCGTCAACCACGTGGTCGTTGAACGCAGCCCCGTTCTCGGTGACGTAGATCGGGACTGGCGGGTAGTCACGGTGCGCGCGGGTCAGCACCTCGGTGAGACCGGCGGAGTCGATGTCCCAGCCGGATGCGGTCTTGGGCCAGTCCCGCGTCACGAACTCGACCTCGGCGCTGCCCGGCCACGGGCTCGCCGCCACGACATGGCGCGTGTAGTAG
>CAYYQO010000167.1:0-6913 GCA_964473845.1 uncultured Aeromicrobium sp.
CGAAGACCGGGACGCCCTGCGGGTCGTCGGCCGTGCCGTTCTTGCCGACGACGACCGCGGCGGCCGCGTGGTCCTGGGTGGAGAAGATGTTGCACGTCGCCCAGCGGATGTCCGCGCCGAGCTCGGCGAGGGTCTCGATCAGGACGGCGGTCTGGATCGTCATGTGCAGCGAGCCCGCGATCCGGGCGCCGGCGAGGGGCTGGCTGGCGCCGTAGCGCTCACGCATCGCCATCAGGCCCGGCATCTCATGCTCGGCGAGCTCGATCTCCTTGCGGCCGTAGTCGGCGAGGGACAGGTCCTTGACGCGATAATCCATGCCGGTAAGCGTACCGGCGAGTACCGCGGGGAACCCAATCGGCGCGTCGTTCAGCGCACGCCCGGTGGCAGCGCCGGAGGGAACCGCAGGAACGGACGCAGGTGCCACATCCGGTCAAGCAGCGCATACGTGCGGTCCGGGCCGCCTGGTTTTGCTCGTCCGGTCATCACCGCGTCGTGCAGGAACGCGACCTCGGTGGCCAGCCGCTGGTAGCGCCTGACCGCCTCGACCTCGTCCGGGCCGAACTGCCGCGCGAAGGTACGGCACTCACGCCGACGCTGGAAGCGAACCAGCCAGACCACTTCGGCCGGGTGGATCCAGCCGCGCCGGGCCATGTCCTCCAGCGCCTGCTGCAACGTCGTGAACTGACGCATCCGCAGGACGATCGCCGTGACGGCCAGGGCCACCAGCAGCGCGGCCAGCACGAGGTAGGCGAGCAGGAAGCCCACACCACCGCCGATCACGATCGAGCCGTTCCACAGGGCGTGCAGGCCCACACTCACCACGTAGCCGACGATGACCAGCATCCAGCGCGCGGTGCGCGACGACCGGTGCGCCGCGATGCCCATCGCGATGCCGATCGCCGACGTGAACAGCGGATGCGCGAAGGGACTGAACAGCCCGCGCACGACGAACGTGGCCGTGGCCAGCTCGGTGCCGTCGTAGGGGACGTCACTGTCCAGGCCCAGGTAGCTGACGGCGTAGTAGCCGACGTTCTCCATCGCGGCGAAGCCGATGGCGATGAGACCGGAGACGATCAGCCCGTCGAGGACGCCGTCGATGATGTGCCGCGCCCGCACCAGGGTCAGGACGAGGAACAGACCCTTGGCCAGTTCCTCGGCCACCGGCGCGCCGACGGCCGTGAGCCACTCCTCGTTCATGCCGGCGCGCGACATCGCGATCTCGAGCGGCAGCGCGATCGACACGGCGATCACGGCGCCCCACACGAAGGCGGCGGCCTTGTACCGGAACGGTTCGGGCTCGACCCGGTCCAGCCACCAGTACGCCCACAGGATCACCGGCAGGGGAACCAGCGCGTAGACCAGCGCCAGCGACGTTCCCTCGACCGATCCGGAGGTGGAGGCGAAGAACACGGCTCCCGCCGCGCCCGCCAGTGCAGCGATCCAGACCAGGACGATCAGTACCGTCCGCCCTCGCTGGCGGTTCGGGTCGACATCGGGCGGCAGCACCAGCGGCTCGGCGGTCGTCACCCGAACAGCCTAGATGCCGCCGCCGACGACAACGGCCACCGATAGGCTGGTGCGAGGCGCCCGTAGCTCAGCTGGATAGAGCAAGAGCCTTCTAATCTCTAGGTCGCAGGTTCGAATCCTGCCGGGCGCGCCATGTGACTCGACCTCGCGGCCACGCCGAAATCACTGATGCCCTCGGATCTGCGCGCAGACCCGAGGGCATCAGTGTTCAGAAATCGCGGTCAGGTCAGACCTTGGTGACGATCTTCTTCGAGCCGGACTTGCCATAGCTGAAGTAGAGCGTCAACGTCGTGACTCCACTCGTGCCCTTCACCTTGACCGACTTCGTCGTCCCGTTCCCCGAACTGTTGGTCAGGATTCCACAGATGCTGCCGTCGATGTACGTGACCGAGACTCCGTAGCCGTCAGCCTTCTTGTCCGTGATCGACAGCGTCTTGCTCGACGAGGTGTACTTGTAGGAGGCACGAAGCGTCGAGCCTTCGTTCAAGTTCCCCGAAACCGAAGCATCGGCGGAAATCGCCGTTCCCACCATCATTGCCGACGTACCTGCGACCAGCGCAACGGCGCGCATGGACTTCCTCATACATTCCCCCATTCCAAGCGTGGGCCGAGGCCCCCCAATATGTAACTACAGGTTACAACACTGGGGGTCACCTCAGGAAGCCTCGGCGATCGCCTTCGTGAGTTCATCTGGACTCCATGCTTCCGACAACTTGCCGTTGATGAAGCGCGAGGGCGTGCTTTGGACACCCGGATCTTCCTCCGCCTCCGTCTTCGCCTCGTCGATCCACGGAACGAACCGCTCGCTCTTGACACACGTCTCCTGGAGCTCGACACCGACGGACGAGGCGAATTCCAACAGTTCATTGTCAGTCGGACCGGCGGTATTCTCGTCGGGCTGATTGGCGAACAGGATGTCCTTGACCTTCCAGAATGCCTCCGGCCCCTGCTCGTCCACGGCGCACATCGCCAGATTCATCGCTCGACGGGGGTAGTCGTTCCTGCTCTTGGAGTGCAGGAACGCAAAGGGCCTGAATCGCAGGCGGATCTCACCTGCGGCAGCCGCCTGGCTCAGGTATGCCCCGCTGGTCTCGTTGAAACTCCGGCAGGCCGGGCACTGAAAGTCCTCGTACGTCTCGAAAAGCGGCGCGGAGCTGACGTCCTTCCCCTCGGCGACGGGGAATTCCACACCACCATCGACGATATTGCGCGGTTCGATGACTTCCCTGTTCTTGGCGTAGTCGTCACGAGCCGATTCGATGCCCCACCATGCCAAGCCGATCAGGACGACCACGATCGTGACGATCGCGACGGTGATGGTGTTGCGCTGACGGCGGTCGGCCTTCTCGCGTTCCTTGCGCATCTTCTCTGCGCGGGCCGCGCGGGCCTGACGGTCGTTGGTCACGGGGGCTCCTCGAAACGGGCGACGCTGGTACGCGCGAAGCCTACCCAACCCGGCCCAGACCTCGGTAGGCCGCACGAGTGTCACCGGCTCGCACTAGGGTGGCGCTGTGAATGACAAGTTGGTATGGGTCGACTGTGAGATGACGGGCCTGTCGATCCAGGACGATGCCCTGGTCGAGATCGCGGCCCTCGTGACCGATTACGACCTCAACATCCTGGGCGACGGCGTCGACCTCATCATCAAGCCACCGCAGGCCGCGGTCGACCAGATGAACGAGTTGGTCACCCGGATGCACACCGACTCGGGCCTCATCGACGAGTGGGCCGACGGCATCACGATCCGCGAGGCCGAGGAACAGGTCCTCGACTACGTGCGCCAGTATGCCGAGGAGCCCGGCAAGACCCCGCTGGCCGGCAACTCGATCGGCACCGACCGCGCCTTCCTGGCCCGCGACATGGTCGAGTTCGAGACCTGGCTGCACTACCGGGTCATCGACGTCTCCTCGATCAAGGAACTGTCCCGGCGCTGGTTCCCGCGCGCCTACTTCGCCGCTCCCGAGAAGGGCGGATCCCACCGCGCCCTGGCCGACATTCGCGAGAGCATCAACGAACTGCGCTACTACCGACGGGCGGTCTTCACGCCCGACCCCGGCATCGACAGCGCCACGGCGCGAGCCATCGCCGCCGAGATCACCGCACAGGCACCACCCGAATAGGACCCGCCCCGGGTGTCCGGTAGACTCGTCTGGCCGCGCTGCGAAGCGCGCATGGTGGGCGTAGCTCAGTTGGTAGAGCCCCGGCTTGTGGTGCCGGTGGTCGCGGGTTCAAGTCCCGTCGTCCACCCCAGCAGCTTTGCCCCCGGCTTTCGAGTCGGGGGCAAAGTGTTTTCACGCATCCCCTGGTGAGCCCTTGCTTCGACGGCGGTGCGCAACAGCGATCGGCCGTCATGCTCGCTCGTTCAACTGGTCACGGAATTCGCCTTGCTGGTAGGTCGCCCTGGACGACCATTCTCGACTGCCTCCGCTAGGGCAAGCGAAGTTCAACGTTCGTCGGAGGCCCGACTTATCGTTACGACCATGCGCATCGGGGTCTACATCGACGGTTACAACCTCTACTACGGCGGTCGAGGCTTGTGCGGCCGATCGACACCCGGGTGGCGTTGGCTCGATCTTCGGTCGTTGGCGCACCACCTCGTCACCACGCACTCTCGCTGGGAGAACCCAACGATCGAGACGATCACCTACTGCACCGCGCGGATCAGCGGGGCCAGCAATCCCGTCGGTCAACGTGAGCAGGATATCTATCTGCGGGCATTGGAACGTTCCGGTTCTGTGACTCAGATCAGCTACGGCAACTATGTTGCGCGCGTCGCCACGGCGCCGCTTGCAACAGCGGGCCGGAACGGCAAACCTGTGATCAGCCATCCTCAGTGGCCGTTGATGGTGCAGGATGGAGCCGAGCAAGACGTCCCCGACGCTCGCTTCATGGCATCGGTCGCTCGCCGCGAGGAGAAGGGCTCGGACGTCAACGTCGCCTCCCATCTCCTCATTGGCGTACTCACAGACGCAGTAGACGCAGCCGTGGTGATCTCCAATGACAGCGACCTCGCCTTCCCCGTCGCCTTCGCACGAGGCCGAGTGCCGATCGGGCTCGTCAATCCCACCAAAGGCTATCGCGCGGGCAAACTCGCTGGTGACCACACGGACGGCGTCGGCAACCACTGGTGGTACCAGATGCGGCCTTCGGACTGGTACGACCACCAACTCCCGACAACGATCGGCTCCCGCACCACCAAGCCGCAAGAGTGGTAGCCGAGACGGCCGCGCTGCTACACTGAACCCATACCACCCGGTCCCTCTGGGGCCGGGTTTTCTCATCCCCGAGTCCCTCCATGTCCAACTGCGCGATCTCGGCACACCTGCATCACAAGCGGCGTCGATGAATCCACGCGTCACCGTCTCGGAGAGGCTCAGGCGCTCGCGCAGGTTCATCAAGCGAAAGATTTGCTCGTGACCTGTCGCCGCCTCGAAGACAGGAAACTCCCGAACCTCGGGTTCGGGAGTTTCTTCATGTCGGACCGGTGGCGCAAGATGGGGCCATGGCCGAACCGAAGACCCGACCCACCGACGCCGACGTCCAGCAGTTCCTCGCCGCGGCGACCCCGGCCCGGCGCCGCGAGGACGGATTGCAACTCGCCCGGATCTTCCGCGAGGTGACCGGTACCGAACCGGTGATGTGGGGACCGTCGATCGTCGGCTACGGCTCCTACCGCTACGTCTCCCCCGCCAACCCCCGCACCCGGGGCGACTGGCCGAAGACCGGTTTCTCGCCGCGCAAGTCCCAACTGTCGCTGTACGGACTCAAGGACCTGCCCCGGGGCGCCGAACTGCTGCCTGAACTCGGGACGTACACCGAGGGCGCGGGCTGCGTCTACGTCAAGAAGCTCGACGACATCGACCTGGACGTCCTGCGCCGGCTCATCGAAATCGCGTGGTCACGCCAGGACGACCCGGATCCAGTCGCCTAGTTCTCGAGCACACCGGTCCACCACGGCGGGCCAGTCCAGCGCGGAGTCGTCGGCGGCATCGCTGACGATCTTGACCAGCCGGCACGGCACCTGCGCCATCTGGCAGGCGCGGGCGACGGCGAAACCCTCCATGTCCACGAGGTGGGCCCGCTCGGCGAGCCGGTCGCGCACGAGCGGATCCGTCACGAACAGGTCGCCCGTGGCCAACACCGTGCCGTCGCCGTCGGGTAGTTCGATCTCGTCGATCGCCTCATGGCCCAGCGCCCGGACCGCCTCGGCCGAGTAGTCGTGGTTCACGACCTGCGACGGGACGAACAGCCCGCTCATGCCCGGCCGCAACGCGCCCGCGGTACCGATGTTCAGGACCAGGTCGGGGCGCAGCTCCGCGATGGCCGCAGTGGTGACGGCCGCGGCCTCGACCTTGCCGATGCCCGTCAGGACGAGCGGCAGCCCGGCCGGGACGTGGGCGGCCTCCACCTTGGTGGCCGCGACCACCAGGACCCGCGACGCGAAGGTCACTGGTGAGCCACGGGAACGACGTCGGGAGCACCCATGCGAGCGGCATCCGCCGTCTCGTCGTCGGGCATCGTCTGGCTCTCACGCTCGGCCTCGACCCGCTTGACGTAGTGGTCGACCTCGCGATCACGCTGCTCCGTAGACCAGCCCAGGGACTCAGCCATCAGATCGGCGACCTCGTCGGCACTCTCGGTGCCACGGTGGAACGTCTCGATCGAGATCCTCGTCCGGCGGGCCAGGATGTCGTCGAGGTGGCGCGCACCCTCGTGCGTCACCCCGTAGACGACCTCGGCACGCAGGTAGTCGTCGGCGCCGGTCAGGGCCTGGCCCAGATCGGGGCGCTCGGCGATCAGGTCCAGCACCTCGGTGGCCAGCGTGCCGTACCGGTTGAGCAGGTGCTCGATCCGCCCGACGCCCAAGCCGTACGACGCGGCCAGGTTCTGGCGTTGGTTCCACAAAGCGGCGTAACCCTCGGCGCCGAGCAGGGGGACGTTCTCGGTGCAACTTTGTGGAACCCGGCGGTCGAGCATCGTGTCCATCTTCTGCACGGCGGCGTCGATCGCGTCCTTGGCCATGACCCGGTACGTCGTGTACTTGCCGCCCGCGATGACGATCAGCCCCTTGACGGAGGTCGAGACGGCATGCTCGCGCGAGAGCTTGCTGGTGGCCTCGTCCTCACCGGCCAACAACGGCCGCAGCCCCGCGTAGACCCCCTCGACGTCCTCGGGGACGAGCGGCTCGACCAGCACGGAGTTCACGTGGTCGAGCAGGTACTGGATGTCCTTGGCGCTGGCCGCCGGATGATCCTTGCTGAGCGACCAGTCGGTGTCGGTCGTGCCGATGATCCAGTGACGGCCCCACGGAATCACGAACAGCACCGACTTCTCGGTGCGCAGGATCAGCCCCGACTCGCCGCGGATACGGTCGCGTGGCACGACC
>CAYYQO010000168.1:0-6071 GCA_964473845.1 uncultured Aeromicrobium sp.
CGATCTGCGGGTCGATGCCCTGGCTGAACAGGTTCATGCCCAGCGTCACCAGGTCGACGTTGCCGGTGCGCTCGCCGTGGCCGAACAGGCAGCCCTCGACCCGGTCGGCACCGGCCATCATCGCCAGCTCGGTCGCGGCCACGGCGGTGCCGCGGTCGTTGTGCGGATGCAGCGAGATCGCCACGGCGTCGCGGCGGCTGATGTTCCGGCTGAAGTACTCGATCTGGTCGGCGTACGTGTTGGGCGTGGCCATCTCGACGGTGGCCGGCAGGTTCAGGATGATCTCGCGATCACCCTCGGGCTGCCACACGTCCATGACCGCCTCGGACACCTCGAGGCTGAAGTCCAGCTCGGCACCGGTGAAGATCTCGGGGCTGTACTGGTAGCCGAAGGCGGCGTCGCCCAGGTACTGCTCGGCGTACTTCATGACCATCTCGGTGCCGCGCGTCGCGATGGCACGACACTCGTCGCGATCGACATTGAACACGACGCGACGGAACAGCGGCGCGACCGCGTTGTACAGGTGAACGTTCGCGCGAGGAGCACCGACCAGCGACTGGATCGTGCGCTCGATCAGGTCCTCACGGGCCTGGGTCAGGACCGAGATCGTGACGTTCTCGGGAATCGCATCGCCCTCGATCAGCGAGCGGACGAAGTCGAAGTCGGTCTGGCTGGCCGACGGGAAACCGACCTCGATCTCCTGGTAACCCATCCGGACCAGCAGGTCGAACATGCGGCGCTTGCGAGCCGGGGTCATGGGGTCGATCAGGGCCTGGTTGCCGTCGCGCAGATCCGTCGAGAGCCACCGCGGGGCCTGCGTGATCTGGTTGCCGGGCCACGTCCGGTCGGGCAGGTCGATCGGGGTGAAGGGCGTGTAGCGGCCGAACGGCATGGGCGAAGGCTGCTGGGGCGAAACGGGGTTGTTCTTCATGGTCGGTTCTTCCTCGGAGTGCTCGTCGAGCGGTGGAGCGGTCGGTCATGACGAACTCCGCGCCGAGGGGTCCGACCTGTCAGAGGACCTCGACGCGGCGACGAAGGAGGAGAACGTTCGCAATCCGCATGATGGTGTCATCGTAACACCGGCCCCGGGAGCGCAAAGTCCGTATGTCCTGTCCTTGCTCGCTAGAGTCGCCTCATGGCCGCCGAAGAGCATCCCCCCGAAGGCACGTACGTCAAAGCCGGAGAGGCCTTCGACCGGGACATGAACTACATCCCTGACCGCATCACGCGCACGGGTGGAACTCCGGTCGACGATCGCGCCGGCAGCGGCAAGCCGCCGGTCGCGGACGCCCCGCTGTGGCCGGTCGAGCCGGGCCGGTACCGCTTGGTTGCGGCCAAGGCTTGCCCGTGGGCCACGCGCACGCTCATCGTGCGCGACCTGCTGGGACTGCAGGACGTCATCAGCGTCGGCCTGCCCGGCCCGACCCACGACGCACGCAGTTGGACGTTCGACCTCGATCCCGGCGGCGTCGACCCCGTGCTGGGGATCGAGCGATTGCAGCAGGCGTACTTCGCGCGGTACCCGGACTACCCGCGCGGCATCACGGTGCCGGCGATCGTCGAGATCGCGTCGGGCCAGGTCGTCACGAACGACTTCCCCTGGATCACCCACGACTTCTTCTTCGAGTGGAGCGACTTCCACTCCACCGACGCCCCTGACCTGTGGCCCGCCGACGTCCGCGACGAGCTGGAGGAGGTCATGGTGCGGATCTTCCACGAGGTCAACAACGGGGTGTACCGGTGCGGCTTCGCCGGATCTCAGGAGGCCTACGACACCGCCTACGAACGCCTGTGGGCCGCCATGGACTGGCTCGAGGAGCGACTGGCCGATCGCCGTTACCTGATGGGCGATCAGATCACCGAGGCCGATGTCCGCCTCTTCACGACCCTCGCGCGGTTCGACGCGGTCTACCACGGCCATTTCAAGTGCAACCGCGACAAACTGACCGAACTGCCGAACCTGTGGCGGTACGCCCGGGATCTGTACCATCAGCCCGCGTTCGGCGACAACACCGACTTCGACCAGATCAAGCAGCACTACTACGTCGTGCACGAGGACATCAACCCCACGCGGATCGTTCCCCGGGGGCCTGATCCTTCCGTGTGGGGGTGACCGCGCGCCGGCCGGTCAACTCAGCAGCGAGCGAGGCACGATCCGCGCGAGCCATCGACTGCGGCGACTGCTGGCGGACTGCAGGCTCCCGACCACCCGCTGGGCCTGGTCGACCTGGGGCGCGACGGTGACCGTTCCGGCGTAACGGGATCGTTCGACGTCGGCGACCAGGTCGGCCAAGGCCGCCGGATCGGCACCGAAGGCGCCGAGGCGACGGGCGAAGACCCGGGGCGTCTCGGTCGGATCGAGGTCGATCCCCAGATCGCGCGCCGTGTCGGCGACCTCGGCCCACAACGGTTCACTCGAATCCTGTCCGGCGTTCCAGCGCCGACGCCGGCGCCACTGCCGTACGGCGGCCGGAATCGCACTCAGCACGCCCAGGATCACCACTCCCAGGAGCGCCGGTCGGGCCGACGACCGAGTCTCGGTCTCGGTCTCCGTCGCGACCGCCTCGTCCTCGGGCGAGAGGCCCGACTGCGAGTTCTGGTCGGTGGACTCGGGGACGTCGGTGTCGGTCCCCTGTCCGGTACCCGTGTCGACCGGTTCAGCGAACTCGGTGGCCTCTCCGATGCCCGGCGTCGCATCGAAACTGATCCACCCGACACCGGCGAAGTATGCCTCGGTCCACGCGTGGAGGTCGTCCGAGTCGACACCGTACGTCGTGGTCTCGGGGGTTCGGCGGATCAGGCTGTCGCCCGGCGCGTACCCGACGGCGACGCGGGTCGGGACGTCGAGCACCCGTCCCATCACGGCCAGCGTCGAGGCGAAGTGGACGCAGTATCCCTCCTGCCGCTGCAGGAATTCGCGCATGGCGTCGAGTCCGTTGCCGTCGAAGTCCTCCTCGACCGGCGCCTCGACCGAGTACGTGAACTCCGACCGCAACCAGTCCTGCAGCGCCAGCATCTTGTCGTAGTCGCTCGTCTTGTTCCCGGCGTGCTCGAACGCCAGGTTCGACACGATGCCGGGCACCCGCGACGGCAACGTCCGGTATGCGTCCAGGGTTCGTCCCGAAGTGCGGACATCGCGCACCTGGTCGGCCGTCGGCTGCCGGTCGACGCTCGTCACGGTGTAGGTCTGGTCCTCGGTCGAGGTCTGGCCCTCGGCGCGCACGGTACTGCCGTCGCGCAGCCACTGCCAGTCGCCCTCGAGGCCCTTGATCTCGGTCGCCGGATAAGGCACGGGAAGGTACGTCGACCGCAGACTCTCGATGCGCACGTTCGTCGTGACCTCTTCGGTCTCGATGCCCTCGTCGAGGTCCTCGACTCCTTCGATGTCGAGGTCACCGAGGACCGGGCTGGGACTCCAGGTGCGTCCGTTGAACTGCCGCAGCGTCGCGACCTTCAGGTACTGGCCCGTGTCCGCATCCGTCGTGTAGGTCAGCACCCGTCGTGGATTGGACTGACGCAGACTGCGACCCAACTCGATCATCGGGTTGATGCCGACCCCGAACACGCGGCTGTCGGTCGCACCGAAGTCGCTCGAGGTCGGTTCGATCCTCGGCGAGACGACCGGCAGCACGAGCGCGACGGCCAGGGCACCCACGCCCGTCAGCGCAGCGGCACCGGACGGAATCAGCCCCACGTGCGGCGACTCGGACCACCACAGCCACAACCAGGCTCCGGCCGTGCCGAGGAAGACCCACCACGGCGGCATCTGAGCCGAGATCACGCTGGGCACGACGAGCATGGTCGCCCACAGCAGTCCGAGCAGGGGGATCCTCCACGACTGCCGTGCCACGGCATCGCCCAGCACGAATGTCACGACGAACGCGATGGCCACGAGCAGCACGACCGAGGTCGGCGGCGTGATCGGTGCGGCCTCCTCGATGATGACCGTGCGAGCCCCACCGAGATGGTCGCCCAACGCACTCACCGAGGCCGGTGTCGGCAGGCCGTAGATCGTGCTTCCGGGCGCGAAGACCCAGGCCAGCAGCACGAACCCGGCCAGGATTCCCGCCGACGAGGCCCACGCCGGGGCGCGCACGCGCACCGCCGCGATGATCGCCGCCGTCGGCACGAGGACCGACAGCACGTCCATCGCCCAGCCGATGCCGTCGAACAACGGCGCGAACCCCGCCAGCAGCGCGACACTGGCCACGAGGACGGCCAGCGTGTCCAGTACCTCGGCACCACGGTTGCGGGTCGTCATCGCGCCGGCGTTCCCATCGCTTCGGACCACGCGACCGCGATGTCCGCGGAGGCGTCGCGCACCACGACGTGCCAGCCGGCCCGGTTCAGCACCTCGTGGGCGGCGTCGGCCGTGCCCCGGCCGACGAAGGCGATCGTGTCCCGCGCGGGGACGGTTCCGACGAGCCGCGCCGCGCCGGCCGCATCGAGTACCCCGGTCAGGACGAAGGCCGTGCACTCGCGTGGGGGAATGAACCCGGGCGAGGAGTTCGGTTCCACCAGCGCCAGGGTGACGAGGGCGTCCTGCAGGCCGTGCCCCGACTCGAGCGACAGGCTCGACGCCCCGGAGGCCAGATCGACGTCGAAACCGCGCTCGCCGTAGTGCGTGATGATCGATGCGGCGGCGGAGACGCTCCACTCGAAGCTCGCCTGGTCGTGCACCCGCGGTTCGGGGTCGAGCACCACCAGGACCGTGGGTCGCAGTTCGGACTCCTCCTGGCGCACCATGGGTTCGCCGTGGTGCGCCGTGGCCTTCCAGTGCCAGCGCTTGAGCGCGTCACCGGGCAGGTAGGGGCGGGCGATGACGTCGTCCTGGCCCAGCCCGGAGTTGCGCCGCATCCGGGTGGTGCCATCTGCCGTGCCGCCCGGGCCGACCGGTGCCGCGAGGTGACGGCGACGGGGCAGCACGACGATGCGGCTGTGGTCGTCGTGATTCAGCGAGCGCTCAACGAGTCCGAAGGCGTCGCTCACGATGATGGTCAGCGGACCGATCTCGTGACTGCCCCGGCGGCGGCTGAGGACGTCGTAGCGGAGCCTGGACTCCTGGCCGTTCGTCGGCGGAACCGTCCCCGTGGCGGATCCGATCAGCGTGCTGGGCAGGCGGTCGCGCCACATCCCGGCCACGACCGGCACCGATGCCCGGAGGGTCAGGTCGATCACGACCTCGGCAGTCTCGTCCGGCTCGACGATCGTGGGTTCCACGGTGCGAACGGCCTGCAGACGCGGCCGCGCGAGCAACGCCAGCACGAGGGCGGCGACCACGAGCCCGAGGGTCAGGCCGGTCACGTACAACAACGCCGGGATCCCGATGGCCACGGCCAGGAGCAGACTGACGCCCGCCACCGCCAGGAGTCCGATCGAACGACCAGTCAGCCACATGGTCTCAGACCGGGACCCGGCGCAGGATGTCGTCGACGATCTCGTCGGCCGTGCCACCGCCGCGCAGGGGCACCAGCCGGTGCGTCAGCACCGTGTGCGCGAGTTCGACGACGTCGTCGGGCAACACGAACTCACGATCGCGGATCGCCGCGAGAGCCTTGGCCGCCCGGACCAGTTGCAGGGTGGCCCGGGGGCTGGCCCCGAGCCGCAGATCGCCCGATTCGCGCGTGGCCCGCGCCAGCGCCACGACATAGCGCTCGACCGAGTCAGCCACGTGGATCGACCGAGCGTGGTCGATCATCTGTTGCAGGTCGTCCGCCAGGATCACCGGTTCCAGCAACGCCGAGGGGTCGCGGTCGTCGCGGTCGCGCAGCATCGCCAGCTCGGCCTCCTCGTCCGGATAGCCCAGGGAGATCCGCGCCATGAACCGGTCCCGCTGAGCCTCGGGCAGCACGTAGGTGCCCTCCATCTCGTACGGGTTCTGGGTGGCCACGACCATGAACGGCGACGGCAGCTGGTACGTCGTTCCGTCGACCGACGCCTGGCGTTCCTCCATCGCCTCGAGCAATGCCGACTGCGTCTTGGGCGACGCGCGGTTGATCTCGTCGCCGATCACGATGTTCGCGAAGACCGCGCCGGGTTTGAACTCGAACTGCGCCGTCGACTGATTGAAG
>CAYYQO010000168.1:6081-6846 GCA_964473845.1 uncultured Aeromicrobium sp.
CGAGACGCCCGTCACGTCGGAGGGCAGCAGGTCCGGGGTGAACTGGATCCGGCGCACCGAACAGTCGATCGAGCGAGCGAGGGCCCGGGCGAGGGCGGTCTTGCCCACGCCGGGGACGTCCTCGATCAGCAGATGGCCCTCGGCGAGCGTGACCACGAGCGTGGTCTCGATGGCGGACTGTTTGCCGTCGATGACCTTGGCCACGTTGTCGAGGACGGACTGGGCTGCGGAGGCGAAGTCCATGGTGAGATCCTAGGCACACCGAGCAATCCCGGCACGACTTCACGAGGAAAGAACTGCCGTTACGGTGGCGACATGGCCCGTCTCCTCGTCGTGCAGCACACTCCCACCCCGCGCCTGGCCCAAGTGGCCGACGCGGTCCTCGCCGGCGCGAACGACCCGGAGATCGACGGAGTCGATGTCGTCGTCCGCGCCGCGTTGGAGGCCACCATCGACGACGTGCTGGCCGCGGACGGCTATCTGCTGGGCACGAGCGCGAACCTCGGCTACATCTCCGGCGCGCTGAAGCACTTCTTCGACACCGTCTACAACGACGTGCGCGAACCGACCGCCAAGCGGCCGTTCTCCTACTGGATTCGCGGTGGATACGACACGATCGGCGCCGAGCGGGCGATGGAGTCGATCACGACCGGCCTGCAGTGGACCCCGGCCGCTCCTCCTCTGGTCTTCACGGGCGACGTCGAGCCACACCTGGCCGCGGCCACCGAGCTGGGTGCCACGATGGCCGCCCTGCTGATGGACTGA
>CAYYQO010000169.1:0-6819 GCA_964473845.1 uncultured Aeromicrobium sp.
CCATGAAACCGACACTAGAGCACCCCACCGACAACCCCACAGCCACCGGAATCCCAGTGATATCCGATGCCGCGTGAATCGAGAACGCGCCGCAGGTCGGCGGGCTCGAGACCGGCCGCCCGACCAGGACGATGGTGGCCAGTCGATCCAGGCTGGGACGATGAGTGATGCGCTGGACGAGGGACCGTTCATCCACGGCACCAAGGCCGATGTGCGGGTAGGGGAGTTCCTCACGGAGGGCATCCGCTCGAACTACGGCGCCGAGATCATGAACTGACAGGTGTCAACTGATCTGCTGACGGCGATTCGGACGTGCCCTGCACAGGGCGCGCGCTAGCCGCGTTCGGCGGTGTTTCGCCGGCCGTCACAGCAGCCCGGCGTCGTGGACGAGCAGCGCGAGCTGCGTACGGTTCGTGAGTTGCAGTTTCGCCAGGATGCTCGAGACGTGCGCCTTCACCGTGGCGACGCTCATGAACAATTCGCCGGCGATCTCGGCGTTGGACCGTCCGCGTGCGACGGCGAGAACGACCTCGGACTCGCGCTCGGTCAGACCTGCGAGAGTGGCGCGGGACTGCTGCTGGGACTCGGCGGACGTCGCAGTGGCGTTCATCAGGCGGCGGGTGATCTGGGGTGACAGGATCGGTTCACCCTCGGCCACCCGGTGCAGGGCGGCGACGAGCCGATCAGGTGGCGTGTCCTTGAGCAGGTACCCGGCAGCGCCGGCCTGGAGGGCGGCGATGACGTCGTCGTCGGCATCGAACGTGGTCAGCACGACGACCTCGGGTGGATTCGGTCGCGAACGCGCGCGGCGGGTGGCGGCGATGCCGTCGACCCGGGGCATCCGCAGGTCCATCAGGACGATGTCGGGTGAGTGGGCGTCGAGGAGCTCCGGCACCGCGGCGCCGTCGGGCGCCTCGCCGACGACGCTGATGCCTTCGGCACCGTCGAGCATCATCGTCAAGGCGGCGCGCACCATCGCGTCGTCGTCGACCACGGCCACCCGGATGTTCATCGTGTCCACGGTAGCGACACCCCGAGCCGGAACCGGCCACCGCTCTGGTCGACATCGAACGTCCCACCGACGATCGCGACTCGTTCGGCCACGCCGATGAGCCCGGTGCCGCTCCCGTGCGCCGCCGGCCTCCTGTTCGGGACCGGATTCGTCACCTCGATCACGACGTGCGCGCCCGGGATCGCGCTGATCCGCAGGTCGACGGTTGCGCCGGGTGCATGCCGCCGTGCGTTGGTGAGCGCCTCCTGCACCACCCGGTACACGGTGCGACCGAGCGAGTCGGGAAGGGCAGGGAGGTCGGCGTCGATCGTGTCCCGCACGTCAGCACCTGCCTGCCGGTTCTCCTCGATCAGTCGCGGGAGGTCCGCAGCAGTCGGTTGTGGCGGGACGGTCCCGGCGATCGCGTCCTCAGCCCGCAATACGCCGATGACGTCGCGCAGTTCGTCCAGTGCCTGGTGCACACCGTCCCGCACCACGCCCGCCGCGGCGGCGATGCGGTCCGGTGGGGCATCGGGTCGGTACTCCAGCGCCCCGGCTGCCGTGGCGACGAGTGAGAGCCGGTGCGCGAGCACGTCGTGCATTTCCCGCGCGATACGGGCCCGCTCGTCGGCGCGCGCCTCGGTGGCGATCGTGCGGAGTAGTCGGCCACGCGCCTGGGCGTATCGGCCCCAGCCGAGGATCATCGCGTAGGCGAGGAGGACGAACACCGTCCACCAGGCGAAGGACAGACCGCCGTCGTCGGGGCGCCAGGCTCCGCGGACCAGATGGGCGAGGACCCCGACCACGCCGGTCAGCACAGCCGTGCGCAGCGACATCGTGGCGGCGAGCCAGGCGAAGCCGGCACACGCGGCGGGCGTCGCCACCGGGGACAAGGCCGCGAGAAGCGACATCACGACGACCGCCACGATCATCGACCTGCGCATCAGTACGAACGCCGACAGCGCCCCGGCCGCGCTCAGGATGTCGAGCACGGCATGCGTGGCCGACTCGCCGGCTGCGAAGTCAGCAACCAGTTGGAGTCCCATCAGCACGGCGACGACGGCGATGGCGACGTTCGGGAATCGAGCAAGCATGCGAGCAGCCTAGGAACGCATGCGCCGGCCCGGTACCGACCAAAGTCGATGCTTGATGGCCACGCGCCCGATGTTGGGAACCGCGCTGCTGACGATGCTCGATGCCATGACCACGACACAGATCAGAACCGGAAACATCCACCGCAACCGTTGGCTGACCGTGGTGGCGGCCATGGCCACCGCCACCGCAGGCTGGGGCATCGCGCACTCCCTGCTCGGCATCGAGCTCACCGTCGGCAGCGATGAGTCGGTGCGACACGTCGACTCGCTCGCGGTGACACTCACTGCGCTGGGTACGGGCTTCGCCGCCTGGGGCCTCCTGGCGGTCCTGGAGCGCTTCACTGACAGGGCTCGCACCGCGTGGACGTGGATCGCCGTCATCGTGCTCGCCGTGTCGATGCTCGGCCCGCTGGGTGCCACCTCGGCATCGGCGATGGCCGTCTTCGTGAGCCTGCACCTCCTCGTCGGAGGGATCCTCATCTGGGGAATGCGCCGTCGCCCCGCACCGTGCTGCCGATGACCCCGCAGCTCAGCCGAACAACCCCTCGCCCACCGAGGCCCCTCGGCGGACGCCGGTCGGCACCGCGAAGATCGCCGATCCCACGTGCCGGATGTACTCGTTCAACGCGTCGGTGGCCAGCGACCGCTGGATGTCGATGAACTGCTGCGGCGACTTCCCGAACGCGAGGAAGAACAGCCCGGCCCGCAGTTGTCCGAGGTCGTTGTTGCCCTCGACGAAGTTGTAGCCGCGGCGCAGGATCCGCTGGCCGCCGTTCGCCTCGGGATGCGCCAGGCGAACGTGCGCTGTCACCGGAATCACCGGGCCGGCCGTTGCGGTCGACACGACGTCGAAGTCCGGATCGGCGAACTCGGTCCCGCCGGAGAGGGGAGCGCCCTCGCCCTTGTTGCGGCCGATGATCGCCTCCTGTTCCTCCAGTCGGACGCGGTCCCAGGACTCGATCAGCATCAGGATCTTGCGCGCGACCAGGAACGTCCCGCCAGCCATCCACGGCTGATCCGATCCGTCAGCCCACACCCACTCCTTCAGGTCCGACGCCTGATCGCTGAAGATGTTCGCGGTCCCGTCCTTGAACCCGAACAGGTTGCGGGGAGTCACCTGGGCCTTCGACGTCGACGACGTGCGGCCGTACCCGAGCTGGGTCCAGCGCACCTGCGCCCGTCCGAACGCGATCCGTGACAGGTTTCGGATCGCGTGGACAGCCACCTGCGGGTCGTTCGCGCACGCCTGGACGCACAGGTCGCCACCGCTGTACCGGTCCTCGAGCAGGTCGAATGCGAAGGCGGGCAGCTCGACGAGTTCCCGTGGTCGCCGATCGGCGAGACCGAATCTGTCGTCGAACAACGCCGGCCCGAACCCGAAGGTCATCGTCAGGGCGTTCGCAGCCAGGTCCTGTGCCTCGCCGGTGTCGTCCGGCGGCTTGTGCGGGCCACCGCCGGTCGCACCCTCGTCCGTGACCTCCGACCCTCGGGCCATCCGGGCGGCGGCATCGGTCCAGTCCGCCAACAGCGACTGCAGATCCTCGCGTGACGCCGTCGACGTCATGTCGAACGACGCGAAGTACAGATGCTGCTGGACCGGCGTCGTGATGCCGGCCTGGTGCGCGCCGTGGAAGGGGACGGCCGCAGCCGCGGACGTGTCGTCCGAAGCCCCGGCCGTTCCCGCGGCATACCCGCCGAGGGCTCCGACCGCACCCGCGGCGCCGGCAGCACCGATCAGGCCCAGGGCGGACCGCCGCGAGATCCCGCTCATCAGTCCGAGACGCCGAGCACCGTGTGCGTCAGCTGCGAGAGGGGCTCACTCAGCGCATTGAGTTGCGCGCCCAGTTCGTTCCGCTGGTCCTGCTTCACGGTGTCGTAGGACACGAAACCCTCGTCGTACGAGCCGTGTGTCCCCAGCAGGGTGAACATCGCGGCGAACTGCTGGTCCAACTCCGTGACGAGCTCCTCGCCCTCGGCGCCCTTGCCGCCGGCGATGTCGTGGACGCTCTCGTACGCGACTTTGGCGCCCTCGACGTTCGCGTAGAAGTCGTACAGGTCCGTGTGACTGAACTCGTCTTCCTCACCGGGCAGCTTGCCGTCGGGAGCGGCGACCTCGTCGAGCAGGCCGATCGCGCCGTTCGTGATGTCGCCGATCGTCAGGACGAACTCGTCGGAGTGGACCTGGTCGTAGAGCGCCTGGATGTCGGCGACCAACTGGTCGCCCAACCTCTTGCGGCCGGCGTCGTCCAGCGCCTCGATCTTCTCGTCGGGGTAGTTCTTGCGGGCTTCGTTGAGCCACAGGTCCATCTCGATGCGGTGGAATCCGGTGAACTCCAGGCCCTCGGCCTCGGCGCCCGGCTTGCGGTAGTCGATCTTGGGATCGAGGTCGCCGAACTGCTCGGCGGTCGGCTCGATGCGTTCGTAGTTGATACGCGCGATCGGGAAGAGTTCCCTGGCCTTCGCGTCGTCACCCGACTCGTACGCGTCGACCAGGGCCTGAACGCCCGTCACCAGTTCGGCGGCCTGGTCCTTCGTGTAGGCGGTGTACGAGGCGACGGCGGTCTCGATCGCTTCCTGCTCGTCCGCGTCGACCTCGACCTCGTCGCCCGAGACGGCGAACGCCGCGTTTCCGACGCCCTCGCCGATCATGCCGGGCTTGCACTCGGTGAAGTAGTCACCCGGCTGCGCCTGCACCGTCAGGGCACGCGAGGTGCCCGGCGCGATGTTCTCGACCTCACCGATGATGCGCAGGCCGTCATCCGCGAGCAGGTAGAACTCGGTGACCTTGTCGCCGTCGTTCGTGACGTCGAAGGTGATCGTGCCACTCGTCGCCTTGGCGGACGACACGTCACACCCATCGGCGGTGCTGGTCACCTTGATCGCCTTGCTGTCGTCACCGTCGGAGTTCTTGACACAGGCGCTGAGCCCGAGGGCCACCGTCCCGGCGGCGACCGCCAGGACGGCAGTGCGGGGGAGTCGATTCATGCGTGAGTTCCTTCGGTCGGGGCGGACGGTGCCGCCGGAGTGGGGTGGGAGGGGTGCCGGGTCGCACGCCAGTAGAAGAGCGAGACGACGCCGAGGTAGACGGCCCACACGACGAGCTCGAGTTTCGTCATGTCGGGACTGAGGCCGATCGTGCCCTTCACCAGGGCCGCAGGCAGGCCGGACGGATCGATGCTGGAGCTGAGCTGGAAGGCCCACGCGGAGTCGCCGTGCGTCCACGGCCCCGGCAGCACGCCGGCCTCCTGCAGGTCGTGGACGCCGTAGGCGAGGATGCCGGCCGCCACGACGATCAGCAGGGCGCCGGTCCAGGTGAAGAACGACGCGAGGTTGATCCGCACGACGCCGCGGTGGATCAACCAGCCGAGCGCGACGGCGGTCAGCAGTCCCAGTACCGCGCCGACCCAGGCCAGCGGTGCATCGCCACTGGAACGGACGGCGCTCCACAGGAACAACGCCGTCTCCAGACCTTCGCGCGCGACGGCGACGAAGCCGATCGCCACCAGTCCCCAGCCGGGACCGTCGAGCCGTGACTCCACCTGGTGCTCGAGTTCGTGCTTCAGGTTCCTGGCGGTGCGCGCCATCCAGAAGATCATCCATGTGACGAGGCCGACGGCCAGGATCGACAGGGAGCCGCCGATGATCTCCTGCGCCTTGAAGGTCAGGCCGTAGGTGCCGAAGGTCAGCAGGGCGCCGAGGCCGAGCGAGATCAACACGGCGAGAGCCACGCCCACCCAGATGCGGATCACCACGTCATCGCGTCCGATCTTGCGGACGTAGGCGATGAGGATGCCCACGACGAGCGCGGCTTCCAAGCCTTCGCGCAGGCCGATCAGGTACGTACTCAGCACAGTTTCTCGCCTCCAGCCGACCATCAAGTTAGGCCAGCCTTGGCAAAACATACTCCTCGGATTGGGTCAGCCGACACCCTGTGCCAGCCGTGCCACCGCGGCGGACACCTCGGGGCCGAACATGACGGGGTCGTTGTGATCGGCCTCGGCGAAGACCACCCGCTCGGTCAGGGCATCCGCCTGGTCCGCGACGCGTGCGCTCAGGACCGAGGGCACCACGGAGTCCCGGTCTCCGTAGATGACCGTGACCGGGACGTCGCTGCCGCTCAGGTGCTCCACGACAGGAAACCGGTCGCGCAGGAGGGAGCGAACCGGCAACCAGGGGTAGTGATGGGCCCCGACGTCCGCGAGCTCGGTGAAGGGTGAGCGGAGCACCATCCCCGCTGGCGCGTGCCGCGTATGGAGTGCCGCGACGACTCCCGTCCCCAGCGACTCGCCGAAGTAGAGCGTGCGCTGCGCTGGATAGCCGAGGTCCTTCAGTGCCGCTGCCGCGGCGTCCGCATCGGCGGCGAGTCCGTCCTCGCTGGGACTGCCGGGGTTGCCGCCGTAACCGCGGTAGTCCATGAGCAGGACGGCGAGACCGAGTCGGCCCAACTCCTCGGCCAAGCCGGTCCTGCCGGCGCGGTTGCCGCCATTGCCGGGTGCGACGAGGACCGCCAGCTCCGTGTCCACCGGACCTGTCGCGGGAATGAAGTAGGCGCCCAGTTCGAGGCCGTCGTCCGTGTGCAGGGTGACGTCCCGGGCTCCGGGAATGAGGTCTGCGGCAGGGGGAACTGGAGTCGCGTCGGGGAAGTAGATCAACCGGCGCTGCATCATCCACAGCACGACGATCGCCGTCCCCGCGAGGAGAGCGACCACGCCGATGCCGACGCCGATCCTGCTG
>CAYYQO010000170.1:0-6799 GCA_964473845.1 uncultured Aeromicrobium sp.
TCAAGCGGTCGGACTTCGGCAAGATCACGATCGGCGTCGAGCACACGATCGTCGAGCTGCCCGCCGATCTGCCCGAGGCGGTCTTCGACCAGTTGGCCGGCACTCGCATCTCGGGCAAGCGGATCGACCTGCAGCCCGACCAGGGTCGTCCCGGCGGCGAGCGCAAGCGTCCGGCGAAGTCGTACTCGAAGCCGGCCGGCAAGGCCTACGCCAAGGCATCGGGCAAGCCGAAGGCCGCAGGGGGCAAGGACCGCAAGCCCCGGCACAAGAAGTCCAGCTGACGGGATCCCGTACCGGGTCAGGACAGCTGGGCCTTCACCAACAGCGGGTGGTGGTCCGACGGCAGGGGAGTGACGTACTGGCCACCGGCCATCTTGCCGACGTTGGCCCACGAGTGCACGACGCTGCGACCGGGCCGCACCCACACCTTGTCGACGTGGTCGCCCCACGTCACGCCGATCGTGGGCTTGCGCCACTGCCAGTTCGGGTTGGCCGTGTTCTGGTGCTGGCGAGACAGCCGCCGCGCCTGTTCGTACGTGTCCCAGAAGCCGTACTGCTGCATCTGCTGTTCGACCATGGCGTGGTTGGTTCGACTGCGGTTCGTGTTGTAGTCACCGATGAACGCGATGGGCGTGCTGCGCATGTTCAGCCCCCACCAGGCCATCTGCTCGTCCAGTTGCTCGAACACCGAGCGGGACTGGGCGGCCCGGTAGCGCGCGTTGGCGTTGGAGTTTCCGGTGAGCAGGTGCACCCCGACGAAGCCGATCTGCTGGCCGGTGGCGCGATGCCGGAGCAGGATCCACGGTGCTTCCTTGCCGGACGGTGTGATCAGGCCGTCCACGGGAAGAATCTCGGGTTCGGGGGGCTCGGTCGGCACGGGAGGTTCGGTCGGATCCGTGGGCACGACGGGCTCGGGTGCGGGCGGGGTCGGTCGTGGCCGCGTGACCTGCTCGAAGACGGCAGTGCGGTAGAAGATCCGGTTGTTCTTGCCGTCGAGGGACTGGGTGTAGCCGGGAATCGTCGTGCTCCAGCGGCTGGCCTCCTGGATGGCGACCACATCAGGCCTGACCTCGAGGATCCGCTGGACGACGAGCGGCTGCCGCTTGGCCCAAGGGCGTGACTTGCACGCGTTCGAGCACACGTTGTAGCTCATCATCGAGATGATCGGGTGGGTGCGCTGGCTGAGCTTCGCGGTGCCGACCGGAGTCACCCGGGCGATGCTCGCCGATCGGTTTCCGGCTCGCTTGCCGTTGAGTGCCCGCACCTGGATCCAGTAGGTCCGGTTGCGGCCCAGCTGGTTGATCACGGCCTTGGTCGACCGCACGGTCTTGGTGGGCTTCTTCTTCTTGGTGACCTTGGCCTTCGTCGTCGAGACGAAGACCTGGTAGCGAGTGGCCTTCTTCGCCTTGGGCCATTGGACGGCGAGCCGGGCGTAGTTCTTGCCGCCCGACGCGTAGATCGTCGACGCCGTGACGGACACGAGGCCCACCGTCCCGGGCTTCTTCGGCGCGGCGTGCGCAGGCGCAGCCAGGAGGGTGGTGGCGAGTACGACGGAGACGACGCATGCCAGCGGGGGAAGGCGCATGAGCGGCAGCTTAGTGCCCACCTGTCGTTTGCGTCTCAGGATCTGCGCAGGCTCGGTGACGGGCCCTGGTCAGTCGGTGGGGACGGAGCTGGGGCTCGGTTCGGTCTCGGTCGTGACCTCGGGGGTCGTCGGAGGCATGGTGGACGGAGACGAGGTCTCGACGGTCTCGGTGGGCACCTTGACGATCTCGGTGGGTTTCGTGATGGCGTCGTCCGCCTCGGACTGGAGCGTGAGTGTCGCGCCGATCATGTTGTGGTCGGACAGCCACGTCCCGACATAGGTCGTGCCCGAGAGGCTGGCCCACTGCTTCCAGGCGGGGACCCCGAACTGTTCGGTCACGTAGATGTGGTCGACGTGATCGTGCGACATGATCGCCTTGTTGCCCTTACGGCTGCCGGTGTTGACCTGGGCGTTCTCGGTCTCGTCGGCCACCTCGACCGTGTCGCGATACCCGTTCGCCCGCACGATGGGGCCCACGGTGTCGCCCTTGCGGTGGGTGCCGGAGTTGAAGTCGCCGCCCAGCACGACCGGATCGCCCTCGGGGTTGACCGCGGCCAGCGCACTCATGAGGGTGCGCATCTCGGACGCCCGCTGGCCCGTCGCGTTGTGCCCGTTCAGCAGGTGGACGCTGACGACGATGAAGCGGCGCTCGGTCGCCTTGTCCTCGAGTCGGGCCCAGGCGGCCCAGCGGCCGTGGCCCAGGGACCACCGGCCGCCGCCGATCTGGGTGAACTTGTCCGGCGCGTAGAAGATGTAGCGCGAGTTGCCGCCGCCGTCGGCCACGACCAAGTTGCGCGGCCCACCGCTGAAGGCAGCCCTCGTGGTGCCGCCGACCCGCTGCCCCCCGGCTTCCTGCAGGGTCATGATGTCGACTTCGGAGGCGTGCACCTGGGCTGCCTGACCGCCGACACGACCGCCATAGCCGGAGCACGCTTCGGAGCAGATGTTCCAGGCGCCGATCGTGAACTGCGATTCGGCCGGGGGAGTCTCGAACGTGATGGGTGGCCCGAACTCGCTGACACCGGCCTCGCCCACCGCGCGCACCCGCAGCCAGTAGGTCGTCTCGGGCTTGAGGCCGTTGGTGGCGAACGCGGTGCCTCCCTTGGCCAGCCGCCGGACGTTCTCGGGCAGCTTGTTCTTGGCCCGCGAGATCGCGACGTCGTACGTGGTGGCGTAGTCCGCGGCCTTCCAGCGCACGACGGCTCCGTCAGGGGCGGTGCGTTTGACCTTGGGTTTGACCGGGACCTCGGGCAGCAGGGTCAGCGTGCCGTCGAGCGAGAGCTTGGTGGTGCCCTGGTCGACCGCCTCGACGCGGTAGTTGACCTTGCCGCGCGGGTCAGCCGCCTTCGGCGCGGCCAGGACGGCTTGTGGTTCGGTGGTCAGGATCGTCTGGACGGGGTTGTCGAGGTCGTCGCCGAGGCTGACGCGATACTGCGAGCCGTTGCCGAGCCAGACAAGGGAGACCTCGCTGGGGGCGACGTCGACCGACAGCAGTTTGAGGTAGGGCGTCTCGAGTCCGGCGAGGGCGACCACGGGTCCGTGGCCCTCTCGATCGGTCGTGAAGGCCATGACGCCCGCGCCTGCGATCAGCGCGAGACCCGCGCCGATCAGACAGGTAGTGCGAAACAGTCCGGCCACGGCTGAATACTAGCCGGTAGCAATGACCAGCCTTGCCACGACGGGATTGTGGTCCGACGGGAACGGAGCCGCGTACTGGCGACCGGTCGCGGGCTCGGGCTGCAGGAAGTTCGCCAGGATGGCCCAGCCCTCGACCTGGACACCGCGCCGCGGGACGTAGATCGCGTCGACGTGGTGACCGTGCGACTTCGGGGCGAGGACGCCCTGGTTGGCGCTGTTCAACTCCGCATTGGTCGTGTTCGTCGTCAACTCGAGGGAGTTCGCGACGTCGATCATCTCGAAGCGGCGCTTCGGGCCGTCGAATCCACCGGGGTAGTTGGACTGGTTGGCATTGGACGCGTTGGAGTTCCAGTCCCCGGCCCAGATCACCGGTACGTGGTGGACGTTCTTGGCAGCGAGCTGTGTGATCAGTCGCGTCGTCTGCGCGTGACGCATCTTGTCCTTCGTCATGCCCTTGTAGGGCTCGAGGTGGGCGTTCGCGACGATGAATGCGGTTCCGGTCTGGCGGTCACGCAACAGGTCCCACGTCGCGTAGCGCTTGGTCGTCGCGTCCAGGGTGATCCAGCCGCCGCCGAGCGACGTGAACCTCGATGTCTTGAAGTACGTCTGCTTGGCGCTCTTGTAGACGCCGCGGGTGTAACCGGGCAGCACCTGGTGGAAGGCGGTCGAGGAGGCAGACTCCTGGGTCGCGATGATGTCGGGTGAGGCCGTGCGGATCAGCGCTCCGGCCAGCGGCTTGCGCGTGGCCCACTTGGGAACGTTGTTCACGAACCACGCGGGACTCGAGGCGCTCTGGCACTTGTTCTCGCCGCACAGGTTGTAGGTCGCCACCGTCGCCTTGATCGGAACGGCCGGCAAGGCGACCTTCGTGACGGCACCCCAGGGACCGCGGACCGGACCGTTCACGCCACGGACGCGTGCGTAGTAGGTCAGGCCGCCGGACAAGCCGGTGACATTCGCGCCGGTGCCGCGCCGGGAGGTGGTGCGCACGTCGGAGCTGAAGTTCCGGGTGGACGAGACCTGGATCTGGTAACTCGAGGCGTTCGTGGCCCGTGACCAATGGAATCCCAGGTAGTTGCCCTTGCCGCCGACCATGCGGTTCTTGGGGCCCTTGCCGACCTTCAGATTGGCCTTGTGCCAGCCGGTGCTGACGGTGCGTTTCCCGTAGTGCGAGCGGATGCGGTAGAAGAAGTCGGTGCCCGCGTTCGCCTTGAGGTTGCGGAAGCGGATGTAGTTCTTGCGGGTGCGCACTGATCGGATGCACCGGGACTTGCCGGAGGTCTTGACGCAGATGTGGACGTAGGAGGCTCGCTTGGGCTTCTTCCAGCGGATTGTCATCGCCGTCGTGTTGGTGGTGGCCCGGACCTTGGTGGCCTTGGTGGGCTTCTTGGGCGCCGCTTCAGCGGCGGTGGCGGGGGCCAGCAGTAGGGAGCCCGTGAGGACGAGAGCCAGCAGGATTCGGCGAATGAGCGAGGCAGACATGTAGCGGGCTGAGGAAGGGAAGCGCGCCGCCCGAGAGCACCTTCGGCCTGCACAGGCTACCCCGGAGCGTCCGCAGAATGAAACATTTGTGACTGGTGTGCTTCGCGGTGTCCGCTGCATCACACCTGCTTGCATTTGCTAACTTTTGCAAGCACCATGGAGTCATGGCGAAGCTGAAGATGCAGAATGCCGTCGGATCGGCCGTGGGGTCGCTCGGCGAGTACCTGCGCGATCAGCGGACCCAGGCGCAGATGTCGCTTCGACAACTGGCTGAACTCGCGGACGTCTCGAACCCGTACCTCAGCCAGATCGAACGCGGCCTGCGCAAACCGTCCGCCGAGGTGCTGCAGCAGATCGCGAAGGCACTGAGGATCTCGGCCGAGTCGCTCTACGTCCGCGCAGGCATCCTCGATGTCGAGCAGGCCGGAGCGTACGCGGTCGAGGACGCCATTGACCGCGACCCGCGGTTGACCGCACGCCAGAAGGCGGCGTTGCGGGACATCTACCGTTCGTTCGTCGGAACCGCAGACCTCGAGGAGAACTCATGAGCATCACCGACACCATCAACTCCCAGATCAAGTCCATCCTGGACGACATCCTGGCGCTGCCCGCCAGTGTCAAGGGCATCGACGTGGCCGGCCTGCAGAAGAAGGCCGAGACCCTGGCGCAGACCGCGCTCGGTTCGGCCACGGCCGCCTACTCCGACCTGGCCAAGAAGAGCGACGACCTGGTCAAGCTCGCGAAGGGCCTGACTGTCGACGACGTCAAGACCGCCGCCGACGACTTCGCCGCGCGCGCCGAGACCTTCGTGGGCGAACTGCGCGGCAAGGTCGAGGACGTCAAGGTTGACGACCTCAAGAGCGCCGTGGACGACTTCCGCGAGAAGGCCGACGACCTGGTCGACGGCCTCAAGGACAAGGCCGAAGAGGTCATCGACGAGCTGACCGCCAAGGCCGAGAGCCTGACCGGCAAGGCTGCCGAGGCCGTCGAGGACGCCAGCGAGAGCGCCAGCGCCGCTGCCGCCTCGTTCGCCAGCTCGGCGTCCATCCGCAAGGCCACCTCGCCGGCGAAGAAGCCGGCCGCCGCGAAGAAGGCCCCGGCCAAGAAGACGACGGCCAAGAAGGCCCCGGCCAAGAAGACGACCGCCAAGAAGACGACGGCCAAGAAGGCTCCGGCCAAGGCGTCGACCACCGCCACGAAGTCGGCCGCTGCGAAGAAGGCCCCGGCCAAGACCGCGACCGCGAAGAAGGCGGCTCCGGCCACGAAGACGACCGCTGCGAAGAAGACGGCGGCGAAGAAGGCCCCGGCGAAGAAGGCCAGCGCGGCCAAGACGACCGAGACCCCGAAGGCCACGTCCTGACCGGTCACCGACTGCGCAATCCCACGGCGGGCACCACCAACACGTGGTGCCCGCCGTAGTCTTCTCCGCATGGGTTCTCTGGCCGCACTGGTCTCATTTGTGACCGTGGCGATCTGGTGGCTACTGCTCTGCGCCAAGGTCTTCGCGCTGGTCGACTGCGTCCGGCGCAAGCCCTACGACTTCGAATTGGCCGGCACGCTGCCCAAGAACGTGTGGCTCATCATCTTGCCGCTGGCCATCCTCGTCGACATCCTGTGGCAGAGCCCGCTGGGCCTGTTGCCGCTGCTCGGCACCCTCGGCGCCCTCGTCTACCTCGCCCAGACCCGCGGTTCGGGGTACTGAGTCACGCCGCGAGGCGGGCCTTGCGGATGCCGTCGAAGATCTCCCACAGGCTGACCAGGACCACGCCGGCCGCGATCCACTGCATCGTCGTCGTGACGATGTCCTGGTCCCAGTTGAGGTGCGCGATCAGGTCGGGATTGACGATGGCATCCTTCAGCAACAGGTAGACGGTGGGCACCGCGAACAGCACGGAGATGCCGGCGTTCGCCCACGCGGCCGGCCACGTCCAGCCCGACTGCTGGACCCACAGGGCGTGGAGCAGTTCCAGCACGAGCCCGAAGATCACGAGCGGCAGGTACCAGGACCACAGTGCCGGATCGGCCAAGGGGATCCGCTCGCCGTCCTCGAAGAACGGGGAGCCGACGTGCTGCCACACGATCAGCCCGATCATC
>CAYYQO010000171.1:0-6792 GCA_964473845.1 uncultured Aeromicrobium sp.
ACAAGTGGCATCGAAGTCGGCCCGGTCGGGATCGGCTGCAATGCCTTCGGAGCGCGCATCGACGCCGACCGGGTGAAGGCCGTCGTGGACGCCGCGTTCGAACATGGAGTGCGGTTGTTCGACACCGCCGACTCGTACGCACTCGGCGAGAGCGAGACCCTGCTGGGCGCCGCCCTGCAGGGGCGCCGCGACGACGTCGTCGTCGCGACGAAGTTCGGGATGGACATGCAGGGACGCAACGGCGATGACGGCGGCCGGCGTGGCAGCGCGACCTATGTCCGGACGGCCGTCGAAGCCAGCCTGCGACGGCTGGGGACCGATGTGATCGACCTGTACCAACTGCATACCCCCGACCCGCAGACACCGCTCGAGGAGACCCTGGGCGCGATGACCGAGTTGGTCGACGAGGGCAAGGTGCGGGCCATCGGCTGCTCGAACTTCGCCGCCTGGCAGCTGGTCGACGCCGCCTGGATTTCGCGCACGGGCGGATTCGCCCACTTCGCGACCGCCCAGAACGAGTACTCGCTGTACAACCCGGCGGCCGAGGTCGAACTGGTCCCGGCCTGCCGCGAACTGGGCGTCGGCATCCTGCCGTACTTCCCGCTGGCCTACGGACTGCTGACCGGCAAGTACGCGAAGGGCTCGGAACCGGCCGAGGGAACCCGCCTGGCCCAACAGCGGGCCCGGCTGGAGGGTGCTGACTGGCAGCGCATCGACGCATTGCAAGCGTTCGCCGACGAGCGGGGCATCAGTCTGCTGGAACTGGCGATGGGTGGTTTGGCGTCACGCCCGGCCGTGGCGTCGGTGATCGCGGGAGTTTCGGGTCCGGACCAAGTGGTCTCGAACGTCGCCGCGGCGAACTGGACGCCGTCGGACGAGGACACGGCGGCACTGGACGAACTGCTGGCGCCGGCGCATTCGTACACGACGTTCGCCCCGAAGCAGGCACGCGCCTGATCATCGAAATAGATGCGCCGGGTCGGGAAGCGCCTCACGGCGCGTGGCCGCTCGTAGCGGCTAATTTTGGGACCCGGGGCTACCTCGACCCGGCGCGAGAACCAGCCTAGACGACCGGACCCAAGCTCAGTGCAGAACTCCGCGACGTTCCGCTTCGGCGGCCGCGCGCAACTGCCGGGCGGTGTCGACGAGGCGGGCGGCGCTGGCCGGATCGCTGTCGTCGAGTTGACCGCGACCGACCCCCACGATGTGGGCGAATGCCGCTGCACGGTCGAGCGTGACGTCGAAGTCCGGCGTGAGGATCCCGCGGACGACGGTGTCGACCAGGGCGATGACGTCCTCGGGTCCGGGTGGGTCGACGACTCCGGCCAGGACCTCCTGCACGGGCGCGTACGCGCGGCCGGCAGCGAATTCCCGAGAGGCCTGCACCGGATTGCGATGGACCCACGTTCGCAACACGTACAACCGCCACAGCGCGCCCGCGAGGGTCTCGGGGGGTGCCTTGGCCCAGAGGTCGGCGATCACCGCCAGGCCCTCGGAATCGGCCAGGTGCAGGACGCGATCGATCAGTGCCTGGTCACCGGGCCGGTGCGCGCCACGCACCAGGAGATTCGCTATGCGGTGGCCGGCCGCCGATCGCTCGGCGGGATCGTCCTCTCCGGGCAGGGACTCGAACAACGCCGCACCCGGCATCGACGGTCTGGAGAACTCGGCCATGCGAACGAGCGTAAACCCGTGGTGGTCGTGAGGTCGGCGACTTCGCCGTGAGACTGCCTCAGGGATCGACGAGTGCCGCGGCGATCGGGGCGGCGACCAGGTCGAGTTGCCACTCGCGACTGCCACGTTCACGCAGGTCAGCGGCGATCGCCTCGGGATCGAGGTCGCTCGGCGGCTGCCAGGCCAGCGCCCGGACGAATGCGGGGCCGATCAGATTCTCGGCTGGAAGATTGTTCTGCTCGGCGATCTCGGTGATGACGGCCCTGACCCGCGTGAGACGTTCGGCGGCGACGGGATCCTTGTCGGCCCAGGCGCGTGGCGGGGGAGGTCCGTCCGAACGCTGTCCCGAGGTCGGCAACTGGTCCTCGGGCAGTCCCAGTCCCGCTTCGATCGCCGTGAACCAGTCGTCGAGGAAGCGCCGCGGACCGCGCCGCTTCATCGTGTCGTTCGACTTGAGAGCCGACAGGGTTGAAGGTGCCTGCGTCGCCAGGGCCACGATCGACGCATCGGGCAGGATGCGTCCCGGCGTGATGTCGCGGTCGGCAGCGATCGCATCGCGGGTCTCCCACAACTCGCGAACGATGGCCAACGCGCGGCGGCTGCGTAGTTTGTGGATACCCGAGGTGCGTCGCCACGGATCCTGCCGCACGGGCGGACCCGTGAACGACAGCAGGGCGTCGAACTCCTCGCGGGCCCAGCCGTCCTTGCCGGCGGCCACCAGATCGGCCAGCACGGCAGATCGCAGCTCGACCAGGACCTCGACGTCGAGGGCCGCGTACTCGAGCCAGGGTTCGGGCAACGGACGGGTCGACCAGTCGGCGGCGGAGAACTCCTTGGCCAGGCTCATACCGAGGTAGTGCTCGACGAGTGCCGCCAGGCCCACCCGTGGCAGGTTCAGCAGCCGGCCGGACAGTTCAGTGTCGAACAGTTCGGTCGGCTTGAGGCCGATCTCGGCCAGGCAGGGCAGGTCCTGGGTGGCCGCGTGCAGGATCCACTCGGCGTCACCGAAGGCATCGCCCAGTTCGGTCAGGTCCGGGAAGGCGATCGGGTCGATGAGCCAGGTCCCGGAACCTTCGCGGCGGACCTGGACCAGATAGGCGCGCTGGGAGTACCGGTAGCCTGAGGCCCGCTCGGCGTCGAGGGCGATCGGTCCTTCGCCCAGTGAGATCTCGGCGCAGGCACGGGCCAAGGCGTCGTCGGTGTTGACGACGGTGACCATGGGGTCTCGGAGGCCGAGCCGAGGCAGTGGCGGCTCTGAGGTTTCGTCGGGTGCGGTCGTCAACGCGCCGAGCGCCTACGGGTGAGGGGCACGACGCCGGGAGCCAAGGGGGGAAGACCTGCCAGTTTGCCGAGAAGTTCCATCCACGCCGAGGCATGGGCGTCCAGTCCGCCGTGCGGCGTCCAGGAGGCACGGACCTCGATCTGGGCGTCACCCTCGTCGTCGGCCATCGCGCCGAAGCTCTCGGAACGGACGACCGTGATGCTGCCGGCGGAGTTCGTGTGCTCGGCGTCGGCGTCGGCCAGCGCGTCGGTCAGCCAACTCCAGCCGACCTGCGTGATGAGGGGGTCGGTGGCCATCTCGTGCTCGATGTCGGCGCGGGCGAAGGTGACGCAGCGGAACGTGCCGTTCCAGGCGTCGTTGCCGGCGGGATCGTGCAACAGGATGAAGCGGCCGGTGCCCAGTTCGGTGTCCGCGACGACGACGTCGGCGGTCATCGCGTGGGCAAAGGGGGCGATGCGCTGGGGCGGCGGCATCTCGCCGATCTCGAGTTCTGGGCGCGCGACGGCGCGTTTGACCTCCTCGACCGCCCGCGTGAACGGGGCCGGGATGCCTTCGAGCTTCGTTCGGGCGCCCACACGGTGATCTTAGGCACGTCGAGCAGGGGCGGGCGGTTCGACACGCAGGGCCTGAGAGACTGGAGGGGTGACCACCGACGCATCCGCCACACCAGTTGACGGCACTCTCACCAGCCCCTTCCTGCAGGCGTGTCGCGGGCTCACGCCCGACCGCACGCCCGTCTGGTTCATGCGGCAGGCCGGCCGATCGCTGCCGGAGTACCTGGCGATCCGCGAGGGCGTGCCGATGCTGGAGTCGTGCTTCCGCACCGACATGGTCGTCGAGATCACGATGCAGCCGGTGAGGCGGCATGGTGTCGATGCGGCGATCTTCTTCTCCGACATCGTCGTCCCGCTCAAGGCGATCGGCATCGATCTGGACATCGTTCCCGGTACGGGGCCGGTCGTGGCCGATCCGATCCGTTCGGCCGACCAGCTGTCGACGCTGCGTGATCTCGAACCCGGCGACGTCACCTCGATCACCGACGCGGTGCGAGGACTCGTCACCGAACTGGGTGATACGCCGCTGATCGGCTTCGCGGGAGCTCCGTTCACGTTGGCGTCCTACCTGGTCGAGGGCGGCCCCTCACGCGATCACCTGCGCACGAAGGAACTGATGTACCGCGATCCGGACCTGTGGCATGCGCTGCTCGGCCGCATCGCCGCGATCGCCGGGCAGTTCCTGCGCCTGCAGGTCGAGGCGGGCGCCTCGGCCGTCCAGCTGTTCGACTCGTGGGCGGGTGCGCTGTCGCCGGCCGACTACGACCAGTACGTGCGACCGCACTCGACGGCCGTGCTCGCCTCGGTGGCCGATCTGGGAGTTCCGCGTATCCACTTCGGTGTCGGCACCGGCGAACTCCTGACGCGCATGGGCGATGTCGGAGCCGATGTCGTCGGCGTCGACTGGCGCGTGCCGCTGGACGAGGCGATCGGCCGCATCGGGCCCGACCGCGCGGTGCAGGGCAACCTCGACCCGACCCTGTTGTTCGCGCCGACCGAGGTCGTGCACGCTCGGGCGGCCGAGATCATCGATGCCGGCCGTGCCGCGAAGGGTCACGTCTTCAACCTCGGCCACGGGGTGCTGCCGTCGACCGACCCGGAGGCGCTGACCCGGTTGGTCGAGTTCGTCCACGCGTACGAGCCCGGAGCCTGACGTGCGCGTCGCCGTCGTCGGAGGCGGGATCGCCGGTCTCTCGGCTGCTTTCCACCTGGCCTCTGGTGGCGCCGAACCCGTCGTCCTCGAGGGATCACCCGCGATCGGCGGCAAGCTGCGGCAGCAGCGACTCGGCGACCTGACGGTCGATGTCGGCGCCGAGGCGATGTTGGCTCGCCGTCCCGAGGCACTGGATCTGGTCGGAGCCGTCGGGCTGTCGACCGACCTCGTGGCGCCGGAGCCGATCCCGTCGATGGTGTGGAGCCGTGGATCGCTGCGGGCGCTGCCGCCGACGGTGATGGGAGTCCCCTCGGACCTGGCGGCGTTGGAGGCGTCGGGCGTGCTGGCCGCTCCGGTCGAGTCCGTCGCACTCGCGCTGCCCGGTGGCGACGTGTCGGTCGCCCGGTTCGTTGAGGATCGGCTGGGCCGTGAGGTCGTCGACCGCCTCGTCGAACCCTTGCTGGGCGGGGTCTACGCCGGTCACGCCGACCGATTGTCGTTGCGCGCGGCCGCTCCGCTGATCGCCGCTCTCGGTCCCGACCTGCTGGCGGGGGCGGCCGAGCGCCGAGCCCAGGCTCCGGCGGATGCGGGTCCGGCACTGATGGGACTGCGCGGGGGAGTCGGGCGGCTTCCGCAGGCGATCGTCGATGCCGGTGGATTCGAGGTGCGCACCGGTGCGACGGTGCGCTCGGTCCGACGCGACGGTGACGGCTGGGAGCTCGTGATCGGACCGACGACCGCGGCCGTCCGTGAGCGGTTCGATGCGGTCGTCATGTCGGCGCCCGCTCCGGCAGCGGCGCGTCTGCTGGCCGAAGCGGCTCCCCGGGCGGCCTTCGCGCTGGCAGGAGTCGACTACGCCTCGATGGTGGTCGTGTCCTTCCTGTTGGACGGAGCGGACCTTCCCGACGGCACCGGCTTCCTGGTGCCTCCGGTCGAGCCGACCTCGATCAAGGCAGCGACGTTCTCGACCCGCAAGTGGGCCTGGCTGGCAGAATCCGCGAACGGGGCGACGGTGGTGCGCACCTCGCTGGGACGCGCGGGCGACACAGCGATGCTGCAGCGCGATGATGCTGCGCTGGCCGAGCTCTCGCTGGCGGATCTGCGGGCCATCGTCGAGCCCGCCGGCTCGATCGGGTCGGTCGCTGCTCGGACGGTTCAGCGCTGGGGTGGCGGCCTGCCGCAGTACGAGGTCGGGCACCTGGATCTCGTGCGGACGGTCGTCGACGACGTCGCGGCCGTGCCCGGTCTGCAGGTGTGCGGTGCGGCGTACGAGGGCGTCGGGATCGCCGCCGTCGTCGCGACCGGGAGGGCCGCGGCCGAGCGAACCCTCGCTGGGTGAGAATGGGCTCATGACTGCCAACGATGTCGATGTCGAGAAGATCAACGCCAGCATCAGGTACGCCATGTACTCGGTGTTCCGGATCGAGACTCCGCTGGGCGACGCCGATCGCGCAGGCATGGCGGCCGAGGTCGACGCGTTGTTCGCGAAACTCGGTGGCGACGTGGTCGTCCGCGGCACCTACGACCTGAGTGGGATGCGCGCCGATGCGGACCTGATGATCTGGTGGCACGCCCCCGACACGGATGTCCTCCAGGATGCCTACAACGCCTTCCGGCGGACCGAACTCGGATCGCACCTCGCTCCCGTGTGGTCGAACGTCGGTGTGCACCGTCCGGCCGAGTTCAACCGCGCTCACGTGCCGGGCTTCCTGATCGACGACACCCCGCGCCGCTACGTGTGCGTGTACCCGTTCGTGCGGTCGTACGAGTGGTACCTGCTGCCCGACGAGGATCGCCGCCGGATGCTGCGCGAGCACGGCGAGGCCGCCCGCGACTACGCCGACGTGCGGGCCAACACGATCGCCTCGTTCGCGCTGGGCGACTACGAATGGTTGCTGGCCTTCGAGGCCGACGAACTGCACCGCATCGTCGACCTGATGCGTGACCTGCGCGCGGTCGACGCTCGTCTGCACGTCCGCGAGGAGGTCCCGTTCTACACGGGCCGGGCCCTTTCGGTGGGTGAACTGACGCAGTTGTGGCCGTGATACTGCGCGGCTTCTTCGGCCGCTGAGTGGTTCCGCGCTGACCCTGTTCCACTTTTGGTACGGGATGGACGTTCTGGTCGTGGT
>CAYYQO010000172.1:0-6787 GCA_964473845.1 uncultured Aeromicrobium sp.
GTGGGACCTGACGCACCGGACCAGCCAGCTCAGAACTCGCGTGAGAGCTCCGGACACCGGCAGCATCCATCTGACAAGCGAGTGAACTACCCAGGAGATCAAGCAGGTGTCAGTCGACGAAGCGCGGCGTCCAGACCTGTCCCGCAGCGGTCACGCGAGTCGCGGACGCGCCGACGATCAGCAGGCACAACATGTCGATGGACTCCGGGTCCAGTTCGCCGAGCGTCGTGACCGTCAGGGACTCCTGCGCCCGGCCCACGTCACGGCCGACGACCACGACCGTGGCCGGATCGCGGTGCTCCAGCAGCACCTCGCGCATCGTCGCGACCTGGTGCGGACGGGCCCGCGACCGCGGGTTGTAGACGGCCAGCACCAGATCGGCCGCGGCGATCGCCCGCAGCCGCTGCTCGACCACGGCCCACGGCTTGAGCCGGTCGGACAGGCTGACCACCGCGAAGTCGGCGCCGATCGGTGCGCCCGCGCGCGCCGCGACCGCCTGGACCGCGCTGAGCCCGGGAACGACCTCGACGTGGACCTGCGCGTAGGCAGGATCACCGGCGGCCTCGAGCACGGCGGCGGCCATCCCGAAGATGCCCGCGTCGCCGCCGGACACGACGGCGACGCTCTCGCCGGCGCGAGCCAGGTCGAGCGCGAACCGGGCACGGTCGACCTCGACCGTGTTGCCCGAGGCGTGCCGCTGCAGACCCTCGCGCTGCGGGACCCGTTCGACGTACGGGCCGTACCCGACGACGTGCTCGACCGACGCCAGGATCTCTGCCGCTTCCGGTGTCAACCACCGGTCGGGGCCGGGGCCGAGTCCCACCACGTGCACCTTCGCGCCGGTGACGGTGGGGAGCTCGGCCGGCGACGGATCGTCGTACCGGCGACGTCCCTCACTGCTGTCGCCCGGCACCACGATGAGCGAGAAGTACGGGACCTCGGCCGGATCGACCTCGGCCACCGGCAGCCACCGTTCCTGGTCCGTGGACGCCCGCTCGACGTACAGCGCGTGTTCCAGCCGCCCGGCCTCGCGCAGCGCGGCGACGACATTGCCGAAGGTACGACCCAGTTTCATGATGATCGCGCCGTCGGTGTCGGCCAGTCTTCGCGCCAACTCGGCCCGCGGCAGCGTGCCCGGCAGGACGGTCAGGACATCGGTCTGCCGGACCAATGCCGTGTGGGTCGTGGCCGTCGCCGCGGCGAATGCGGGCACGCCCGGCACCACCTCGGTCTCGAATCGTTCCCTCAGCCGGTCGTGGACGTACATCGACGAGCCGTAGAACAGCGGATCACCCTCGGCCAACAAGGCCACGTCGCGGCCGGCCTCCAGGTGTGCGGCCAGCCGCTCGGTGCACCGTTCGTAGAACTCGGCCATGGCCCCGGCGTAACCACCGGGATGGTCGGTGCTGCCGGTCGTGACCGGATACTCCAGCGCCTCCTCGACGGCCTCGGCACCGATCAGATCGGCGGCGATCCGGCGGGCGTTCGAGGCTCGGCCGGGCGCGTGGTGGTACGCCACGACAGCTGCGCTTCCGACGAGACGTGCGGCCTTGAGCGTCACCAGTTCGGGGTCGCCGGGACCCAGTCCCACGATGCTGAGCCGACTCATTCCTGCTCCTGGGCGAGGGCGTTGAGCGCGGACGCGGCCATCGCCGAACCACCGCGGCGGCCGTGGACGGTCAGGAACGGGATGTCGATCCCGTGGTCGTCGGCGAAGGAGGCGAGCGCCTGCTTGGACTCGGCCGCTCCGATGAAGCCGACCGGCACACCGACGATCGCGGCGGGCCGCGGTGCACCGTCAACCAGCAATTCCAGCAGGTGGAACAGGGCCGTCGGCGCGTTGCCGAAGGCGACGACCGCTCCGTCGAGACGATCGGCCCACAAAGACACGGCAGCAGCCGATCGCGTGGTGGCCCACTGCCGGGCCAGGTCCGGAACACGCTCGTCGCGCAGCAGGCACAGCACGTCGTTGTCGCGCGGCAGCCGCGCGCGGGTGACCCCCGACGCGACCATGTGCGCATCGGTCAGGATCGGCGCACCCGATGCGAGCGCGGAACGTGCCGCCGAGGCGAGCCCCGGATGGATCTCGAGGTCGTTCACGAGATCGGTCTGGCCGCTCGCGTGGATCATCCGGACAGCGACCTTCTCGGCATCGGCAGGGATGCGCGACAGGTCTGCCTCGCGCCGGATCGTGGCGAACGAGTCGACGTAGATCGCCGGGCCTGATCGTTCATAGGCGTAGCGGGACGTGGGTGGGTTCACGAGTTCTCCAGGTCGGGGACCACGACCGTACGCCACGGCGTCAGGACCACCTCGGGGGCACCCGAGGCGATGAGCCGGTCCAGTACGACGGTCGTCACGAGGCCGTCGGGCAAGGCGATGACCTCTGCCACACGACCATCGTCCTGCAAATGGCGGCCCGGTTCGGGCGCGTCCGTGCGGACCTCGGTGCGCGGATCGCGGGCGGTCACGGGCGCCAGGTCGGCGCCGGCGCCGGCGAGTTCGTCGACATGCCATGCCGCGCCCGGGCCGGTCCCCCGCACCCGCGCGAACTGCTGGGCCAAGGCGACTAGGGCTGCTCCCGCATCGGCCAGGGAGACGACCTGACCCCACCCGTGCGCGCCGAGCCGGAGCTGAGCGTGGGTCGCGTCGACGGCCGTCAGGCCCAGATCGAGGGGACGATCGGCGACATCGCCGCGCCCGTCGTCGAGGACGAACAGGAACCGGCCCCCCAGGTCGGACAGGGCCAGTTCGGCGCACAGCCGTTCGTCGAGGTCCGCCACGACGGGGCGCAGGTCGGCACGCCCGCCGGCCCGGCCGGTGAACGGCGAGGCCACGATGTTGCGCACCAGTTCGTGCGTGTCGGACGGCAGCAGGCCCGTGGCCCGGATCGCGGCCACGACGTGCGCGGGGACGTTGCCGTCGGGTGCATCGATACCGCGAACCTGCACGTTCGCCCGGCGGGTCACGAGCAGGGAGCCGTCACCGTGAGCGGACGCGACCTCGTGCAGCCCGACCAGCGCTGCCGTCGCGATCCGTCCGCCGGGGGTGCGCAACCGGACGATGGCACCGTCGGCAGCGGCCCAGGGCCGGAACACTCCCGGACACAGGTCACGGCGCTCGCGCACCGGCACCACCGTGACCGGCCACCCGGCCTCACGCCAGCGGTCGGCGACCTCGGCCGCTGGGTCGTCGGCGTCGCAGTGCACGACGATCTCGGTTTCGCCGAGGCGCGCGGGCGGTGCGGGCATCGGTCCCCCGCTGATCGGATCATCGGCGCCGGGATCGAGGTCACGCAGTACGACTCGCCCCACGCCGATGCCGAGTCGACGCTGGTGGGCGACCAGGGCCAATGCCGCCGAGGCGCCTCGGCCGATCCCCTCGACCGTCACGCCGTCGGGATCGTCGCTGGCTTCGCGGGCCTCGCGCAACGACGGCAGGAGCACCGCCATGCCTCCGGCCGCCAGCTCGTCGTCCCACACCAGTGGGCGTCCAACCTCACACATGTGATCGCACAGTAGTCGCGTAGGGTGACTGAACGTCCGCCGGCCGCGGATCTCGGAATCCGATGCGAGTTCGGAGCGGTTCCGCCACTGTGAGGCCCCGAGGGGCCGAGCCAGACACGAGAAGCGGCTGACTTCCGACCACACGGGGCGAGAACCCCGAGGAGGAACCATGCCTCGCATCGCGTTGCTGTCCACGTCCGACACCGACCTGCTCTCGGCCCGCGCGAGTGGCGCCGACTGGCTCTGGGCCAACCCGGTCCGCGGCCTTCCCACCGGTTTCTCCGAGGCCGACCTGGTGATCGCCCGGGTCCTCGGCACCGCCGACGACGTCCGCGAACTGGTGCTCCCCCACGTCGGTGACCGACCGCTCGTCGTGCTGGGCGGCGAACTGACGCCGAGCGCCGAACTGATGGAACTCTCGACCGTGCCGATCGGCATCGCCGCCGAGGCGCACCGATACCTGGTCGAGGGTGGACCGGCGAACCTGGCCCAACTGCACGCCTTCTGTTCGGACACGGTCCTGCTCACCGGCGAAGGCTTCGAGGCGCCGGCCACGGTGCCGCAGTGGGGCTGGGCCGACCGTCCCGAGCCGGTACGGCCGGACCTCCCCCGGGTTGGAATCCTGTACTACCGCGCCCATGAGGCCAGCGGGAATGCCGGTTTCGCGCATGCCCTGGCCGACGCCGTGGACGCGACCGGACAGGCGATCGGCCTGCCGGTCTTCTCAGCATCGCTGCGTGCCGCTTCTGACGAACTGTTCGAGGCGCTGAGCAGCCTCGATGCGCTGGTCATCACGGTGCTCGCCGCGGGCGGAACCACGCCGGCAGGCGCCTCGGCCGGCGGGGACGACGAGTCATGGGACGTCGAGAAGATGGCGGCCCTGGACATCCCGCTGTTGCAGGGCCTGTGCCTGACGTCCAGCCGCGAGGACTGGCTCGCCTCGGACGACGGCGTCACTCCGCTGGACTCGGCGAACCAGATCGCGATCCCCGAGTTCGACGGCCGGATCATCACGGCTCCGTTCTCGTTCAAGGAGATCGACCCCGACGGCCTGCCCCGCTACGTCGCCGATCCGGAACGCTGCGCCCGCGTGGCCGGCATCGCGGTCGGACACGCCCGGCTGCGCCACGTCCCGGCGCAGGAACGCCGCATCGCGCTCATGCTGTCGGCCTACCCGACCAAGCACAGCCGGGTCGGCAACGCGGTCGGTCTGGACACTCCGCGTTCGGCCGTCCGACTGCTGCGCCGCATGGCCGAGGCCGGCTATGAACTCGGCGGGACGGGCGCGATCCCCGGCCTCGAACTCGAGGACGAGACCGAAGCGGGCAACGCCCTCATCCACGCCCTGATCGACGCGGGCGGTCAGGACGAGGAATGGCTGACCTCCGGTGACTTGACGACAGCCCACGTCCGCATTCCCGCGGCACGGTACCGCGAGTGGTTCGCGACCCTCGACCCCGCGCTCCGCGCCCAGGTCGAGGAGGCGTGGGGGCCGGCTCCGGGCCGGTTGTTCGTGAACGACGCGGACGAGATCGTGCTGGCCACGATCACCGCCGGTCACCTGGTGATCCTGATCCAGCCACCCCGCGGCTTCGGCGAGAACCCGGTCGCGATCTACCACGACCCCGATCTGGCCCCCTCGCACCACTACCTGGCCGCCTACCTGTGGCTCAGTGCCGACCCGGACCGGGGCGGATTCGGCGCGAACGCGGTCATCCACCTGGGCAAGCACGGCTCGATGGAGTGGCTGCCGGGGAAGAACGCCGCCCTGTCTGCGGCGTGCGCGACCGATGCGGCGATCGCGAACCTGCCATTGATCTACCCGTTCCTGGTGAACGACCCGGGCGAGGGCGCCCAGGCCAAGCGCCGTGCCCACGCCACGATCGTCGACCACCTGATCCCGCCGATGGCCCGCGCCGAGACGTACGGCGACATCGCACGACTCGAGCAGTTGCTCGACGAGTACGGCAACATCGCGGCGATGGACCCGGCCAAACTGCCGGCGATCCGCGGTGAGATCTGGACCCTCATGCACGCGGCCGAGATGCACCGCGACCTCGGCCTGGACGAACAGCCCGACGACGAGGCGTTCGACGACTTCATCATGCACGTCGACGGTTGGCTGTGTGAGATCAAGGATGTCCAGATCCGCGACGGCCTGCACATCCTGGCCGAAGCTCCCACCGGCGCGGTCCGGGTCGACCTCGTGCTGGCGATCCTGCGGGCCTCGCAGATCTGGGGCGGACAGAGCGCCGCCATCCCTGGCCTGCGTGCGGCACTCGGCCTCAAGGAGGACCAACCCACGCGCGTGGTCGACGAGGTCGAAGAGCGGGCCCGTGGACTCATCGAGGCGATGGAGGCCGCCGACTGGTCGGTGGACGCCGTCGCGACTTTGACCGACGAGCCCGAGGTCGCCCAGGTCCTGCGGTTCGCGGCCGCCGAGGTGGTCCCCCGCCTGGCCAGCACCACCGATGAGATCGATGCCATCCTGCACGCGCTCGACGGCGGCTACATTCCGGCCGGCCCGTCGGGCTCGCCCCTGCGTGGACTCGTGAACGTGCTGCCGACCGGCCGCAACTTCTACACCGTCGATCCCAAGGCCGTGCCGTCGCGGCTGGCGTGGGAGACGGGTCAGGCGATGGCCGACTCGCTGCTGCAACGGCACCGTGAGGACACCGGGGAATGGCCGCTGTCAGTCGGCCTGTCGGTGTGGGGCACGTCCGCGATGCGTACCTCTGGCGACGACATCGCCGAGGTGCTGGCCCTGCTGGGGGTGCGACCGACGTGGGACGAGGCTTCGCGCCGGGTCTCGGAGTTGCAGGTCGTGCCGCTGGAGGAACTCGGTCGGCCCCGCATCGACGTCACCCTGCGCATCTCGGGCTTCTTCCGCGATGCGTTCCCCCACGTCGTCGCGATGCTGGACGACGCCGTGCAACTCGTGGCCGACCTCGACGAACCGCACGACCAGAACTTCGTCCGCGCGCACGTCGCCGCCGACCTGGCCGAGCACGGCGACGAACGCCGCGCCACGACCCGGATCTTCGGTTCGGCTCCCGGCTCGTACGGCGCGGGAATCCTGCAGGTCATCGAGTCGGGCAACTGGCGCGATGACGCCGACCTGGCCGAGGTCTACACCGCGTGGGGCGGCTTCGCCTACGGTCGCGAACTCGACGGCAAGCCCGCCTCGGACGACATGCGTTCGGCGTACAAGCGCATCCAGGTCGCGGCCAAGAACATCGACACCCGCGAACACGACATCGCCGATTCCGACGACTACTTCC
>CAYYQO010000173.1:0-6741 GCA_964473845.1 uncultured Aeromicrobium sp.
GGTCGGCGAAGGTCGCCAGCAGTCGGCGGGTGACGTTCGGTGCGATCAGCGCGTCTCCCTCTGCCGCCGCGTGGATCGCCTGTACGAGGAGGTCCGGCCCGGCGTCCTTGAGCAGGAAGCCGCGGGCGCCGGCGCGCAGAGCACCGAGGACGTACTCATCGAGGTCGAAGGTGGTGATCACGACCACGGCCATGGGGTCCATCACGCCCGGACCGGCCAGGCGCCGCGTCACTTCGACGCCGTCGAGCCCGGGCATCCGGATGTCGACGAGCAGGACATCGGGTCGCAGCCGGGTCGCCAGCTCGAGCGCTCCGAGCCCGTCTGCTGTCTCCCCCACCACCTCGAGGTCGGGTTGTGCGTCGAGGATCATCACCAACCCGGTCCGGACCAGGTCCTGGTCGTCGGCGACCACCACGCGGATGCTCATGCCGGCGCCTCCGCCGGCAACACGGCCTCGACCACCCAGCCACCCTCGGGTCCCGGCCCTGCAGAGAGCGATCCGCCGAGGAGTTGGGCGCGTTCGGCCATGCCCAGCAGGCCGAACCCGGGCTCCGGAGCCGGCGCCGACTCGGTCCGTCCATCGTCGGTGACCCGCAGCCTGACGACGTCGCCCTCGCGGCGTACGTCGATCCCGACGCGGGTCGCGCTGCGTGCGTGCCGCACTGCGTTGGTCAGCGACTCCTGCGCGAGCCGGTAGAGCGCGGCATCCACGGGTCGCGCCAGTCGGGTCGACGAATCGCCGAGCGAGACCTCGACGGTGGGCGTCGCGTCGGTGCGCGCCAGAGCAGGCAGGTCCGCGACACCCGGTTGCGGCGCGTAGACGACGGCTTCCTCCTCACGCAGCACCCTCACCATGGATCTCATCTCTGTCAGGGTTCGCGACGCTTCGGACTCGATCGCCGCCAGGATCTCGGCAGCCTTCTCGGGCTGGGTGCCGGCGACCACACGGCCGGCCTGTGCCTGCACCGCGATGGCCGAGACGTGGTGCGCCACGATGTCGTGCAGGTCCCGAGCCAGCGCCACCCGCTCCTGGTTGCGGATCTCGCGCTGTTGGCGAGACCAGAGGGCCGCGCGGTAGCGGAACACCGCCGCGAGCGCGACGACCAACAACAGGAGAACGGTCCCGCCGAAGGCGTCTGCCCAGCCAGCGGAAGTCGCGTACATCCCCAGCGCGACGACGACGGTCACGAACGCCGCCCCCAGGACGATCTCCCGGCCCGAGCCCCATCGGACCAGGGAGTAGAGCAGGATCAGGACGGCCATCATGGAGTAGAGGCCGAGGTCCCCGGTGCGTGCAGTCATCTGCAGGACCGAGAGCAGCCCGGTGACGCCCCACCCGACCAGAGCGGCCAGCAGGGGGCGGCCCCGTCGCCAGAGCAGGGCCGGCACCAGCGCCAGGGCGAGCAGCGCCGCCAGAGGTCGCCAGGCCAAGCCCGGCCGAAGGATGCCCTCGACCACGGCGGCGGCCGCGAACACACCCGCCAGCAGCCAGTCGAGTCGGCCGATGGGCGGGGCGTCAGCCGGCCGCGGCTCGTGCCAGATGGCGCGCCGGACGGTGATCACGGCTCCAGCCTAGGGACCAGCGCGCCTCGGCGTACCCACCGAAAGAACGAGAGACTGCCCGTGCCATCGGCCGGGCGATCTCCGGCCTCAGGGCCGATGTGCCCGCCGCCGGGTTCGGTGATCGTTGACCTACCGATCCGCACCACAGCAACGGAGACCCTGATGAGCACACGTCAATCCACCATCACGCTGTACGACCCGCCGATCCCGGTAAGGATGAAGCTCGCCGCAGCGTGGACGAGCCTGATGTTCCTGTACGTCTACGTGGACATCCTCAACTTCTTCACACCCGGCGTCGTCGAAGACATCCTCGACGGCAGGGTCTTCGAGTTCGACCTGTCCCAGACCTTTTCGACCGCGGCGCTGACCCTCATGGCCTTCCCGTCCCTCATGGTCGTGCTGTCGATCGCGCTGCCCGCCCGGCCGGCCCGCATCACGAACCTCGTCGTGGCGTCGATCTTCGTCCCCATCACGGTCTTCAACGTGGCGGGCGAGTCCTGGCTGTTGTTCTTCGGCCTCGGCGTCGTCCTGGAGCTGATCGTCCTCGCCCTCATCGTGAGGTACGCCTGGACCTGGCCCCACGCCGCACGTGCGGCTGACATGGTGATGACCGAGTCACGTTAGAAATCGTTCAGCATGTTCGGACGACATGCCAAGTTTCTTGACGTGGGCCGAGGCGCGGCGGGTTACCCCGTGTCCCGCATCAGGAGGCCAAGGAACTCATGGTTCACGAAGAGCCTGTCGCGTCCGACCTTGTGGTCTCGCAGCAGTCCCGCACCAGCCAGCGCGGCGAGCCAGTTCGTCGCGGTCGGACGCGAAACTCCGCACCTGTCCATGACCGTTCCGATGCGGCAGTAGGGCTGCTCGAACAGCACCGCTTGCAGTTCCGAGTCCGCACCGCCCTTGGAGGCGGCGCGCGCCCGCTTGGCGAAGTCGTCCTGGAGCGTTCGAATGGCCCCGATCTTGCCGACCGTGTCGCGGGAAGTTTGTTCGATCCCGTTCAGAACGTAGAGCAGCCACGGTTCCCACGCACCGTCGGCCGTGACGCCAAGCAGGAGGCGGTAGTAGTCGTTCTTGGTCCCGATGATGTATCGCGACAGGTAGAGCAAAGGCTGCCGCAGGAGTCCCGCTTCCACCAGCATCAGCACGTTGAGAACGCGACCGGTGCGGCCGTTGCCGTCCGCGAACGGATGAATCGCCTCGAACTGGTAGTGCGCTGCGGCCATCCGAACCAGCGGATCCATGCCGTCGTCAGCATGGATGAAGTGCTCCCACTCACCGATCTTCTCGGCGATCAGCTCGCGCCCTTCGGGCGGGCTGTAGGTGATTTCGCCGGTGACCGGATTGCCGATGCGCGTACCCGGCAGAGTTCGCAGGTCCATCTCACGGCCCTTGATCGTGCTGCACACTGCCATTGCGGTCCCCTTCGTCAGGCCACGCTCGACAGTGCGCTCAAACCCGACTCGCAGCGCGGTTCGATACCGGAGGGTCTCTCTGGTCGCGGGGTCAGCGCCCGCATCGTCATTAAGGTGGCGGAACAGCGCGTCGGTGGTTGTCACGATGTTCTCAATCTCCGAGCTGGCCTGCGCCTCAAGAAGCGGGATCGTGTTGATCAGGACCGTCGGGTTGGGGATCGACGCCGCGGCCTGGTCGAGTTGGGCGAGCGCTGAATTCGCCCCAATCGCCGCCTTCAGGACTGCTCGGGTCTCCAGTTCCACAACCCCGGGAGGCACCGGCAGGTCGTTGTGCGGCACATGGGGGCGCCAAGTCGTCATGGCCAAACCCTGTCACACCCCCTCCACGATATGCGAAATTTTTGACGTTTTCTTTCTATGTTTTGGGGACCTGCGAGGTTTCTTGACATGCACACGAGCCCGACGTCACGTCAGTCCGGCATCTGACTCGGGCATGGTCGACATCCTTCCAGCGAGAAATTCCTCACGGGTCAGAGTGTCAGCGAAATCTCTGGGCGGTCCCAAATGATCACATGTGCCGCTTGCAGATTGTCGCCCCCCTAGTACTCGTTCTTCCTGCAATGGCAACAAAGTTGAATGGCAATAGCGCCGGACCGGGGATCAGATGCAGGGATCCCGTCAGTGCGAGAGGGTTTGCTGTCCCCATGACACCAAGCGGCACGCGAAATGATCAGGAACCAGTCGCGATCAAGACCGACTGGTTTGACCCGATGAACGAGACGTTGAGAGCGATTGCGTACCGCTTGAACCGATCGATCTTCAATCGCGGGCTACTCCTGGGCTTGGCGCTCGTCGCTGTGAACGCGCTCATCGTCTCTCACTTTCAGCCGCCGACGGCCCTGGCGCTCTTGCGGAACACGCCTCCGCTGACTCTCCTCACGAGCACGATGTTGAACCTTGGACCGATCGCGGCGCAAGTCTGGATGGTCTATTCCCTCATCACGGGAGGCGTGGCATTCGCACGGGAAGACGGCACGCGTGGGCTGTCAGCGGTGCTCACGGCCGCGGGCATCTGGATCACTTCGATGTTCCTCGTTGACCGGGACGTGGCGCTGGCCGGCTGGCCTCTTGCACTGCTGGTCCTAGCCGTACTCATCGGGTCATACGTGGCTCATACCGTAAACAGGAAGTGGGCCGAGAATGGTGACCTGTCGGTTCTCGCGCTCGGAACCATTTCAGTCATGCTGGCCGTCGCTCTCTGGGGTTCTGGCCAGAATCTCGATGATGTCAAGCAGAGGCTTGAGCGTCCCTACCTGCCAACTGAGGTCCTCACCCTTGGCGGCGATGAGGACGGACAAAGCAGGACGATCGTCGGTTACGTCCTCGAGTCCAGTTCCCAGTGGGCTTCAGTTCTGCTGGAGCACGAGCGCACCGTCGCCATCGTCAGGAGCGCCGAGATTGAGGAACGACGCGTTTGTGCGCTTGGGATCGACGAGAAGGCGCAACCCAAAGACGACTACTTCACCACTGCACGCGGCAACTACGAGCGGTGCCCGTAGCAGAGCAGATTCGCGACAGCTCCGCCACTGGACTGCTTTCGGAGCCAGTGAAGAAATCGACCGCCAGGCCGATCGCCCACAGCTACCCATGGAGCCGCCGTGCTCCGTCAGAAGTTGGCGACCATACTCGCCGCCCTCCGATCCGCGGGCTTCTCCCCCGGGCGAATGGTTCACAACCGGCTACCTCCTCCGGATCTTCGATCGGCGTACGACCCAGCCCCCACCAGTGCACTCGAGCGCCGAGGTGACATCGGCCGGGCCCTCGGGACTCCCCCTGGCTGGCCACTCAGTGTTCGAAGTCGGCGGTCACTCAGTTGATGCGGATCGCGTGGCGCACGGTCGGGTCGATCGTGGCCCGGGTGTGGGCCGACGCCACGTCGACCCGATCACCGGGCGGCGACAGCGCGCCACCGGCCACGCCAAGGCACTGAAGAACGCCCGCTACGCCCTATGGAAGAACCCCGAAGACCTGACCGGCCCCCAGCAGGCGAAGCTCGCCTGGATCGCGATGACAGACCCGCACCTCTACCGGGCCTACCTGCTCAAAGAGGGCCTGCGCGTCATCTTCCGACTGCCCCACGACCAGGCCCTCGACGCGCTGGACCGGTGGATCAGCTGGGCCCGACGAAGCCGCATCCCCGCCTTCGTCGACCTGCAGCGCACGATCGTCAAGCACAAGACCGCCATCCTCGCATCGATCGAGCACGGCCTGTCCAACGGACGCATCGAATCGGTCAACCCGCAAAGGCTGGGCAGGACGACCATGACACGCCGGCGCCATACACACATTTCTGCCGCTAACCCCACATTTCTGCCGCTAACCCCCGGCGGATTCTAGGTACTCACGCAACACCGTGTGTTTGTGTGGCTTCTGACAGTAGCTGGTTGAGGACTTCTGCGGGGGTGGCCCAGCCGTGGCGTTTGCGGGGGCGGGAGTTCAGTTCGGCGGCGATGTTGTCGAGGATTCCGGGGCCGTGGAATGACAGGTCGGTGCCTTTGGGCAGGTATTGGCGTAGCAGGCCGTTGGTGTTCTCGTTCGATCCGCGTTGCCAGGGTGAGTGCGGATCGCAGAAGTAGATGTCCATGCCGGTCGCTTCGGCGATCTGGACGTGGTTGGTCATTTCCTTGCCCTGGTCCCAGGTCAGCGAGCGGCGGAGTTGTTCGGGCAGGGTCGCCATCTTGGCCACGAGTGCTTCTTGGACGACAAGCGCGCCGTGATCGTCGGGCAGGTGCAGCAGCATCACGAACCCGGTGGTCCGTTCGACCAGGGTCCCGACCGCCGATGCTGACGCGGTCGAGCCGAGGATCAGGTCACCTTCCCAGTGCCCGGGAACGGCACGATCCTCGACCTCGGGAGGTCGTTCGCTGATCATCACCATGTTCGGGATCCGTCCGCGGCGCTCGCCCTCGACTCGACGGGGTTTGCGGATTGACCGGCCGGTGCGCAGGAACGTGGTCAGTTCACGTTTGAGCCCACCCCGGGACTGCACATACAGCGACTGGTAGATCGTCTCGGTCGACACCCACATCTCCGGTTCGTCGGGGAAGTCCATCTTGAGTCTGCCAGCGATCTGCGCCGGACTGTCGCGTCGTTCCAGCCGGGCCGCGACCTCACGACGCAACCGCAGGTTGGTGGCCAGTTTCGCCGACCGTGGCGCCCGGCGAGCAGCGTCGGCCCGCCGCTGGCTGACCGAGACCCGATAGCCCCGAGACGTTGCACCTCGCCGCAGTTCCCGACTGATCGTGCTCGGCGACCGACCGACCCGGCGGGCAATCTCGCTCACGCCGACATCGGCATGGACGAGCGCGGCGATCTCCTCACGCTCACCCTCGGACAGATACCGGCCCACCAGGCCCACACGACCGAACGGATTCACCCCGCCAGCCTCGATGATCCGCATCCGGGACCACTCGCTCGACACGCCGACGACCGCCGCCGCGTTCTCCGGACTCAACCCACCACGAATCTCAACCCACAACCGCCGCTCAACCTCACGCGACAACCTCGGACGCCCCACCAAGACCAACCCCTCCAGAAAATGAGGCGTTGCATCACTTCCTAGAATCCGCCCCCACATTTCTGCCGCTAACCCCCAGGTTCGATGGGATCGCATGTTTGCCCCCAAAGCAAAAGTCCAGGTCAACCTGTGGCTGACCTGGACTTTCTTAGTAGCGGGGACAGGATTTGAACCTGTGACCTCTGG
>CAYYQO010000174.1:0-6690 GCA_964473845.1 uncultured Aeromicrobium sp.
CGCGAGCGAGCTCCGGTTCACCGATCCGGTGGACGGTACCGATCGCCGGTTCGTCAGTGGCCGGGGTTTCCCGTTGAGGACGGCCGACTCCGGGAGCTAACGGGCACGCACAACGTTGGTTGATTCTGGCACCAGCCTCATCCTGGACCTGTGACTTCCAGCGACCGGCGGCCATTGGCGCGCAGCCCGCTCCCGGCCGATCACGGCTTGACCAACTCGCACAAGTACGTCACGCCGTCCATGTTCGGTCTGGGAACAATCGCGCTCCCGCGACATCCCATTCCACCGTGACAATTCGACCGAGTGATGCTTGGGTCACGTACAACGTGCGGAAGCCTTCGCCGCCGAAGCAGACATTGGTGACCTCTGGATCCTGGAACACGATCTCCCGTTCGACCGCGCCGCCGCCAGCGGCGACCACAAACACCCGGTGTGATCCGTGACCCGCTACGATGAGTCGCCCTAGGCTGTCGAAGCACATCCCGTCCGGGCCGACGCCCTCGCCCAGATCGGCGTAGACCTCAGGCGCCCCAATCTTGCCGGGGCCAATAATCGGGAAGCGGTGAACCAAGCCTGTTCCCGTTTCGTCGACGATGAGTGATGCACCGTCCGGACTGATCTGAATTCCATTCGGAAAGATGAAACCAGTATGGAGGCGGCTCCCCGTGCCGTCAGGTCGGCCGTAACAGACGCTTCCGGGTCGCAGAGTGTCAAGGTTTGGGGTGCCGTCCGGGTGCAGGTCCGGCCACGTTGGATCGGTGAAGTAGAAACCTCCCTCACCGTCGCAAACAATGTCGTTGGGCGACGTCAGTGGCACGCCGTCGATTTCAAAGATGACGGTCTGGTACGACCCATCTGGGAGAACCGACTGAATCAACCCGGGAGAATCAGCGGGACCCGGACCGTTCGTTGACGCGTTTGCACCCCAGTGTCCACCGCCGTTCGCCACATACAATTCCCCACCAGCACCGAAGGCTGCACCGTTCGGCGAGCCGCCGAGAGTCGCCAGAACACTGCGTTTGCCGTCAATGACTCGGGACACGCAATTGTTCGCGAGTTCCACCACGTGTAGGACTCCGTGTGGATCGAAACATGGACCTTCCACAAAGGAGTACCCCTCAGATAGGACGTGGTCGGTCACGGATGATTCTGTCATTGGCCTGCTCCTTGTTCAGTTGCGCGAATATCGGGGGTTGGTGGCTTCGCGATCCCACGTGCCCGGGGTCACACCGGCATCTCGAAGCACGTTCTTGCGGATCTTCTCCGTTGGCGTCTTCGGGAGATTCTCGACGAACTCGATATACCGAGGGAGCATGAAACGAGGAAGCCGGTCGACTAGGAACTCGTGGAGTTCCGAGGCCTCGAGTTGCTGGCCCTCCTTGAGTACGACGGCGATCTTCACTTCCTGCTCGCTGATCTCATCGGGAACGGCGACAGCAGCCACTTCGAGAACGGCGGGGTGACCGAGGACGACGAATTCGAGCTCGACCGACGAGATGTTCTCGCCGCGACGACGGATCGAATCCTTCTTCCGGTCGATGTAGTAGTAGTCGCCGTCGGTGTCGACCGAGAAGAGATCACCGGTGTGCATCCACTGGTTTCGCCATGCTTCAACGGTCTTCTCCGGCATCTGCCAATAACCCGCCATCAGCGCCCAAGGTTCGCTGGCTCGAACGATCAACTCGCCCGGCGTGCCGATCGGAACGTCCTGGTCGTAATCATCGACGATTCGCAACTCATAGCCTGAGCGAACTCGACCACAGCTTTTCGGTTTGGTGATGGTCCCGCCATCCCATCCGGCCACGATTGGCGCGCTGATCTCGGTCATATTGAACACCGAGTAGGCTTCGACGGCGAATCTGGCCTTGAATGACTCGACTTCCTCTGTCCACGGGCTGAACAGCACAGCACTGAGCGGGTTGTCGGCGTCGCCCGGCGTTTCCGGCTGCCGGTAGAGGAACGCCGCCGTAGCGCCCATCAGCATCGTGAAGGTGCAGTTGTGAGCTCGGATGTCCGACCAGAACGTAGGTGTATCGAACCGCTCGCGCTGAATCGAAAGCCCACCACCGAGCATCACTCCGTAGAACGGTGCCTTTCCGCTGACGTGGAACGAGGGATACGGCGAGTAGTAGACCGTGTCCTCTTGCCGCAGCGCACGTTCCGGTGCCGAACCAGTCGCCGTTGCAAACGACTGCGCCCATGGGACGAGAACACCCTTGGACGGACCGGTGGTGCCTGACGTGTACATCATCGTTGAGATGTCCCACGGCTCGATGGGCTCTGTGGACTCGCGCGGCAAGGCTGACTCGTGAGCGGTGCGCCCGGGATCGATTCGGAGCCCGCAATCTTCACCTTGAACCCCTGTTACGTCAGAGACCACAACCGTTTTCAGGTGGCTCAGCGTGGACTCTTGTTCAAGTACGGCGTCTAGGTAACGGTCGGCACACACCATCACCTCCGCTTCGGAGTTGTTGATCACGTACGCCAAGATGTCGCCGACATATTGCGTGTTGATGGGTACTTCGATAGCCCTCAGGTAAGCGACGGCCACCCACAATTCATAGGCCGTGATCGACGTGGGTTGCATGATCACAACGCGGTCGCCGCTCTTAACGCCGCGATCTGCCAGGACGGTGGACCACCGCCGGATGCTGTCCCACAACTGGCCAAACGTACGTGACTCACCGTTGACATCTTCGATGCAAGTTCGATCAGGCGTCTGTCGGGCCCTTTGCTCAATCACATTCGGAAGGACATCTGCGCGTTCCATGGTTCTCCTCGTGGTTACTGGGCTTGTGCGGTCCTAGCTACGGGCACGAAGCAGGCTCGACGAGCCGACCGCGATGATCAAGATGAGTCCAGTGATGACGTCGCGGAAGAAATACTCCGCGTCGAGGAGGGCGAGGCCGGCGAAGGTGACACCCATGATGAAGATGCCAATGACAGTCCCACCGATGTGGAATTCGCCTTCGCGCCATGTCGCCGATCCGAGAAATGCCCCAGCGAATGCGCTCAGAAGCAAACCCACGGCACCGGTTGGTTGGCCGCTGCCGAGCTGAGCCGCAAGCAACAGTCCGGCGACGGCCGCGCATGTCCCCGAGATGATGAAGGCCAAGATTCTCAGCCGAGTGGTGTGAACTCCAGCGATCCGAGCAGCCTCTGCATTACCTCCAAGAGCGTAGATTCGTCGGCCTGTTGCGGTCTGCTGAAGCAGAACCCACAGCACGATCGCAATGCCGAAGAAAAAATAGGCCGGCATCGGAATCCCTAGGGGTTTTGACTGGCCCAGTTTGAGGAACAGGGGTGACAGACCTTCGGAGAAGGGCGAGATCGAATACCAGTTGATGATGCCGGAGAGGATCGACCCCGTGGCCAAGGTTGCCAGCAATGCATTGACCTTCAGCAGCGTGACGATGAGGCCGTTGATGAGACCCACGGCAATGCCGATCCCGACGGCCACTGCCAGGGCGACGACAACAGGAGTGCCGTTCTTGGACATCAAGCCCGTGGCAACCATGCCTGCCAAGGATGCTGTCCAGCCGATCGAGAGATCGAACTCACCTACGATCAGGCAAACTGTCAGCCCGAGTGCCAGGATTCCCACGACTGAGACTTGCGTGAGGATGGCATTGGCCGTCGCCACGGTCATGAAAGCACCCGACGTGGTGGCTGAGAAATATACGATCAGCAGGCCCAGCGCGATGACGGTTCCGAATCGGCGCGCCACCTTCACGACCAACTGCGCAGGTGACTCCGAGCCATGTGGAGCCCCAGTCGCCGCGTCAGTCGGCGAAGCAAGCGTTGAGGATTGCGGTGACATCGATATCTTCTCCTGTGAGTTCACTTACGATTCGTCCTTCTCGCATGACCAGTACCCTGTGGCAGAGACCGACCAACTCCTCGACTTCTGACGAAGCCACCAAGACGGTGACTCCACGTTCAGCGACCTGACGGATCAGGTCAAAGATCTCCTCCTTCGCACCGATATCGACTCCACGGCTCGGTTCGTCGAAGATCAACACTTTCGGATTCGCAAGAATCCATCGGGCAACGACTGCCTTCTGCTGGTTCCCGCCACTCAACGTTCGGATGGGCCTCTCCAAGGTCTTCGACGCGAGGCTGATTCTGTCGCTGACTTCAAGCACGTCAGCGCGCTGTCGACGAACGTTCTGCAGCCCAAAACTTGATGCGTACGCCTGCAGGACCGACAGCACCACGTTCTCGCGCACCGACATCTCCGGGATGATTCCTGACCCTCGCCGCTCTTCTGGGACCAAGCCCATCCCAGCATCAACAGCCCTCGAGGGGCTGGTTGGATTGACCTTCTGGCCGTCAATTCTGATCGACCCACCGGAGCGACGAGCCGAACCGTAGATGAGGTCAAACAACTCAGTGCGTCCTGCTCCGACGAGTCCGGCAAACCCGAGTATCTCGCCTTGACGTGCTTCGAACGACGCCGGGGAGACTCTGCCCCCGGCAACGTCCTTCACCTCCAACCGCAACGGAGCATCCACCTTCACTCCAGCCAGGGGAACCGGCCTCTCTATCCTTCGACCAACGATCAACTCAACCAAGCGATCTCGGGTGAGGCCATCCCTGTCCTCGGTAGAAATGGTCTTGCCCTCCCGCATCACGGTGACGCGGTCACAGACATCCAAGACCTCTGCGAGGCGATGGCTCACGTAGATCACAGAGACTCCCTCTGCACTGAGTTTCCGGACAACACCCAGGAGATGATCAGCCTCCGGTGGGGAAAATGAAGCCGTGGGCTCATCCAAGACGACGATCCGAGGCTTGGTTGCAAGAGCGGCGATGATCGCGATGATCACTTGCTGCGCAGGAGTGAGCAGCCCCATCTGCGTCTTCGAGTTCACGACGAGCTCCCACTCGTCCAACAAGCGTTGACTCCACCGATGCAACTCGCCCCATCTCACGATCCCGCCATGAATCGGATACCCGGCCCCTAAGGCGATGCTCTCCGCCACGCTGAAGCGGGGTGCGTTGACGATCTCCTGATGGACGATCGCCAAGCCATTGGCCCTTGACGTGGCGCGATTGAGAGATACAACTTCCATGTCACCGATCCGGACGCGCCCCGCATCAGGGTGAACTTCGCCGGCGAGGACACCCAGTAGGGTTGACTTTCCGGCACCGTTCTCCCCGACGAGACCATGAACCTCTCCGGGGAGGACATCAAGCCGTGCGTCATCGAGAGCTTGGACTCCGCCGTAGCGTTTTGACAGTCCCGAGACGGTGAGCCTGTGAGTCAGGTCCGCATTCGTACCATTCGTGACCTCTTGCATGACTCTCACTCCTACTTCCAGTAGTCCCCACTCCATCCCTCCGGAAGCCAGTCCGGGAGCTCGAGCGAAGGAGCTTCCGGCACGCTGTCGGGCGTGAAGAGAGCGATCGGAATATCACGTATTCCCCCGTCAGGTTTGTCGACGGGTTCCCCCTTCACCAGCGCGTCTGCTGCAATCACCGCGTCATATCCGGCCTTGGCCAAGGCGAACGCCAGCACACCGCTCACGTAATCGTTCCCGTTCTGCATTGCTGCCACGGCGTCGCTCGTACCGTTGATGCCCATCATCGTGAACTTCGAGGGCTTGACCTGCTCGACCGCCTTGAGCGCTCCCATCATGGGTACGTCCCAGCAACTGAGGATTCCTGCGGTGTCCTTGTTCGCCGAGAGGTACTGGTTCGCGTACGAGAACGCAGCCGAGCTGGCGTTCGTCCCATCGATCTTGTACTTGACGACCTTGATATTCGGGTACTTCGCGGCAACTTCGTCAAAGCCTTGAGCACGCAGTCGGCAGGGGGATGCCTCGGGCAGCACCATTTCCACGATCGTGGACGGACCATCGCCCCGCTGGGCGACTACTTTTTTGAAGAACGCCTCGGCCGTTTCAACGCCACCCTCCTTCTCCGGAATATTGATCCCGAGATCGATTCCAGGCTGAATTGCGCCGCCATTGACAGCCACCACCGGGATGCCTGCGGACTTTGCAGCCGCGAATTTGGACTTGAGGAGGTCGTTGTCCACTGACTGCGTGACGATGGCCGCGACCTTCTGGTTGATCAACGTATCCATGCCTGCGAGTTCCTTGGACGGATCGTAGTTCGCGTCGATAACAGTCGTCTTGTAGCCAAGTTCCTTGGCCTGCTTCTCCATGGCCGCCACTGCGCGCGCGCTTGCTTCATCGGACTGCACGAGTTGCAAGATGCCGATGGTCTTGCCGGTCGAACCGCTGTCGGAGCCATCGGAACCACTGCCGCAGGCCGATGCCAACAAGGCAATTGAGGCCACTCCGACTACTGCCGTCCACTGGAATTTATGACGCTTCATGTGACCACTTTCATATTTGTCGCGGCCGTCATAATCAAGTCGGCGCGTAGTGGATTTGAACCTAATTGAACCTAACTTCAATGTCAAGAATATTATAATTCCCTGTCATACCAGCGCCTTCCTAGGCACAGAAATACATCGACCGCATAGGCGTGCCCAGCAAACTGCGGGAAGGCGAACGACATTCAAGTGATAGAGATCACCTGCTAACCGTGCTGAAATCCATGCGCGGGACTCACTGTCCAGACGGACCCAATCGAAACAAGTGAGGCGCGACTGCACTCCCTAAGGGTGACGTCCCGCTGTGTGGTGGAGTTTCTCGACACCGTGCGGGTCAGTGGTTG
>CAYYQO010000175.1:0-6592 GCA_964473845.1 uncultured Aeromicrobium sp.
CCCACCGGTACACCAGCGAATTGGCCGGCCAGATCGAGACGACCTGGCAGGAACGCTGGGAGGCTGAGGGCACCTTCGAGGCGCCGAATCCCACGGGCGATCTCGCCGGGGACGGTTCGTCCCACAATGCCGGCGGTTCCAAGTACTTCGTGATGGACATGTTCCCGTACCCCTCGGGCGCGGGCCTGCACGTCGGTCACCCGCTGGGCTACATCGCGACGGACGTCGTCGGCCGGCACCAGCGGATGCAGGGCAAGAACGTGCTGCACACGATGGGCTACGACGCGTTCGGGCTGCCCGCAGAGTTGCACGCCATCAGCACCGGTGAGCATCCGCGCGACAACACGCTTGCGAACATGGCCAACATGCGTCGCCAATTGCGTCGACTCGGTCTGGGCCACGACACGCGACGTTCGTTCGCCACGATCGACCCGGAGTTCGTGAAGTGGACGCAGTGGATCTTCTGCCAGATCTTCGACTCCTGGTACGACCCCGAACAGGGCAAGGCACGCCCGATCGCCGAACTGGTCGAGGAACTGGGCACCGACGACCCCGAGGTCATCGACCAGTACCGGCTGGCCTACATCAGTGAATCGCCGGTCAACTGGTGCCCGGGTCTGGGCACCGTGCTGGCGAACGAGGAGGTCACGGCCGACGGCCGCAGCGAGCGCGGCAACTTCCCGGTGTTCAAGCGCAATCTGCGCCAGTGGCAGATGCGCATCACCGCGTACGCCGACCGGCTGATCGACGACCTGGACCGCGTCGACTGGCCCGAACCGGTCAAGCTGATGCAGCGCAATTGGATCGGCCGCTCCCATGGCGCCAAGGTCAGTTTCGACTCGGCCGCCGGCCCGATCGAGGTCTTCACCACGCGTCCCGACACGCTGTTCGGCGCCACCTACATGGTGCTCTCGCCCGAGCACCCCATGGTCGAGGCGCTGACCGCGCAGACGTGGCCCGAGGGCGTCGACGAACTCTGGACGGGCGGAGCGGACGAGCCCCGGGCGGCGGTCGACCAGTACCGTCGCGCGGCAGCGGCCAAGTCCGACATTGAGCGCCAGGAGAACAAGGAGAAGACGGGTGTCTTCACCGGTTCCTTCGCCACCAACCCGGTCAACGGCGAAGCGATACCGGTGTTCATCGCCGACTACGTCCTGATGGGCTACGGCACCGGCGCGATCATGGCGGTGCCCGGGCACGACCAGCGGGACTTCGACTTCGCCACCGCGTTGAGCCTGCGGATCCTGCCTGTCGTGGAGTCGCCCGAGGGTCATGATCTGCCGTGGACCGGCGATGGCGTGGCGATCAACTCCGCCAACGCCGACCAGTTCGGTGACGAGGGTGTGAGCCTCGACGGGCTCGAGGTCGAGGCTGCGAAGGAGACGATCATCGCGTGGCTCGAACAGCGCGGCGCCGGCGAGGGCACCACCTCCTACCGCCTGCGCGACTGGCTGTTCAGCCGCCAGCGTTATTGGGGCGAGCCGTTCCCGATCGTGTTCGACGAGGCCGGGCACGCCCATGCGCTGCCCGACAGCATGCTGCCGGTCGAACTGCCCGAGGTGCCCGATTATTCGCCGCGCACCTTCGAGCCCGACGACGCCACGAGCGAACCAGAGCCGCCGCTGGGCCGGGTCGAGGAGTGGGTCAACGTCACGCTCGACCTGGGTGACGGGCCGAAGCAATACCGCCGCGAGACGAACACGATGCCGAACTGGGCGGGATCGTCCTGGTACGAGATCCGCTACACCGACCCGGACAACGGCGAGCGCATGGCCGATCCCCAGAACGAGCGCTACTGGCTGGGCCCGCGTACACCCGACGGCGTCGGCGGCGTCGACCTCTACGTGGGTGGTGTCGAACATGCCGTCCTGCACCTGCTGTACGCGCGCTTCTGGCACAAGGTCCTGTTCGACCTGGGACATGTCAGTGGCGAGGAGCCCTTCCACCGGCTGGTCAACCAGGGCTACATCCAGGCGTACGCCTACACCGACGAGCGCGGTACGTACGTCCCGGCCGAACAGGTGGAGGAGCGCGACGGGGGTTGGTTCTTCGAGGACAAGCCGGTCAACCGCGAGTTCGGCAAGATGGGCAAGAGCCTCAAGAACGTCGTGACCCCCGACGACATGTACGACGAGTACGGTGCCGACACGCTGCGGGTCTACGAGATGAGCATGGGGCCGATCGACCAGTCGCGTCCGTGGGAGACCCGCGCCGTGGTCGGCTCACAGCGCTTCCTCCAGCGTGTGTGGCGCCTGGTCATCGACGAGGAGACCGGAGAGGCGCTGGTCGACGACTCCGAGCCCGACACCGCGACCCTGCGCGCGCTGCACAAGGCGATCGCCGGCGTCACCGAGGACATGGGTGAACTGCGGTTCAACACCTCGATCGCGAAATTGATCGAACTGACGAACCACCTGACCAAGGAGTCGGTGCACTCGCGATCGGTCATCGAGCCGCTCACGCTGATGCTGGCGCCTTTCGCCCCCCACCTGGCCGAGGAACTGTGGTCTCGGCTGGGTCACGACGAGACGTTGACGTACGAGACGTGGCCGACCTTCGACCCGCAGTACCTGGTCGAGGACCTCGTGACCTGCGTCGTCCAGATCCAGGGCAAGGTCCGCGGCAAGCTCGAGGTTCCGGCCGACATCTCGGACGAAGCGCTCACAGAGCTGGCCCTGGCCGAGCCGAACGTGGTCCGCACAATCGGCGACAGCGAGGTCCGCAAGGTGATCGTCCGCGCCCCGAAGCTGGTCAGCATCGTCATCTGATCCGTCGGCGGTGCGGTGCGGCCAGGCGCTCAGCGCAGTTCGATGAGCTTCTGGCCGCTCTCGACGAGTTCGACGAGCTGGTCGATCAGCGGCTTGAACCAAGCAAGCAGTGCTGTCTTGCGGGTATTGCCGATCCTGATCCACAGCACGATCGGGGCTTCGCCGCGCATGGCGAACATGAGTGAGAAATCCTCGTCCTTGGTCACGATCACCGCCGCGTTCTCCAAGGCGTACTGCCACAGGTCTCGGTCGGGCGCGTCACCCGGACCGACGTCGTTCACGTGCTCGGCCTCGTGCCCGTGTTCGCGCAACAGTTGCGCCAATGCAGGCGGCAACTGGGCATCAATCAGGAATCGCACAATTCAGGACGCGGTGAGGATCGTATGGTCGGCCTGCGCTGCGGCGTACGCCAAGCACGCCCGGATGTCTTCGACCGCAAGATAGGGGTAGTCCTCAAGGATTTCGGCCTCGTCGGCACCAGCAGCCAGCAGTGCAAGGACGTCACTGACGCGCATCCGAGTGCCACGAAGCACCGGGCGGCCGTGGACGACCGCCGAGTCGATCGAGATGCGGTCAAGCAGTGACATGGGCCCACCCTATCGGCTATCTGATGGGAAGGGCGGCTCAGACGCGAGCGGCGTGGGTCTCGGTGCCCGGCCTCGCGTAGACGCCCCAGGCGACCACGAGCATGACGGCGTAGACCGCGGCGAAGGCCCACAGGCCTCCGGTCAGACCCAGTTCGGCGAAGGTCCGCGGGACGAAGAACGAACCCAGGGCGCCGATGGCTCCGGCGATGCCGATGCAGCCGGCGGCGGCGCGGTGACCGCGTGCCTTGGCCTCGTCGTCGGTGGCGCCGATCTGGAACGCGATCGGGATCATCCGGTACACCGATCCGTTGCCGATGCCCGAAGCGGCGAACAGCATCAGGAACAGCGCGAGGAACAGGCCGAAGCCGGCGTCCTCCAAGGTCAGCACGAGCCCGACGACGCCCACGCCCATCGCGACGTACGAGGCCATCGTGACGCGCGTGCCGCCGAAACGGTCGGCCAGCGTGCCGCCCAGCGGCCGAGTCAGTGCTCCGGTGGCGGCGCCGAGGAAGGCCCACGCTGCCGGGATCTCGGGGTGCAAGCCCTTCATCAACGTCGGGAAGGTCAGCGAGAATCCAAGGAACGACCCGAAGGTGCCGATGTAGAGGAACGAGATGATCCACGTGTGCGGGTTGCGCACCGCCAGGGCGTAGCTCCGCAGGTCCGACTTGGCGTTCGACAGGTTGTTCATGAGGACGAAGGCCGCCAGCGCCGACAGGATCGCTGCCGGAATGAAGATCAGGCCGGCGCGATCCAGCGCGACTCCCGCGCCCGACACGATGATGAGCGGCACGACCAGCTGGACGATACCCGTCCCCAGGTTGCCGCCTGCGGCGTTGATGCCCAACGCCTTGCCCTTCTCGCGCTGGGGGTAGAAGAACGAGATGTTGACCATCGACGACGCGAAGTTACCGCCGCCGAAGCCGGCCAGCGACGCGATCAGTAGCATCACGGCGAACGGCGTGGACGGATCCCGGACGGCCCACGTGAGTCCGATGGCCGGGATCAGCAACAACAACGACGAGATGACCGTCCAGTTCCGGCCGCCGAAGACCGGCACCATGAACGTGTAGAGGATGCGCATCGCCGCGCCGGCCAGGCCGGGCAGGGCGATGAGCCAGTACAACTGGTCGGTCGTGTACGCGAAGCCGGCGGCCGAGAGATTCGGCACCACAACGCTCCAGACGCCCAGCATCATGAAGCCGAAGAACTCCGCGAACACCGAGATGGTCAGGTTACGACGGGCGATCGGGCGTCCTTCGCCCTCCCACTGGGCTTCGTTCTCGGGGTTCCAATTGTCGATCCAGCGACCGGGACGGTGGACAAGGGCAGAGCTGAGATCCGGTGACAACGATGTGGTCATGGGCACGAACGTAGGGAGACTGCGTTTCGCGAACACGCACCTGCCGTAACCGATCGGGAACGAACAACTCACAAGAGCAGGGGTCTGACGGTGACAGAAGTTTCACGGATTGTTACAAGCCGAAATCCGCGCCGAAACGTGGCAACACGAGATTGGAGACATGACACGCAAGAGACTCATCGTGATCGGCGCCGGCATGGTGGCCCAGCGACTGGTCGAGGCACTGGTGGAACGCGGTGCCACGGAGCACTGGGACATCGAGGTCTTCGGCGAGGAGAGCCACGCCCCGTACGACCGGGTCGCCCTGACCTCTTTCTTCACGGCGGAGAGCCCAGATGAGCTGTTGCTGGGGGACCAGGCGCTGTGGAGCGCGCCCGGTGTCCGGCTGCACCGCGACGCATGTGTCACGCGGATCGACCGCGAATCCGCGACGGTCACGATCGACGGTCGCCAGGAGTCGTACGACGAGCTCGTACTGGCCACCGGCTCGTACGCGGCGGTCCCGCCGGTCGAGGGTTCGGACCTGCCGGGATGTTTCGTCTATCGCACGATCGACGACCTGACCGCCCTGCGCGAGTACGTCGGTGAACGGGCCCGACTGCTGGGTCGTCCGGCCCGCGGCGTCGTGATCGGTGGCGGCCTGCTGGGCCTCGAAGCCGCCGGTGCGTTGCGTGAGTTGGGTGCCGAGGGCACGGTCGTCGAGTTCGCCGATCGGCTCATGCCGGTCCAGCTCGACCTGGCTGGCGGCGAGGCACTGCGCCGCTTGATCGAGCAGATGGACGTCGAGGTCCGCACCTCCACCGCGACGAAGTCGTTGCTGCCGGGCGACGACGGCAGCGTCGCCCACATGACGTTCGCCGACGGCGAGACGATCCCGGCCGACGTCGTCGTGTTCGCGACCGGCGTCCGCCCCCGCGACGAATTGGCCCGCGAGGCCGGACTGGAGGTCCATCCCCGCGGCGGTGTCATGGCGGTCGAGTCCTGCCGCACCAGTGACGAGAACATCTGGGCCATCGGTGAGGTCGCCTGCATCGCCGACCGCGTGTGGGGTCTCGTCGGTCCCGGCTACACGATGGCCGAGGTCGTCGCGGACCGGTTGCTCGGCGGATCAGCCGCGTTCGACGGTGCTGATTTGTCCACGAAGCTCAAGCTCATGGGCGTCGACGTCGCGAGCTTCGGCGATGCCTTCGCCACCGCGCCCGGCAGCCTCGAGGTCGTCTTCGCCGATCCGCTCGCGGGCGTCTACAAGAAGCTCGTCATGAGCGACGACGCGAAGACCCTGCTCGGCGGCATGCTCGTCGGCGACGCCTCGGCGTACACGAGCCTGCGCCCCATGGTCGGAAGCGAACTGGGCGGCGACCCCGCCGCCTGGCTCATGCCCGAGGGGGCTGAGCCGCCGACCACCGGAGCGCTGCCCGATGCCGCCACGGTCTGCTCGTGCAACAACGTCTCCGCCGGCACGATCCGCTGCTCGATCAGCGGGGGAGAGTGCACGGACCTGGCCGGGGTCAAGGCATGCACCAAGGCCGGTACGAGTTGCGGCTCGTGCGTCCCGCTGGTCAAGCAGATCGTCAATGCCGAGCTCGAGGCGCAGGGCATCACGGTCAGCAATGCGCTCTGCGAGCACTTCGACCTGAGCCGCAGCGAACTGTACGAGGTCGTCGCGGTCACGCAGATCACCTCGTTCAGCGAGCTCATCGACAAGCACGGTCGCGGAAACGGTTGTGACATCTGCCGTCCCGTCGCCGCCTCGATCCTGTCGTCGTTGGGTCGCGGTCACGTCCTGGACCGCGAGAACGCGCGACTGCAGGACACGAATGACCACGTCATGGCCAACCTGCAGAAGGACGGCACGTACTCGGTCGTCCCGCGCA
>CAYYQO010000176.1:0-6583 GCA_964473845.1 uncultured Aeromicrobium sp.
GTCGCCGACGCGATCGAGGAGTACCACCAGGTCATCGACCTGCAGAACCGCACCGACTACACCGACTTGGTCACGCGAGCGGCGTCGATCGCCTCGGACCCCGGTCATCAGCGCACGCTGCGCGAGCGCTTCCGGCTGGTGGTGGTCGACGAGTACCAGGACACCGACCCGCTGCAGGTCCGGCTGCTGCACGACCTGGCCGGCGACGGTCGCGATCTGGTCGTCGTCGGCGACCACGACCAGGCAATCTACGGCTTCCGGGGTGCCGACCCGGGGGCCATCACCCGCTTTCCCGACCAGTTCGGCACGGGGGGCGCCCCGGCTCCGACGATTGCGCTGACGACGACGCGCCGATTCGGCCCGCGGATCCTCGAGGCGGCCCGCATCGCGCTGGGCAACCCGCCGGTGCCCCCGGGCCTCGACCCGGCAGCGGCCGATCGGCACCGGCGACTGCAATCGGCGGCCGACCATCCCGGTGAGGTCGACGTGGTCACGTACGTGTCGGCCACGGCCGAGGCCGAACACATCGCCGGACTGCTCCGGCGCGCCCATCTGGACGACGGGTTGGCCTGGTCGGACATGGCCGTTCTCGTGCGCACGGGCGCGGATCTGACCAGGCTCCAGCGGGTCCTCGCGCCTGCGGGCGTTCCGATCGAGGTCGCCGGTGACGAGGTTCCGCTCGTGGCCGAGCCCGCCGTCCGCACCTTGCTGCTGGCCCTCGAGGCCGCCGACCTCATCGCGCGGGACGAGTCGCTGAGCATCGAGGTCGCCGAGGCGCTGTTGACCGGTCCGCTGGCCGGACTCGACGGTCCGGCGTTGCGGCGGCTTGGGCGCGCGTTGCGGCGGCGCGATCCCGAGAGGCCGTCGGCCGATCTGATCGCCGAGGCGCTGCTCGATCCCGCCGCGCTGGGTCTGGCGACTCCGGATCGGGGCACGTCCGACGCGGTCGAGGCCGCCCGGGAGCTGGCTGAACTGTTGGGCCGGGCGGCCACGGTACTGCGCCGTGGCGAACCGCCCGAACAGGCTCTGTGGCACCTGTGGAACGGCACGTCGTGGCCCGAGCGGCTGCGCGAGCAGTGGCAGTCGGTCGACGGCCGGCCACATGCCGACCGGGATCTCGATGCGATCTGTGCGTTGTTCCGGCACGCGGCCCGAGCCGAAGAGGGTGGGCGACGTCGCGGCGCGGTCAACTTCCTGGCCGAGCTCCGGGCCCAGCAGATCCCGGCCGATCAGCTCGAGTCCAGTGCGGCCCGACCCGATGCGGTGAGGCTCATGACCGCACATCGATCGAAGGGTCTGGAGTGGAAGTTGGTCGTGGTGGCCGGCGTCCAGGCCCAGCGGTGGCCCGACCTGCGCAGCCGTGGCAGCCTGCTGCGCGCCGAGCACCTCGACGGTCCGGTCGGTCCCGGCGCCCGCGGTGAGCAACTGCGAGAGGAGCGGCGGTTGTTCTACGTCGCCTGCACCCGCGCGACGAAGCGGCTCGTGATCACCTCGGTCCAGACGCCGACGGACGACGGTGACCAGCCCTCGCGATTCGTCAGCGAACTGCTGTCGGCCGGTTTCGGCTCGGACACGGAGGCGCTGCCGCTCGGTCGCCCCGCGCGGCCCGTGTCCTTGCGGGGAGTGGTGACTGAGCTCCGCCGGATCGGCGAACAGACCGAGGACCCGGCGGTCCGTGCCGACGTCGCCGCGATGCTGGCCGACCTCGTGCGGGCCGACCTCCCGTCGACCCGCGCGGCCGATCCCCACCGGTGGTGGGGCCTGGCCGAACCCACGCGCGCCGAGGGGCCGTGGCGCCCGGCCGACCAGCCCGTCGCCCTGTCGGGGTCGGCGGTCGAGGGCATCACCAGCTGTTCCCTGCGCTGGTTCCTGGGCCGCGAGGCCCACGGCCAGTCCCCGTCCACCACGGCCCAGGGGTTCGGCTCGATCGTGCACGCGCTGGCCGCCGATGTCGTCGAACGAGGCGTCGACCCGGACCTGCAGGAGATGGGTGCCCGCCTCGACGAGGTCTGGCACCGGCTCGACCACCAGGCCACCTGGTTGGGCGAGCGGGAACGCGAAGCCGCCCACCAGACCTTGCTGCGTTTCGCCCGCTGGCACCGGGCCAACCCGCGCACGGCTCTGGCGGCCGAGCATGCGTTCGTCACCTCGCTCGTCGTCGGCGGCGAGGAGATCCTGCTGCGCGGTTCGATGGACCGGGTCGAGATCGATGCCGACGGCCGGGTCCACGTCGTCGACTTCAAGACCAGTCGCTCGGCTCCCAGCGGCCGTCAGATCGCCGAGCACGCGCAGTTGGGCGTCTACCAGGTCGCCGTCGAGCACGGCGGCGTCGCGTCCCTCGGGGTCGAGGACGCACAATCGGGCGGTGCCGAACTCGTGCAGTTGCGCACGCCCTCGGGAGCGAAGGAACCCGACTCGCCCAAGGTCCAACCGCAAGCGGCTCCCGATGGTGGCGAGCCGACGTTCTTCGCGCTCGACCTGCTGGCCGCCTCGGCTCGTGCGGTGCGCGACGAGCGCCTCGAGGCACGACCCAACGACTACTGCGGATTCTGCGACTTCCGCTCGGTGTGTCCATCGATCACCGGGCCGACGATCGGAGGCCGCTCATGACGCCGCTCGTGCGCGACACCGAACACCTCAAGCAGGTGCTCGAGATTCCGTTCAGCGACCAGCAACTCGCGGCGATTACGGCCGACCCGGCTCGACCCCAGGCCATCATCGCGGGCGCCGGGGCGGGCAAGACGGCCGTCATGGCCGCCCGGGTCGTGTGGCTCGTCGGGCACCTGGGTTACGCCCCCGACCGGATCCTGGGGCTCACCTTCACGGCCAAGGCGGCCGCCGAACTGGCTGGTCGCGTGCGTGACTCACTCGACCGGATCGGTGACTTCTCCGAATTCGGCGAACCGACCGTCTCGACCTATCACGCGTTCGCGGGCACGCTCATCGCCGAGCACGGACTCCGGCTGGGGATCGAGCCGGATCTGCGCGTGCTCGCCGACGCCACCCGGTTCCAGATCGCCGGGCGGGTCGTCCGGGGCCATGACGGACCGTTGCGCCACGTCTCGGCCTGGCTGCCCACCGTGATCGGCGATCTGCTGGAGTTCGACGGTCAGTTGTCCGAGCACCTCGTCACGACCGAGCAGCTGCGCGAACACGACCGCCAGATCATCGAGCGCGCCCGGTCGGTCGACAAGCCGCTCAAGTGGCACGACGACATCGTGGCGACGTGCCTCAAACGCGACGAACTGGCCGACCTGGTCGACGAGTACCGCGCCGCCAAGGTCGAAGCGGGGGGCATGGACTTCTCCGACCAGATGGCCTGGGGCGCCCGGTTGGCGACCCTGCCCGAGGTGCAGGAGGTGTTGCGCGAACGCTTCGACGTCGTCCTGCTCGACGAGTACCAGGACACCTCCGTCGCGCAGCGCGATCTGTTGCAGGCGCTGTTCGCGGGCCGGCCGATCAGCGCGGTCGGTGATCCGGCGCAAGGCATCTACGGCTGGCGCGGGGCGGCTTCGGGCAACCTGACGGCATTCCTGTCCGACTTCCCCGATGCCGACGGTGGCCGTGGCCAGCTGTTCAGCCTCGACGTCACGCGGCGGTGTGCGCCCGAGATCATCGACCTGGCCGGCTACGTCGCCCGCGACTACTACAGCTCGCCCGGCGTGGCCGAGGTCGTCACGCCATTGCGGGCGGCGCCGGAGAATCCGCATGGCGAGGTCTCGGTCGCGCTGCACACCGGAGTCGCCGACGAGATCGACGCCCTCGTGGACCTGGTCATCGACGCCGTCGAGCGTGGCGTACCGCGCCGCGAAATCGCGGTGCTGGTGCGCACCACCAACGAGAATCCCGAGATCGTCCGAGCGCTGCGCGACCGTGGCCTGCCGGTCGAGATCGTAGGCCTGACCGGGCTGTTGCATCAGCCTGAGGTCGTCGACGTGCTGTCGGTGCTGGCGGTCCTGGACGACGTCACCGCCAACCCTGCGGTGTTGCGGCTGCTCACGGGGGTGCGCTGGCGGATCGGCGACCGCGATCTGGCGCTGCTGGGTCAGCGTGCGGTCGAACTGGGGAAGCTGTGGGGCAGCCGGCCCGAGACGGACCGGACGGACCCGGATGCCGTCCTGCAGGCAGCTCTCGACGAGGCGACGGCCGGGGTCGATCCCACCGAGATCGTGTCGCTGGCCGAAGCCGTCGAGGACCCGGGCCATCTGGCGTACTCGGAGCAGGCTCGATTCCGATTCATCGAGCTGGCGTCGATGTTGAAGCGGCTGCGGCGGCACGCACACGAACCGTTGCTCGACCTGACCCGGCGCGTCGTGACCGAACTCGACCTGGACATCGAACTGCCGGTCGCCGGGATTCCCACCGACAACCTGTCGTTGCTGATCGACGCGGTTGCCGACTACGCCCAGCACGACCGATACGCGTCCCTGCCAGGGCTGTTGGCCCACCTCGACGCCGAGCGCGAGTTCAACGAGGGGATGGAGCTGAGCGCACCGACCGATGCCGACTCGATCAAGCTGCTGACGATCCACCGGGCCAAGGGGCTGGAGTTCGACGAGGTCTTCGTGCCGTTCGTCGCGGGCACCGTGTTCCCCAGTGCGCGGGGCCGCTCGCGGTGGCCCACCGTGGCCAAGGCGCTGCCGGCCGCCCTGCGCGGTGACGTCAACTTCGTGCCCCGGCTGCCGGACTTCGGCAGCGACGCGAAGAAGCAGTTCGAGGCCGACACCCGGCGCGACGGGCTCATGGAAGAGATCCGGCTGGCCTATGTGGCCTTCACGCGGGCGCGGCGCAGACTGCACATCAGCGGGCATCGCTGGGGTCGCACCCAGTTGAAGCCGCGCCCGGAGTCGGCATTCCTGGTCGACATTCGCGATTGGCTGGCCGAACGCGAAATCGAGCCCGTCGTCTGGGCGGCCGAGCCACCGGAGGACGAGCAGAATCCGCACCTGGTCGATCAGTCGGTGCCGTGGCCGGTGGAGTTGGCCCCGTTTGACCGGCGTGCCGTGCTCGCCGAGGCGGTGCGTGCGGAGCTGGCGGCCGGTGAGCGCCCGGTGCCCGAGGCCGACGATCGACTGGTCGAACTGCGCGCCGACCTCGACCTGTTGCTCGAGGAGGCTCGCACCCGGCACGAGCGCGAGATCCGGGTCGACCTGCCCGCGTCGCTCTCGGCGACCGATGCCCTGGCACTGGCCGGTGACGAGCAGCGGTTCGTGGCGGCGTTGGCCCGCCCGATGCCGCGTCAGCCATCAGCCGCGGCCCGCTTCGGCACCCGATTCCACGCGTGGATCGAGGCGCGCTATGGCCAGCAGACCCTGCTCGATCCCGACGAACTACCCGGCCGCGGGGATACCGAAGTCGTCGACGAGTCCGACCTCGAGGCGCTCAAGGAGGCGTTCGAGTCCGGTCCGTTCGCAGGCCGTGAGCCGGTCGCGATCGAGACGCCCTTTACGCTGCGGCTGGCCGGTCAGCAGATCATCGGTCGGATCGACGCGGTGTTCCCGACGGTCCTGCCCGATGGTCGCGACGGATTCGAGGTCGTCGACTGGAAGACCAACCGCGCCGCCGACGCCGACCCGCTGCAGTTGGCGCTGTATCGGCTGGCCTGGGCCGAATTGCAGGGGATCGAACCCGAGTGCGTGATCGGGACGTTCCACTACGTGCGACTTGATCGGTCGGACACCTTCGACGACCTGCCCGACCGCGCCGAACTTGAAGTCCGCCTCGGGTTACGGTGAAGCGTGGAATTCGCATTCGACCGGGCTCGGCACGACCGCACCGGCAATCTTCGTCGGGACGAGGCGCTGTGGAAGACATCCGACGTCAAGGTGCTGGTTCTGGGCGGTGAACACGTCGCCACGATCGACGGTCCCGCCCTGCGCTGGGTGACGGTCGACGAGGCGCCCGAAGGCGAGTGGATCCTGCTCGGTGAACAGCACGGCACGACGTATGCGGCCGTCGCGGTTTCGCGGGTGGATTCCGAGCTGGCCCCGGTCAGTGTCCGGGTGTTGGCGCCGTTGCTCAGCCCCGATGAACTCTCGCTGGCGATCCATGCGGTGGGGCTGGCCCGCTGGCTGCAGGCGCACCGGTTCTGCCCTCGCTGCGGCACGCAGTTGGTCACCGCGCAGTCAGGTCATCTGCGCACCTGCCCCGGATGCGGCGCCGAACACTATCCGCGTACGGACCCGGCGGTGATCATGCTCGTCACCGACAGCGACGACCGCGCCCTGCTGGCCCGGAACCCGCAATGGCCCGAGGGCCGCTTCTCGACGTTGGCCGGATTCGTCGAACCGGGCGAGACGCTCGAGGACGCGGTGTGTCGCGAGGTGGCCGAAGAGGTTGGTGTCGTCGTCGACCAGGCGACCTACGTGGCCAGCCAGCCGTGGCCGTTCCCACAGAGCCTGATGCTGGGGTTCGTGGCGACGACGCAGAACCCCGAGATCACCGTGGACGAACTCGAGATCGCCGAGGCGCGCTGGTTCACCCGCGACGAGCTGCTCGAGGCGATCAAGACCGAGCAACTCGTCCTGCCGCCGCACAAGGTCTCGATCTCACGCTCGCTCGTCGAGCTCTGGTACGGCGAAGA
>CAYYQO010000177.1:0-6570 GCA_964473845.1 uncultured Aeromicrobium sp.
GACCTCGGCGCTGCCCGGCCACGGGCTCGCCGCCACGACATGGCGCGTGTAGTAGTTGACGCCCAGGAAGTCCAGCGGCGCCGCGATCACCGGCAGGTCCTCGTCGCGGATCACGTCGGTGCCGCCGACCCCGGCGACGTCGCGCAGGACGTCCTCGGGATACCGGCCGAGCAGCAACGGGTCGAGGAACCACCGGTTCATCAGTCCGTCGATCCGGCGCGCCACGTCGTCGTGGCGGCCCGAGTCGTCCGTCGGCGAGACGGCGTAGAGATTCAAGGTGATGCCCACCTGCGCCTGAGGGCGTCCCCGGCGCAGCCGGGGCACGGCCAGCCCATGGGCCAGGTGCAGGTGGTGCGAAGCGGCCAGCGCTGCCGCGGGATCGGTCCTGCCCGGGGCGTGGATCCCCGATCCGTACCCCAGGAAGGCGGCACACCACGGCTCGTTCAACGTCGTCCAGTTCTGGACCCGGTCGCCCAACGCATCGGCCACGATCTCGGCATAGTCGGCGAACCGCTCGGCCGTCTCGCGGACGGGCCAACCACCGGCGTCCTCGAGCGACTGCGGGAGGTCCCAGTGGAACAACGTCGGCCACGGTTCGATCCCGGCCTCCAGCAGGCCGTCGACGAGCCGGTCGTAGAACGCCAGTCCACGCGGCTCGACCCGGCCCTTGCCCTCCGGCTGGATCCGTGGCCACGCGATCGAAAAGCGGTACGCGTCCAGACCGAGGTCCCGCACGAGCGCCACGTCCTGCGGCCATCGGTGGTAGTGGTCGACCGCCACCTCGCCGTCGTGGCCCTGGAAGGTCCGGCCCGGTTGCGCGGCGAACGTGTCCCAGATCGACGGCCCCCGGCCGTCCTCGGTCGTGGCCCCCTCGATCTGATAGGCCGAGGTGGCCACGCCCCAGACGAAGTCCGGATCGAATCGTCCGCTGAGATCGTTCATGACTTCACTCCGCCTTCCATGATGCCGCCGACGATCTGGCGGCCGAACACGATGAAAACCACCACGAGCGGCACGGTGCCCATGAGGGTGCCGGCCATGACCAGCGCCTGGTCGGTGTAGTAGCCGCCGGACAGCCGCGACAGGGCCACCTGCACGGTCGGGTGGTTGAAATCCAAGGAGATGTAAGGCCACAGGAAGTCGTTCCACCGCTCCATGAACGTCAACAGCCCCAGGACCGCGGCGGCCGGGCGCAACGCGGGGAACACGATCGAGCGGAAGATCCGCAGCGTGGACGCACCATCGACCCGGGCAGCCTCGATGAGCTCGTCGGGGATCGCCTGCAATGCGTACTGACGCATGAAGAAGACGCCGAAGCCACTGACCAGGAAGGGCAGGGTCACCGAGGCCAGACCACCGGCCAGGCCGATCTTGGTCATGAGCATGTAGAGCGGGATCAGCCCGAGCTGGACCGGGACCATCATCGTCGCCACGACGACGACCAGCAGGACGTTGCGGCCGCGGAACCGCAATTTCGCGAAGGCGAACCCGGCCAGCGCCGACGTCACGACGACGGCGATCGTCGCGGTCGTCGCGACCAGCACGGTGTTGATCAGAGCCTGCAGGAACTGGACGTCGTCGTTGGCGAAGACCCGTTCGATGTTGGCGGCCAGCTGGTCGCCGGGCACCAGCGGCGGCGGGATGTTGAAGATGTCGCTGTTGGCCCGTGACGCCATGACCAGCATGAAGTACAACGGCGCGACGGACAGCATCGCCACCAGAGCGAGGGTGACGTACATCAGCGGCGAGACGCCGGACGTGCGGGTGCGAACGCTCATCTCAGTCCGCCGATCGGATGCGCCGCAGCAGCATCAGGTTGATCGCCGAGACGACGGCGATGATGAGGAACAGGACCCACGCAATCGTGGAGGCGTATCCGAAACGCTGCCCCGTGAACGCCTCCTGGACGAGGTACATCGCGACCGTCTGGAACTGGCCGCGGTTGCCACCCGAGATCGCGTTCGCGCCGCTGTTGAACAGCAGTGGCTCGGTGAAGAGTTGGATACCGCCGATCGTGGCGATGATCGTGACGAAGATCAGGGTCGGCCGCAGCATGGGCACCGTGATCGACCGGAACTGCCGCCACGCGGACGCCCCGTCGATCCGCGCCGCCTCGTACAGGTCCTTCGGCACCGATTGCAGGGCGGCCAGCAGGATGAGCGCGTTGTAGCCGGTCCAACGCCAGTCGACCATCGTGGCAATGGCCAGCCACGACGACCAGCGATGTGCTCGCCAGTCGATGTTCTCGATGCCGAACATGCCCAGGAACCAGTTCGCGATGCCGTAGTCCCGCGCGAAGATCAGCCCGAAGATGATGCCCACGGCCGCGACCGAGGTGACGTTCGGCAGCAGCACGCTCATGCGCCAGAACGTGCGGGCGCGCAGGCCGGTGTTGAGCATCTGGGCCAGCACCGTTGCGAAGATCAGCTGCGGCACCGTGGCCAGGATGAAGATGCCGAAGGTGTTGACCAGGGCTCGCCAGAACGACGAGTCGACCAGGAGTTCTCGGTAGTTCGCCAGGCCGACGAACTCGACCTTGCCCGCCAGCAGGGTCCACTCGTGCAGCGAGACCCAGGCCGTGTAGACCAACGGGAAGAGGCCGAACACGGCGAAGACGACGAAGTACGGCGAGACGAACGCGAGTCCCGCGCCCTGCTGCCGTGCCAGCCGCTTGCGTGCCATGACGAGATCCTCTCCGATGTCGGGTCCGAACGTGGGCAGTCGGTGTCCGCGTCCCTTGGAGGAACGGACGCGGACACCGACCGCGACAGGGTGCGTCAGCGCGCGGCCTTCTGGGCTGCGGCTACCGCGTCGTCCCAGCCCTTGGCGGCAGCGACCTCACCGTTCTCGACGCTGCGCAGGGCGTTCTCGACCGCATCGCGGACGGGGACGTTCTTGGCACCGAGGTACACCGGCTCGAGCTTGGACGCACCAGCGACGAAGAGTTCGCCGACGGGAGCATCGTTGAAGTACTCGTTCGTCGCGTCCTTCAACTCTGGCTTGTCGAACAGTGCCGGCAGGGACGGCAATCGACCCTCGGCCTCGAAGGCGAGCAGCTGGCCCTCTTCATCACTGAGGTAGTCGACGAGCTTGATGGCCATCTCCTGGTGCTTACTGGTCTGCGGCACGGCCAACCAGGAGCCACCCCAGTTGCCGCCGCCACCGGGGACCGTGGCGATGTCCCACTTGCCGGCGTTCTCCTCACCGGACTGGTCCACGATGTAGCCGGTCATCCACGCCGGGCAGGCGACTGCGGCGAACGAGCCGTTCTTGAAGCCCGCGTTCCATTCGTCGCTGAACGCCTTGAGTTGGGCCGACAGCCCGGCGTCGGTCATCTCGACGGCGTAGTCCCACGCCGTCTTGACCGCCGGGTTGCTGTCGATCACGAGGTTGTCGTCACGATCGAAGTACGTGTACTCGCCCTGTTGCATGAGGATCGAGTTGTAGGTGTTCGTCGTCGAGTCGATGAAGCCGACCTTCTCGTCGCCGATCCCCTGCTGAAACTTCTTGCCCGTGGCGATGAAGTCGTCCCACGTGGGCCAGAGCTGTCCGACCTCGGCGCGATCGGTGGGCAGGCCCGCCTTCTCGAACAGGTCTCGGCGATAGCACATGGCCAGGCCTCCGACGTCGGTCCCGTAACCGATCGTGGTCTTGCCGTCGGCCGTGGTCGCCTTGTCCCAGACCCATGGCAGCCAGCGATCCTGGAGATCGTTGCCGCCCTCGTCCTGCAGGTTGACGAACTTGTCCGCTGCCTGCAGGAAGGCGACGGTCTGGCCTTCCTCGATCGCGACCACGTCGCCGGCTTCCCCACCGGCGGCGATCTGCTGGGTCAACTTGGTGTTGTACTTGCCGAGGTCGCCCTCGGCCGTTTCCACGATCTTGACGCCCGGGTTGGCCGCCTCGAACTTCTTGTACGCCTCGGAGTACCCGAACTTGCCGAACAGGTTCACCCGCAAGGTGATGTCGTCTCCGTCGCTTCCGCTGTCGTCACCGCAGGCGGCCAGGCCACCCAGGGCGACGACGGTGGCGAGGGAGGCTGCGATCCGTCGTGTGAGATTCAACGTGATGCCTTCCGTCGGTCCCCCACCCGTTCATGGGAGCGCTCCCATTCAGTGTGTCCTGCATCACATGTCTACGTCAAGAACTTTTTGGGAGCGCTCCCACGCTCAGTGCATGGCGTCGACGATCCAGTCTTTGCCCAACCCGAGCAGTCGGCGGTCGGCAGTGAGGAACATCAGTCCCTCAGAGCCTGCCTGCGCCACGAGAGCACGGTCGAACGGGTCGTGACCGATCAACTCCGGAAGCTCACGAAGCGCCTCGGCGTGCTCGGCCACGAACGGCATCTGCCGCAGCCCCACCTCATCGAGAAACGAGGTCGAGTCGGCCGGGATGTCCAGGCGGCCATTCATCGCCTTGATCGTCATCTCCCACAGACTGACCGAGGAGTAGTAGGCCGGGTGATGGGTGGCGATCAGTTCACGCGTCTGCGTTCCGAGACGTTCTTCACCCCGGATTGCCCACAGCAGGACGTGCGTGTCGAGCAGCAGCACTCGTCACATCTCCTGATCGTCGAACATGGCACGTACTTCAGCATCGGCCTCGTCGGTGAAGGCCTCGCCCCAGTTCGGGCCACCGAAATCAGGTCGTGCCCCGAAGATCGGAACACGTGGTCGCACCGAGCGCCATTCCATGATCGGGACGCCGGCCCGCGCCACGATGACGGTCTCGCCGGCCTCGACCGCCCGCGCCAGTTTCGACATCTGGGTTTTCGCCTCGTGGATGTTCACCGAAATCGTCATGGGTCGAGATTAGTCCACCTGGTCCACTTGGTCCACCAGGTCGACATTCGGCTTCCCCTCGCCCGCGGGAACGACGAAGCCCCACACCCGGAGGCGCGGGGCCCCGACGTCGAGCAGGATCAGGCGTCAGCCGGCTCCTGCAGCTTGCCTGACGGACGGTCGGCGCCCAGCCCGAGGTTCTCGCGCAACGTGCTGCCGGTGTACTCCGTGCGGAACAGACCACGGCGCTGGAGCTCGGGCACGACCTGGTCGACGAAGTCGTCGAACGTACCGGGACTCTGGGCTGCGGAGAGGATGAAACCATCGGCCTCACCGCCGTTGAAGCTGGCCTCGATCTGGTCCGCGATGTCGGCGGCGGTGCCCACGAACTGCGGGAGCAGCACACCACGCGCGTAGAGCTCGCCGATGTCGCGCAGGGTCAGGTTGTCGCGCTCGCTGAGCCTGCGTGCGACGTCGAACAGCCCCTGGGTCCCGGAGACCTGCACGTCCTCGACCGGAGCATCGAGGTCGTACGTCGAGAAGTCGTGGTTGGTGTGCACGGACAACGTCATCAGACCGGAGATCGGGTCGGCCAGCTCGTTGTGGAAAGCCTGCTTCTGCTCAGCGATCGAGCGCGTCTCACCGACGAACGGGATGAAGGACGGGAAGATCTTGATGTCGTCGGGGTTCCGGCCGGCATTGGTCGCCCGGCTCTTGACGTCGGCGTAGTAGGCGCGGCGGCCTTCGGGCGTCGGGTCGATCTCGAAGATCACATCAGCCCACCGGGCGGCGAAATCCTTGCCCTTCGAGGATGAGCCGGCCTGGATCAGGACCGGGCGTCCCTGCGGCGACCTGGGCGTCGGCAGTGGCCCGCGGGTCTTGTAGAAGAGCCCGTCATGGTTGACCGCGCGCACCTTGTCGGGGTCCGCGAACGTACCGGACTCCTTGTCGAGCACCAGCGCGTCGTCGTCCCAGCTGTTCCACAGGGCGACGGCTGCCTCGACGAACTCCTGGGCGCGGTCGTAGCGCAGGTCATGGTCGATCACGTCCGTCAGACCGAAGTTCTGCGCCTCGGAGGCGCTCAGCGACGTGACGATGTTCCAGGCCGCACGCCCGTCACTGAGGTGATCGAGCGTGGCGAAGATCCGCGCCAGCTCGAAGGGGTGGAAGTAGGTCGTGCTCTTGGTGATCGCGATGCCGAGATGGTCGGTGACCGATGCGATCGTGTTCGCCACCAGGGACGGGTCGAGGGTCGCGCTGGCCTGGGTGCCCCGGCGCAGCGCTTCGCGCTCGTCCCCTCCGTAGTTGGTGGGGACGGCGAGCAGATCGGCGAAGAAGACGAAGTCGAACTTGCCACGCTCCAGGGTGCGCCCGATGCGCTTCCAGTAGTCGGCGCGCAGGAAGTCGGTGTCGGAGCCGGGGTGCCGCCACGCCGCATGGGAATGAGTGACGTGCGAGGCGATTTGGAAGCCACCCAGGTGGAGTTGACGGGACATGTGTGCACCTATCGTCCTAAGTTGATTGACTTTGTGCACTTTACTTCGGATGACGACCTCCCCCGGTTCCGGACCGGATCTCGGACGGCTCGTCACCGACAACGACGAAGCCCCGCCCAGGAGGGCGGGGCTTCGTCGTGAAGCAGGATCAGGCGTCAGCCGGCTCCTCGGCCGCCTCGTCATCCTTCTCGGTGACGGGGACCAGCGAGAGCTTGCCGCGGTCGCCGACCTCGGCGATCTGGACCTGGATCTTGTCACCGACCTTGACGACGTCGTCGACGTTGTTGACCCGCTGG
>CAYYQO010000178.1:0-6486 GCA_964473845.1 uncultured Aeromicrobium sp.
GAACCCACCTCGACTAGGAGTGACCTCTTGTGAAGAAGCTCGCGCTGCTGGCGGCCGTCGCCGTCGGATACGTCCTTGGAACCCGTGCCGGTCGCGCTCGTTACGAGCAGATCAAGCACCAGGCCGAGAAGGTGTGGAACACCGATCCCGTGCAGTCCACGGTCGACAAGGCGCAGGAGACCGCGAAGCACGCGGCCGCCGACGTGGGCCACCGCGTGGCCGAGACGGCCAAGGACGTGACGAGCGTCGTGACCGAGAAGGTCAAGACCGCCGCCGACTTCGCCGCACCGGACGATCCGGACACGGATGCCGCCACGGCCAACTCGATTCGCACGACGGCCGACGACCTCGCTGCCGATGCCGACGTGGCGGCGGCAGCTGCCGATGCCGAAGTCGCCTTCGGTGGGGACGAGCAGACGGCCGACGACCTCGCCGCAGAGGCCAATGAACTCGGCAACGAGGCCGACGATCTGCATGCGGCGGCCGATGCGCTCGACGCGAAGGCCGATGCCGAGGCCGCTTTCGGTGGGGAAGCCGACGACGACACCGACCGCGCCTGATGCGGCTCCGGATCTTCACCGAGCCACAGCAGGGCGCCTCGTACGACGACCTCCTCGCCGTGGCGCTCGAGGCGGAGCGGTGCGGTTTCGACGCCTTCTTCCGCTCAGACCACTACCTCGCGATGGGTGGCGACGGGCTGCCCGGCCCCACCGACGCGTGGATCACGCTGGCCGGCCTGGCGCGCGACACCTCGACGATCCGGCTCGGAACCCTGGTCACGAGTTCGACGTTCCGGCTGCCCGGACCTCTCGCGGTCAGCGTCGCCGGCGTCGACCAGATGAGTGGCGGCCGTGTCGAGTTCGGACTGGGGGCCGGTTGGTTCGACGACGAACACCGTGCCTACGGAATCCCCTTCCCCGGCACGCCTGAACGGTTCGACCGGCTCGAGGAACAACTCCAGATCATCACCGGCCTGTGGACGGATGATTCGGGTTCGTTCTCGTTCGCCGGCGAGCACTACTCACTCGAGAACTCGCCCGCCCTGCCGAAGCCCGCCCAGGACAAGATCCCGGTCATCATCGGCGGCAACGGCAAGCGCCGGACCCCGGAGCTTGCGGCGCGTTTCGCCGACGAGTTCAACATGCCGTTCAACTCGGTCGAGAACTCGCGTACGCAGTTCGCTCGCGTGCGGGCCGCCGCCGAAGCGATCGAACGCGATCCCGACTCGCTCGTCTACTCGAACGCGCTCGTCCTGTGCGCCGGGTCGGACGAGGCAGAGATCGCGCGCCGCGCCAAGGCGATCGGTCGTGAGGTCGACGAACTGCGCGAGAACGGCCTCGCGGGAACGCCGGCCGAGATCCTCGAGAAGATCGGCACGTACGCCGAAGCCGGCACTTCGCGGGTCTACCTGCAGGTGCTGGACCTGTCGGACCTGGAGCACTTGGAGCTCGTGGCGCAGGAGAGATCCTGCCGCACGTGTGATCAAGGCTCCGCAGCACTGGCGTTCCGGCACGTCGTGCGAATTACACCCGTGTAGTTCTCCACAGGGATGCCCACACCTGGGGAGAACTCCGGGCGGGCCGACTCGGGATGCTCGCAGCATCGGAGCATCACCACGCGGCATCACTGCTCATCTTGGGTAGGTGAGTCCAGGAGCGTGGTTCCGATGGTTGACGCAGGCGAGACACGGCGAGACACTGCCCGGACAGGGACCTGGAGGCAGCCATGGTCAATCGGCTGATCCGCGCGGCCATGGCGATGTGCCTGGCCGGCGCTGCGATGCTCGTCGCCGCCGTGCCCGCCTCCGCTGCGACCGGTTCGTGGACGATCACCTTGTTCTGCAAGGACACTGGTGAGAAGTTCGAGAACTACCTCCGGGTCTCCTTCACTTTCAGTGACCTGCCGGGCTTCTCCGGTGCGGTCGCGGGTCGCCATGACTACGGCGCCGGGCCGAACGACTACGTTCAGACCTCCTCCGGTGTCTCGGTGGTCGCCGGTCACGCTGAGCACAGTTACGAGGTCGACGCGGACCACCTGAGCTTCGGTTCCTACGCTCCGGCCTCGGGCGACGCGTTCGCGTGGCGGGTCGTGATCGATGGTCATGGCATCGTGCTGACCGGCTCTGCTTTCGTGAGCGGCGCCGGTTGCTCGGCACCGGCCATCGTCCCCGCGACTCCGACCATCTCAGGTCTTCCCAAGGTCGGCAGAGCGCTCGTCTCGTCGACCGGCACGTGGTCGCCGACGGGTCTAACGTTCACGCGCCAGTGGTACGCCAACGGCTCGGCGATCGCCGGTGCGACGAAGGTCGGCAACAAGCTCACCGCGAAGCCGGGTACGTGGGGACCGGGCACGGTGGCGAAGTCCTACCGCTGGTACGCGAATGGGAAGGCGATCAAGGGTGCGAAGTCCAAGACCCTCAAGCTGAAGCAGGCTCAGGTCGGCAAGCGGATCACGGTCAGAGCGACGGGCACGAAGTTGGGCTACGTGAAGGCCGCGCGTGTCAGCAAGCCGACGAAGAAGGTCGGACGCTGATGAGTGGTGGAGCCTAGGGGACTCGAACTCCTAACCCCCTGCTTGCAAAGCAGAATTCTTCCTCTCCCGTGGGGCAAATTTACCGGAATCCCAAGGTCACACGTGGACAGAAATCGACTTGAACCGCCGTTGTTTCCCCCACACGACCTCCCAACCATTGTTGAAATGACAGGGGGCTGTGGCAGCATGGAGTTTGGGGGACATTCCCCCAAGAACCCAATAAGGAGGGTATCTGATGGCACGGCGCCGGGCCTTCGGTGAGGTGGAACGACGTGTTGGCGCTGCTGGCGTCTCCTACCGGGCACGGTACGCCGTGGCCGACGGCTCGCGGTTCTCCCGCAGCTTCGGGACCAAGATGGATGCCGAGGCTTGGCTCTCCATGGAGCGGGCCCTCCTCGATCGGGACGAATGGAGCCCGCCAGCCGTCCGCAAGGCGGCCGCTGAGCGGCGTGAGCGCGAGGCGCAAGTCAACACCTTTGGCGCGTTCTCGGACCGCTATCTGAAGGAGCGCGGCCTTCGGCCGAACACTGTGCGTGGCTACGAGTCGTTGCTGGTCACATGCCTGCTGCCTTACTTCGGGGAGATGGCCCTGCGCGACGTGACGCTCCAGGAGGTCAAGACGTGGCGTGCCTCCCTAGACACGAAGACGACGTCCACCAACGCCGCCGCCTACCGCCTTCTGCGGTCGATCATGCGGGCGGCAGAGGAGGAGGAGCTGATCGACCGAGCTCCGCCGAAGATCCGCGGCGCGAGCAGCGCGCCGGTGAAGCGCGTCGCTGTCCCCGCCACGTTCAACGAGCTTGCAGTCATCGTTGACGCGATGCCCGAACGGCTGAGGCTCTTCATCGTGCTCGCTGCCTTCGTCGGGCTGAGGGAGGGTGAGTTGCTCGAACTTCGCCGGTCGGACGTTGGTGGTCTCACCGGTCGAATCGACGTCGCTCGCAAAGTCGACAAGGACGCCGATCACTCCGCGCCGGGAGCATGCCCCGGGTGCGGACGAACGATCAGCGCACCGAAGAGCCGCAACGGGGTGCGCACTGTGCACGTCCCGCCGCCGTTCCTCTCAATGATGCAGGCGCACCTTCTCGAACACACTGCCCCGGGCCCGACCGGTCTGCTGTTCCCCGGCGATCGCACCGACCACATGAGTGTCCGCTACCTGATGGACCGCTACCGCCCGGCCCGAGCGAAGGCCGGCCGGCCGGACCTGACGATCCGCCACCTGCGCCACACCGCACTCACCCTCGCCGGCCAGCACGGCGCCACCGCAGCCGAACTCCAGGCCCGGGCCGGCCACGCCTCCCAAGCCGCGATGGCGATCTACCAGCACGCGACACTCGACCGGGACAAGGAGTTGGCCGAGCGGATCGGCGACACTTACGACCAGTGGGCGAGCAACCGGACGGAGCACGTGTGACACCCAATGAACTGAGCGCTTTGCTCGACGAGCTCCTCGCGACCTGGGAGAACGAGGTCATCGAGTTCAAGTCCGGAGGCGACAAGTACTCCACGTCCGACATCGGCAAGTACTTCTCGGCTCTTTCGAACGAGGCGAACCTCCACAGCGCCGACCGGGCATGGCTGGTGTTCGGCGTGGAAGACAAGACACGACGAGTCATCGGGAGTGACTTCCGTCCACAGCTGGATCGACTCCAAGCGCTGAAGAACGAGATCGCCGGAAGCACAGAACCGCGGACCTCCTTCCACGAGATCCACGAACTCGACCATCCCAACGGACGAGTCCTGCTCTTCGAAGTCCCTCCGGCACCTCGAGGAATACCCATCTCGTGGAACGGCCATTACTACGCCCGCCATGGCGAGAGCCTCGGATCTTTGCCGCTCACAAAGCTCGACGAGATGCGGAAGCAGGACGCGGGCGACGACTGGTCGGCGGTGGTGATTCCGAACGCCACCCTCGATCACCTCGACCCGGATGCCATCGCTGCAGCTCGGATCGCCTTCGCCACTCGGCACCCGAATCTCGATTCCAACGAGACCACTGGATGGAGCGACGAGGAGTTTCTCGAACGCGCCCAGCTCACTATCGACCGAGGCATCACGCGCGCCGCGGTCCTTCTGCTCGGCAAGGCGGAGGCATCCCACCTGCTCTCTCCACTCCTAGCCGAGATCACGTGGAAACTGACAGGCGCGGAGCAGGCATACGAGCACTTCGGACTACCGTTCCTCCTCAACACCAGCAAGGTGAACGAACGCATCCGGAACGTCCAAGTCCGCATGCTTCCTCCCGGAACACTCATCCAGACCGAGATCCAGAAGTACGACCGAAGGAGCGTGCTGGAGGCGATCCACAACTGCGTGGCGCACGCCGATTACCGCACCGGATCCCGCATCACCGTCGTCGAGCATGTCGATCGGGTCGTCCTGGAGAATGCCGGTTCGTTCTTCGACGGAACCCCTGAGGACTACGTGACGGACACGCGCCTGCCGAAGAAGTACCGCAATCCGTTCTTGGTCAACGCGATGACCGAGCTCAACATGATCGACCGCATGGGGCTCGGCGTCCAGCGGATCAACTTGTCTCAGGTAAAGCGGTTCCTCCCGCTACCGGACTACGACCTCGGCAACCCGCACGAGGTGAAGCTGACGATCTACGGCGCGGCCATCGACACCAACTACAGCGAGCAGTTGATGCAACATGCCGACCTACCGTTGGAGGATGTCCTTGCCCTGGACCGCGTCCAGAAGAAGATGCGCATCAGCAAGGAGGCCGCTGCACGGCTCAGGCGTGCCCACCTGATCGAGGGACGAAGCCCTCATTTGCACGTGTCCTCGGTCGTGGCTGCTGCGACGGACACCATGGCCGAGTACGTCCGAACCCGTGCACAGTCCGATGACTTCTACGCCAAACTTGTCTTGGACTACTTGTCCGGAACTGGCGGGGCGAGCAGACAGAACATCAATGAGTTGCTCTGGGACAAGTTGAGTGACGCCCTCGACGACACCCAGAAGCGCAACAAGATCACCAATCTGCTCGCCAAGATGCGCAGGAACGGTCGGATCCACAACTCGGGTAGCACCCAGAGGCCTCTCTGGAAACTTGTGTAAGTGGGACGCCAGTATGTACGCACTTACACATGTCTTCGCTATCAAACGCAATGTTTTCGCTGGTCAGAGGCCTGTTCGCATGCGTAAGGCGGTTACCCGAGAACAAGATCTACACATGGTCAAGTCCGTTCCCTCGGTGGCTACCCGACAGGATCGGTGCCCTCAAGGTCGACAACGAGTTCAGACCCGACTGATCTCGCCTCAAAGGTCTCCGGAGCGGGTCCGAAGACTCGCTTGGCGGACTTCACGATCAATCGTCCCGTGAGGTGATTGGCTCCCGCCCCGATTCCTATACCGAGCCCGAGGGGGATCTGCTTGCTCAATACCAAGACTCCCTGCTTCGTCCCGTACTTCGTGTTCAATCGCGGGCCGAGCATCTTGTTTGCCCGATTGACTGCGCTCATCGGGATCGCGCTCACGATTTGGCGACCCCAGTAGGGAACGCTCCGCTCCGCACCCTTGTTGAGAGCGCTGATCGCCGCATCACCGATCAGCACCGTTTGAACGAGCAGTCGGCGTCTCTCGACGTCCTCCGGATGAATGCCGTGAATTTCTGCCAACGTCAGTACGTAGAGAACGGACGCTTCTGTGAACGCGACAACATCAATGCCGGCAGCTGGAAGTCCCGCTCCCGGAAAGATTCCTGCACCACCAGCAGCGCCCCCAGAGGCCGTCACGGTTGCCAAGTAGTACTTGGTGACTCGCTTTGCCAACCCTTCAGGTGACTCGCCGGGATGGACACGGCGCAGCCGCTCGAAGTTGCTCCGGGCAACGGGGGACTGAAAGGTCAAGGCCTTCGTCAGCACCTTCGATGCCATTTGCTTCAGATCTTTGGACGTCTCCACCTCGTAGATGGGGGCTGTTGCACGGCTGAGGAATCGTGAATGG
>CAYYQO010000179.1:0-6451 GCA_964473845.1 uncultured Aeromicrobium sp.
CCCCTCGCGTGGCGGCACATCACCCAACTCCCCCAGGGCAGGAATGCAGCAAGGGTCAGTGGTCCCTGCCGGGTACGCGAGGGGTCCTTCCGTTCTGGGATCTCGATATGCCTGCTCGTTCCTCGCAGAGCTACTCGATCGCCGACGAGCCCGACGGTCGAGTAGTCAGCGAGCTTGCGAGATGACGTATCGAGACCCCGGCTCAGTACCAGGGATGGACGTACGCCGCGCGCAGCAGGGCGTGGCTGGCCTTGACCCCGACGAACCGCCTCGAGGGCGTGCGCGTGTATTCGACCGTGATTGCCGTGCCGTGCTTGCCGAGGTAGTGGTTGTACCAACCCGTCAGCGTTGGTGACGTGCCCTTGCCCTGGGCGACGCCGAAGTACTTGCGCTTGAGCCCCAGGTACTTCGCCAGCCGCTTCTCGTAGGCGACGTTCTTGCCGGACTTGCCCACGCCGTTCAGCGGCTGGTGCAGTGAGGCGATGTAGCGGGGCTTGTACTTCTTCAGGAAGCGCATCATCGCCTTGGTCTCGCGCTCGCTGCCCTTCTTCGGGCCGCCGTACGTGCGCGAACCCTTCGTGCCCTTGATCCAACCGCTCGTCGGCCAGTTGCGGTTCAGGTCGACGCCGCGGGCGTTCGTGCGCGTTCCCTTCGCACGACCGTCGGGATTCATCGTCGGGATGACCCACAGGCCGGTGCCGGGCTTCACGCGCAACCGTTCGACGATGTACATCGCGGTGCGGCGCCCGGCGGGTTCGTCGCCGTGCATCTGGCCCAGCACGAGGGCCACACGCTTCGCCTTCGGGTCGCCCCGGAAGTACGCGACGATCTTGCGCCCTTGAGAGGTCTTGCCCACGACGATCCGTTTCTTCACGTAGGTCGTCTCGGCCGCCTGCGCCGGTACCGAGGTGAGCACGGGGGCCGCGAGTCCGCTCGCCAACACGGCTCCCGCCGCCAGTCCTGCCATCGCCGAACGCATCGACTCACCTCTTCGTCAGTTCCCGGTCCGGGCTGCAGCTTCGTCGACGGCCGGTGCTGCTCAGGTTAGCCCGGCCGATCCGTACCCGCGTCGGCTCGGCACGTGGACGTCCACGAACCGCGGTCGATCCGCCGATGGACCCAAGTCTGTGATGGGGCATCTAGACTGACGGCGTGATCTTTCGCCGCGTGGGGGACGGGCGGCCGTACCCCGACCATGGACTGACCCAGAGTCAGTGGGCTGCCATTGCGCCCACGCAGGTCCGCCTGGACGATCTGACCACCACCAAGACCACGCTCGACCTCGAGACCCTGCTCGACAGCGACTCCACCTACTTCGGTGACCTGTTCGCGCACGTCGTCGGCTGGCAGGGAGAGTTGTTCCTCGAAGACGGTCTGCACCGAGCCCTGCGCTCCGCGCTGCAGCAGCGCACGATGGTCCACGCGCGGGTCCACACGATCGGCAAACAGTCATGAGCAGCAAGGCGATCCAGGCGCTCGTCGTCACGGGTGCCGCGGGCGTGTTCATCGGCGGCACGATGCTGGGCGTCAGCCTCGCGTTCGACTCGCCCGAACCGGTCGCCGAGGAAGCCGCGTGCGAGACGCGCGTCATCAAGCAGGGCGAGGTGCTGAGCAGCAACCTCGTGATGGTGCACGTCTACAACGCCAGCAATCGGGCCGGTTTGGCCAACCGGGTCAAGATCAACCTCGAACGACGGGGCTTCCTCGGTGGTCAGGCCAGCAACAATCCTGGCAAGCTGAAAGCGAAGAATCTCACGGTGCTGGTCCAGGACGCGAAGGATCCGCGCGCCAGGCTCGTGGGCGCGCAGTTCAAGGGCAAGGTCGACTACATGGCCCCCGACTTCGAGGCCGAGGACGGCATCTCGATCCTGGTCGGTCCCGACTACCAGGGCCTGAAGAAGGCGAACACCAAGATCAAGGCCGGACGGGACGTTTCGGTCTGCGTTCCCTCGATCACGCTGCCCTGACGATCTCCGGGTCGAGCCGAGCCTCAGTCCAGGGCGCGGCGCGGGTTGAGTTCCCACCCGGCCAGGCGGCCACGACGGCCGACCTCGCGCAGTCGGCTCTCGACCTGCTCGCGCAGTTCGCGGGTGGTCACGATCAACAACTCGTCGCCCACTCGGATCCTCGTGGTGCGATGCGGCACCAGGGTCGAGTCGTCCCGCACGACCAACGTGACCGATGCGCCCTCGGGCAGGCGCAACTCCTCGACCTCGACGCCGGCCAGCTTCGACGTGGACGGCACGTGGATCTGCAGCAGGTCGGCTGAGATGCGCTCCAGTGGTGCGGCGTCGATCTCGACGTCGCGACCGCGGTCGGTCTCGACCCGGCACCAGCGAGCGAGCCAGCCCAGCGGTGCGGCCTGGATCACGGTGTAGACGACGACCGCGACGAACGTCGTGTTGAACAGGTCGATCGAGTGCGAGACACCATTGGCCAGCGGGATGGTTGCCAGTACGATCGGCACGGCGCCGCGCAGGCCGGCCCAACTGATGAACAGCTGTTCTCGCCAGCCGACGCGGAACCAGACAGCGCACGCTGCGACGGACGCCGGTCTGGCCACGAAGGTCAGCAGGGCGCCGACGCCGATGCCGACCACGATGTGCCATCCCTCGATGTCGCTGGGGTGCACGAGCAGTCCGAGCATCACGAACAAGCCGATCTGGGCCAGCCAGCCGATGCCCTCGACGAAGGACCGGGTCGCCGACCGGTGTGGCAGTTCGGTGTTGCCCAGCACCACGGCGGCGACATAGACCGCGGCGAATCCGCTGGCGTGGATCGTCGCGGCGAGGGCGTAGGCCAGCACGGCCACCGCGAACACGATGAGCGGGTAGAGGCCCGCCGACGGCAGTGCCGCGCGCCGCAGCAGGCGAGCACCGCCCCAGCCCACCAGCAGGCCGAGCAGGGCGCCCACGATCAACTCGAAGACGACCAGCGCGACGAAGCCGATCACCCCGTAGTGGTGGATCTCGCCCACGCTGATCGCCGTGACCAGCACGACGATCGGGGCGTCGTTCAGGCCGGACTCGGCTTCCAGCACACCGGAGACGCGGGACTTGAGCGGTACTGATCTCAGGACCGAGAAGACGGCGGCGGCGTCGGTCGGTGAGAGAACGGCGGCGATCAGGATGGCCAGTTCCCATTCCAGTCCGAAGATCCAATGGGCGCCGGCGGCGACGATCCCAACGCTGAGGGTGGTGCCGATCGTGGCCAGCAACACGCCCAGCCCGAGCGCGGGCCTCATGTTCTCCCAGTTGGTGGTCAAGCCACCTTCGGCCAGGATCAGGATGAGGGCCGAGAGGCCCAGCACGAGGGCGATGTTGGCGTCGGCGAACTGCACGCCGGCGCCGTCGTACCCGATCAGGACGCCCAGCCCCAGGTACATGAGCAGCGAGGGCAGTCCGATGCCGACGGACAGTCGCACCGCCAGCACGGCGAGGATGAGGACTCCGGACCCCGTCAGCAAGATGACGTCGAGGTCGTGGGAAGTCACATCAACCCCTTCCCATGCGCGTCGGTCGGTCTATTCTATCGGGCCTCGATGTGTGCGATCAGACGGTCCGTCGCGGTGCGGTAGCCGGCGACTCCTTCGCCGATCACGTGGACGACCGCCACCTCGGCCACGTAGGAGTGGTGACGGAACGGTTCGCGGGACATCACGTCGGAGATGTGAACCTCGGCGACCGGCAGGGATATTCCCGAGAGCGCGTCGCGCAGGACCACCGAGGTGTGGGTCAGGCCGCCGGGGTTGATGACGACGCCGGAACAGTCGAGGCGTGCTGCGTGGAGCGCATCGATCAGCACGCCCTCGTGGTTGCTCTGGATCGCACGGACCTCGTACCCGTGCTCGGCCGCGGTGGCCGTCACGAGCGCCTCGACGTCGGCCAGGGTCTCGGAGCCGTAGATCTCGGGCTCGCGGGTGCCGAGCAGGTTCAGATTCGGTCCGTTGACGAGCAACAATCGGCGCGTGGTCACGGGGCCAATCTACCGGTGGTCCCGCCGGGGACCAGCGGGTGAACCTGCTGTCGTTCTAGCCTCGAACCGTGAGTGCTCTGGTGGTGCATGCCTCGAAGTACGGTTCGACCCGGCAGTATGCCGAATGGATAGGTGAGGCGATCTCGGTGCCGGTCGTCGCCGTGGAGGAAGTCTCGGCCGAGCAGTTGAGCGAGCAGGATTCCGTGGTGTTCTGTGCAGCGATCTACGGCCCGGTGCTGCGCGGCAGCGGTGAATTGCGTCAGGCGATGGAGCGGGGCGGTGCGACGCGCTGGGTGTTGGTGACCGTGGGGCTCAGTGATCCCGCGCTGACCACGAAACGCGACGAACTCGTGGCGTCGAAGTTCCCGGCGCCGCTGCGTGACCGCCTCGAGGTCGTTCACCTGCGGGGAGCGATGGATCGTGACCGACTGACGTTCGTGGAGCGTTCGATGATGACGGCGATCCGCAAGGCTCTGTCGGCCAAGCGCGATCGCACGCCCGAGGACCAGGCGATGCTCGATGTGCTCGAGCCCGACAGCGTGGATCTGACCGACCGTGCCGCGATCGAACCCGTGGTGGCCTGTCTGAGGTGAGGTGCCGCCCCGCTCCACTTTTGGTACGCGTTCCACCATCGCTCGGTCAGATTGCGTCGATCGCGCACCAAAAGTGGAGGGGTGGGCCGCGCTGGTGAGCTCGCCGTGGACGCACGACGTGCCTACGCTGACCGGCATGGACTTCAGCACGCACATCTTCAACTTCACGATTCCCGGTGAGCCGGCGTCCTTGGGCCCGGTGCTCGCCGAAACCGCCCGCGTCGCCGAGCAGTCCGGTGCCAGTGCGGTCACCGTGATGGACCACTGGTTCCAGATGGAGTCGGTCGGCCGGTCCGAGGATCCGATGCTCGAGGGCTACACGACCCTGGGCTATCTGGCGGGCCTCACCGAGCGGGTGAAGCTCGGGTTGCTCGTCACCGGCGTGACCTATCGGCACCCGGGGCTCCTGGCCAAGATCGTCACGACCCTGGACGTGCTGTCGGGCGGCCGCGCGATCCTGGGTCTGGGCGCTGCGTGGTACGAGCGCGAGCACCATGCGCTCGGCGTTCCGTACCCGCCCTTGGGCGAGCGGTTCGAGCGGCTCGAGGAGACGCTGCAGATCTGTCACCAGATGTGGAGTGATGACGACGGTCCCTTCGAGGGCACGCACTTCCAGCTCGCCGAGACGATCTGTCAGCCCCGGCCGATCCAACAGCCGCACCCACCGATCCTGATCGGCGGGATGGGCGAGAAGAAGACGTTGCGTCTCGTGGCGCAGTACGGCGACGCGTGCAACCTGTTCGCGGCCGGGGAGGACGTCGTCCGCCACAAGCTCGAGGTGCTCGATCGTCACTGTGAGGACGTCGGCCGCGATCCGGCCGCGATCCGCCGCACGATCCAAGGGTCGGGGAACCCCGTGGAGGACCCGGACGGATTCCTGCGCGACATGCAGATCTATGCAGCGCTGGGGATCGACTCGGTCAGTGTCATGCCGCTGGGACCGGACCCCGTCGCCTGGGTCAGCGCCTTCGGTGAGCAGATCGCGCCTCGTCTGGCTGAGATCCACGGGGTGTGAGCGGCGTCATATGGTCAGATGGTCGGATGAAGGTTAGCCTCGTCTAACTTTCAACCATCGGAGGACCCCATCATGACCACTGACGTCACCGAACGAATCGAGCCGACGACCATCGCCGAGCCACGCGGTGTGGCCGCGTTCTGGCTCGGCGGCCTGCGCATCCTGCTCGGCGTCGTCCTGCTGTGGGCGGGCCTGGACAAGGTGCTCGGCCTGGGCTACCCGACGAAATCGGGGCAGGCGGTCATCGACGGCGCGTCCGCGACCGAGGGCTATCTGGCCCACGGCATCGCCGAGGGTGCGCCTGCCCATGCCGTGCTGACCCCGCTGGCCGGCAACCCGCTCATCGATGTGCTGTACCTGGCCGCGACGATCGGCGCGGGCGCCGCGATCCTGCTCGGCATCGCGGTCAAGCCCGCCGCGTTCGGCGCGGCGGCGCTCTTCCTCGGGCTGTGGTTCAGCGCTTGGCCGCTGGAGTTCAACCCGGTCGTCGACCAGCACCTGGTGTACGCGGTCCTCGGGCTCGCGCTGGCGTCGCTGCACGCCGGTCGGTACTTCGGCCTCGGTCGCTGGTGGGAGAGCACGAGTCTCGTGCAGAACCGCGCCTGGCTGGCCTGATCGCCCGCGCCACCGCCGACGACTGCGGCCCCGGGGGCATCCCCGGGTCGCAGTCGTTCTGCTCGGCGGCCAGGACCTCGACCTTCGCTCCACAGGCCTCCTGACCGCCCTGGGGTATGCCCCTGGTCGGTCCCTGAACTTCGTCTCTGGGCCTTGAGTCGAGCAGTTGTCGCACGTGAGTCTGGAGCGCGTGAGTGACATCGACGGCACTTGTGTGCCATGCGTGAGGACGCGAACATGACGAGGTTCGTGG
>CAYYQO010000180.1:0-6434 GCA_964473845.1 uncultured Aeromicrobium sp.
TCGACCGACGTCGACGTCTACTCGCTGCGCCAGCCGCTCGGCGTGGTCGGCGTCATCAGCCCGTTCAACTTCCCGGCGATGGTGCCGATGTGGTTCTTCCCGCTGGCGATCGCGACCGGGAACACGGTCGTGCTCAAGCCCAGTGAGAAGGACCCGAGCGCCGCCAACTGGATGGCCGAGCTGATGACCGAGGCCGGTCTGCCCGATGGCGTGTTCAATGTCGTCCACGGCGACAAGGAGGCCGTCGACGCACTGCTCGACCACCCCGACGTCGCGTCGATCTCGTTCGTCGGCTCCACGCCGATCGCGCAGTACGTCTACGAGCGCGGCACGTCCACCGGCAAGCGGGTCCAGGCGCTGGGCGGGGCGAAGAACCACATGCTCGTGCTGCCCGACGCCGACCTCGACCTCGTCGCCGATTCAGCCGTCAACGCCGGCTTCGGGTCGGCGGGGGAGCGGTGCATGGCGATCAGTGTCGTGCTGGCCACGGAGTCGATCGCCGACGAGCTGATCTCGAAGATCACCGACCGGATGGCCAAGGTCGTCACGGGCGACGGCCGCCAGGGCTGCGACATGGGTCCGCTGATCACGAAGGAACATCGTGACAAGGTCGCCGGCTACCTCGACGTCGCCGCCTCTGACGGAGCCGAGGTCGTCGTGGACGGGCGCGGCGTCGCGGCGGAGGGAGACCCCAACGGTTTCTGGCTCGGGCCGACCCTGCTGGACAAGGTCCCGCTGACCTCGACGGCCTACACCGACGAGATCTTCGGCCCGGTGCTGTCCGTGGTGCGCATCGACGGCTACGAGGAGGGCGTCGGCATCATCAACTCGGGCCGGTACGGCAACGGCACGGCGATCTTCACGAACGACGGCGGCGCGGCCCGCCGCTTCGTGCGCGAGATCGAGGTCGGCATGGTCGGGGTGAATGTCCCGATCCCCGTTCCCGTGGCATACCACTCGTTCGGCGGTTGGAAGGCCTCGCTGTTCGGCGACGCGAAGGCGTACGGGCCCCAGGGCCTGGAGTTCTTCACCCGCGAGAAGGCGGTCACCCAGCGCTGGCTCGATCCCAGCCACGGTGGCCTCAACCTCGGCTTCCCCCAGCACGACTGACCCGCGTCGCGTACGCCCACCCCTCTCCACTTTTGGTACGGGATCCACGCTTGAGAGCACGAAGGACGTCGATCCCGTACCAAAAGTGGTGAGAGGGGCGGGTCGGACCGCCCCAGCGGACCGACGCGTGCGGCCGCTGACCGAAATCTTCAGGTGTCACACCTACACTCGGACGAGTGATTCGCTTCGACAAGGTCACCAAGACCTACCCCGGCCAGCAGCGTGCCGCGCTCGACCGACTCGACCTGGAGATCACCAAGGGCGAGTTCGTGTTCCTCGTGGGCGCCTCGGGTTCGGGCAAGTCGACGTTCCTGCGCCTCATCCTGCGCGAGACGCGCCCGACCACGGGCCACGTGTTCGTCGCGGGCAAGGAGATCAACAAGCTCTCCAGTTGGAAGGTGCCCAAGTTGCGCCGCCAACTCGGCACGGTGTTCCAGGACTTCCGACTGCTGCCGAACAAGACCGTCTTCGAGAACGTGGCCTACGCCCTCGAGGTGATCGGCAAGCCGCGTGACGAGATCAAGCGGCTCGTCCCCGAGACCCTCGACATGGTCGGACTCGATGGCAAGGGCCATCGTCGTCCCGATGAACTCTCCGGCGGTGAGCAGCAGCGTGTTGCCATCGCCCGCGCCTACGTCAACCGTCCGATGATCCTGATCGCGGACGAGCCCACCGGCAACCTCGACCCCACCACCAGCGTCGGGATCATGAAGTTGCTGGACCGGATCAACCGCGAGGACACCACCGTCCTGATGGCCACGCACGACTCCTCGATCGTCGACCAGATGCGCAAGCGCGTCATCGAGCTCGACGAGGGTCGTGTGATCCGCGATGAGGCTCGTGGCATCTACGGATTCGAGAACTGAGAACCATGCGAGCCATCCTCAATGAACTGCGCGCCAGCCTGACCCGCAACACCTCCATGACGATCTCGTTGATCGTCACGATGTCCGTGTCCCTGTTGCTGGCCTCGCTGGGCCTGTTGATCCAGGCCCAGGCCGAACGCACCGAGCAGTACTTCGGCGACCGCCTGCAGCTGCAGGTCAACCTGTGCACCAAGAACTCGCCGGCTGCCACGTGCGTCGGCGGCACCGCCACCGACGAGCAGAAGCAGGCGGTCCAGACCGCCCTCTCGGACAATCCCGAGGTCAAGAGCTTCTCGGTCCGCAGCCCCGACGAGAACTACGCCCAGGCGCGCGAACTGCTGGGTCAGACCGATACCGGCCGCAAGCAGCTCGAGACGCTCGGCGTCGACTCGTTCCCCGAGTCGTACTTCGTCACGCTGAAGGACCCGCAGCAGTTCGACGGTGTCGTCAGCGAGGTCTCGGGCATGGACGGCGTGGGCAACGTCAACTCCCTGCGCGATCTGCTGGGCCCGTTGTTCGAGATGCTCGACAAGATGCAGTGGGCCGCCCTGGCCACGGCGGGACTGTTGATCATCGCGGCGATCCTGCAGGTCTCGAACACGATCCGGATGACCGCCTTCGCGCGCCGTCGCGAGATCGGGATCATGCGCCTGGTCGGTGCATCCAGTTGGCACATCCAGGCGCCGTTCGTCCTCGAATCGCTCGTCGCCGCCGTCATCTCCGCGGGACTGGCCGCCGCCGGCATGGCCGCGTTCATGCACTTCGTCGTCTACGGCTATCTGCGCGACACCCTGGGCCGCATCACGACGTGGGTCCGCTGGGAGGACGCCCTGCTGGTCATGGGCATGACCTCGGTGCTGGCCTTGCTGTTGGCCCTGGTGCCGACGTTCGTCATGACCCGCAAGTACCTCGACGTCTGACGCCCCGGGGAGGGCGGTGCGTCAGGTCCGACGCCCCGAGGAAGACGGTGCGTCAAGTCCGACCGGCCGGGTCCGGGTGGGACCTGACGCACCGCTTCCCCGACGTGAGCTCCGCCACCGGCCGACACGCGCGGTCGCCCTGTCCTCGCCAACCTTCAAGTTCAGGCGTAGAGTCACTCCCGTCACATTGCACGATTCCGTCCGTCAGGACACTTCCCCGGATCGAGGCTCATGACGAGACTGCGCAAGCCGCTGCTCGCTCTCGCCCTCAGCGTCATGCTGTTGGCCGGATTCAACGCGCCCACCTTCGGTGGGGAGAAGGATGACGTCAAACGTCAGCAGCGTGAAACCGACAAGAAGATCGAGGACACCAGGGAAAGCGTCCAGGAGTCCACGCGGGCCGCACGCGACGCCAAGGCCGCGCTGGAGCGAGCGGAGACGAAGCTCTCCTCCGCCGAAGCAACCTTGGGCAAGACCCGAGGCCAGCTCGCGGTGGCCCAGGCCGAGGACGCCCGCCTGCGGGCCGAGCTCGACAGGGCCCAGGCTGAACTGAACTCGGCCGAGGCCGCGTTGAAGGCCGGCGAGAAGGACCTCAGAGGCTCGCGCCGCGCCGTCGAATCGTTCGCCGTCGAATCCGTCATGTCCGGCGACACCGGGCTCAAGGCATTCGGGGACCTGCTGCGCGGCGCCGACCCGTCGAAGTTCTCCGAGAAGATGAGCGTCTCGACCTCGATCGGGGACGCCCAGACCGCGATCATGCAGGAACTGGCCGCCTCCGAGATCATGCTGGGCATCGAGCGCGACAAGGTCGAACGACTGCGTGACCAGGTTGCCGCCCAGAAGCAGCAGGCCGAGGCGGTCGTGGTCCAGATGGAGACCCTGACCGCTCAGGCCGCGCAACAGGCTGCCGCGGTGGCCGAGTTGGTCACGGCCCGGGCGGGGGCCAAGCGCACCGCCGACGTGACGCTCGCCGAGGACCAGAAGCTGTTGGCCGTGCAGGAAGCCGAACGCGTCGAACTCGAGCGTCAGATGGCCGAGATCGTCCGCAAGGAACTCGAAGCCGCCGAACGGGCCCGCAAGAAGGCCGAACGCGAGCGCGCGGAGCGTGAGCGCAAGAAGAAGGCCGGTGGTGGCAGCGGTGGCGGTGGCGGAAGCGATGACGGTGAGAACAACGGCGGCGGGACGACCGGCGACTCCGGTGGCACCCTGAGCCGACCGGTCAACGGCCCGATCACGTCGCCGTACGGCATGCGCCGGCACCCGATCACCGGCGTCTACAAACTGCACGACGGAACGGACTTCGGGGTCGGTTGCGGCACCCCGATCCGCGCGGCCGCCAGCGGCACGATCATCTCCCAGTACTACAACGGCGGATACGGGAACCGCGTGATCCTCAACAACGGGGTCAAGCGCGGCGTCAGCGTCATCACGACGTACAACCACCTGTCCCGCTACGCCCTCAGCAGTGGCACCAAGGTCAAGCGCGGCCAGGTCATCGGGTACGTCGGTTCGACGGGCTACTCGACGGGCTGCCACCTGCACTTCATGGTGCTCGCCAATGGCAAGACCACTCAGCCGATGAACTGGCTCTGACCGGCCGCGCTGCGCGACCTGTCAGAATGGACGAATGGCCAAGGAGACCGGTCGCAAGCTGATCGCCCAGAACAAGAAGGCGCGGCACGACTACCACATCGAGGACACCTTCGAGGCCGGTCTGGTTCTGACCGGCACCGAGGTCAAGTCGTTGCGTCAGGGCCGGGCCTCGCTGGTGGACGGCTTCGGCGAGATCGATCGCGGCGAGGCGTGGCTCCTGCAGGTCCACATTCCGCAGTACGACAACGGCACGTGGACCAATCACGAGACGCGGCGGCGCCGCAAGCTGCTGCTGAACCGCAGCGAGATCGAGAAGATCGATCACCGCACCCAGTCCAAGGGTCTGACGATCATTCCGCTGAGCCTGTACTTCAAGGACGGCCGCGCCAAGGTCGAGATCGCCCTGGCTCGCGGCAAGAAGGCCTACGACAAGCGCCACTCCATCCGTGAACGCGATGCGATGAACGAGGCTCGTGCCGCGGTGGGGCGCAAGCTCAAGGGCCTGTGACCTGGCAGGACGCGGACCTGGCCGCGTATCTGGAGCGACTCGACGTGCCGGGCATCGTCGATGTCCACGTGCACTTCATGGCGCCGCAGGTCTTGGCGAAGGTGTGGGCGTACTTCGATGCGGCCGGTCCGAAGCTGGGCCGACCCTGGCCGATCTGGTACCGCACGAGCGACGAGGAGCGCGTGGCCACGTTGCGCGCCCTGGGGGTCAAGCGGTTCACGGCGCTGTCCTATGCCCACAAACCGGGTGTCGCGACATTCATGAACGAGTGGAATCGTGAGTTCGCCTCGCTCGTGCCGGACTCGGTGCGTTCGGCAACGTTCTTCCCCGAGCCCGAGGCCGCCCAGTACGTCCCGGCCGCGATCGCCGACGGCGTCCGGGTCTTCAAAGCTCATCTGCAGGTGGGTGAGTTCGCCGCCGACGACCCGCTGCTGGATCCGGTGTGGGCCTCGGTGGAGGAGGCCCAGGTCCCGGTCGTCCTGCACGCCGGCTCCGGTCCCATGCCCGGGCCGCACACCGGCCCGCGCGGCGTGGCCAACGTGCTGCGCCGATTCCCGCGGCTACCGCTCGTGATCGCCCATCTGGGGATGCCCGAGGTCGATGCCTTCTGCGACCTGGCCGAGCAGTACCCGAACGTGCGTCTGGACACGACGATGACGTTCGTCGACTTCTTCACCGAGGCGCCGCCGGTCGATCCGCAGCGGCTTCTCACGCTGCAGGACCAGATCGTCTTCGGCAGCGACTTTCCGAACATTCCGTACCCGTACGCCCACCAGGTCGAGGCCCTCGACCGGCTGGGCCTGGGCGAGGACTGGATGCGCGCCGTGCTGTGGCACAACGGGGTCGAGCTGTTCGGCTGACGGCGGTCGCTCGGAACACTGCGCGGAACAATATGGTCGGCCCAGCGGTTAGACTGGGTGTATTGACAATTTCACAGGGGCTGATCGGTTTCGACTTTGGTCGTTCGATTTCAGAAGAAGCGGGTAGAGAAGGCAACGTCAACTCTCAAACGTTCGTTGCAAACCCATAAGTGCCGATTCCAATCGCACTGACTTCGCACTCGCCGCCTGAGGCGACTTGCGGAGGGTGGACCCGGGAATGTCCTCGTCCCGGATCGTCCATCTCATTTAGAGGACTTGCTGTTCTGACCGTGTAGCGAGGTCAGGGCGGGACTTTTTCGCTGCTGAGCCTGTCGGTGACGCGTTCGTCCGAGCACCGGGGCTGAGAAAAGCGTCAGACGAACTGCACCCGGAGAAGGTCTGTTTCAGCGCCAGAGGACCCGGGTTCGATTCCCGGCAGCTCCACAACGATGCTCTTGTCAAAAGTGCGTCTGACAGTGCCGAATATTGCAGTCACCAGATGACTGGAATATTCGGCACTGTGCGTCTATCCGCCGCGAGTGATGTCGTACGGGGTGGAGGTGGTTGCCGAGACTCA
>CAYYQO010000181.1:0-6321 GCA_964473845.1 uncultured Aeromicrobium sp.
GTCGGCCTCGAGCCGTTCGATCCGCGGTTGCTGCCCCAACTCTCGGCCGAGCCGGAAGGAGCACGGTGATGGACGTCCTGCTGTGGGGCGTGTTGCCCTACGTGATGCTGGCGGTGCTGATCGGCGGGACGATCTGGCGTTACCGCTACGACAAGTTCGGCTGGACGACCCGCTCGTCGCAGCTGTACGAGTCGCGGCTGCTGCGGATCGGCTCGCCGATGTTCCACTTCGGCATCGTCATGGTCGCGTTCGGCCACGTCGGGGGACTCGTGATCCCCGAGAGCTGGACCGAGGCGCTGGGGATCTCCGAGGACCTGTACCACTTCAACGCGCTGTTCTTCGGCATGATCGCCGGGATCATGACGCTGGGCGGGCTGGCGCTGCTGATCTATCGCCGGCGTACGACGGGCCCGGTCTTCATGGCCACCACGACGAACGACAAGGCCATGTACGTCGTGCTGGTCGCGGCGATCGTGCTGGGTCTGTGGACCACCCTGGTCGCGGTCGGCGCGGGTCACGAGGCCCACAACTACCGCGAGACCGTCTCGCCGTGGTTCCGGTCGATCTTCCGGCTCCAGCCCGATGTCGCGGCGATGGCGGCGGCGCCCATCCAGTTCCACGTCCACGTCCTGGTCGGCATGTTGCTGTTCACGATCTGGCCGTTCACCCGGCTCGTCCACGCGTTCACGGCACCCCTGCACTACCTGTTCCGGCCGTACATCGTCTATCGCAGTCGGGATGCGTCGAGTGGTGCCGGTTCCCGCGATCCGCGACAGGGCTGGGACCCCATCGGTACCCGTGACAACGCCAGGGGAAGGAGATCGCGATGAGCGATCAGCAGCAGGCGCTCGAGGCCGGACGGGGCCGCAATCTTGCCCTCGCGACCTTGGCCTTCACGATCAGCTTCTGGGCGTGGAACGTCATCGCGCCGTTGGGCGTGCGGTACGCCGACCTGTTGGACCTCTCGGCGAGCCAGAAGTCGCTGTTGGTCGCGACGCCGGTCCTGGTCGGGTCCGTCGGCCGGATCCTGGCCGGTGCGTTGACGGACCGGTTCGGTGGCCGGGTGATGTTCCCCGTGCTGATGGTGATCGCGGCACCGTTCGTGCTGCTGGTCGCGTTCGCCGGAGAGCAGGGCTCGTACCCGATGCTGTTGGTCTTCGGGTTCTTCCTGGGCATCGCGGGCACCACGTTCGCCGTCGGCATCCCGTTCGTCAATGCCTGGTTCGACAAGCCGCGGCGCGGATTCGCGACGGGCGTGTTCGGCGCGGGCATGGGAGGCACGGCGCTGTCGTCCTACTTCACGCCCCGCATGGTCGAGTGGTTCGGCTACGTCATGACCCACGTGCTGGTGGCGGCCGCTCTCGTGGTGGTCGCGGCGATCTCGTGGCTGCTGATGCGCGATTCGCCGTTGTGGTCGGCCAACCGCGACCCCGTCGTTCCGAAGCTGGTGGCCGCCGCGAAATTGCCGGTCACGTGGCAGATGTCATTCCTGTACGCCGTGGCCTTCGGTGGGTTCGTGGCCTTCTCGACCTATCTACCGACCTACCTGAAGGACGTGTACGACTTCGACCTGGCCGCCGCGGGAACCCGGACCGCCGGCTTTGCGATCGCAGCGGTGGCTGCGCGACCGCTCGGTGGCATCCTCTCGGACAAGGTCGGCCCGAAGGTCGTCACGGGAGTCTCCTTGCTGGGCACGCTCGTGATGGCGGGCGTCGTGGCGTTGCAGCCCGCGCCCGAGGTTCCGGCCGGAGCCTCGTTCGTCGTGCTGGCGCTCTTCCTGGGGCTGGGCACCGGGGCGGTGTTCGCGTGGGTCGCCCTCGCGGCGCCGCCGGAGCGCGTGGGCAGCGTCACCGGCATCGTCGGAGCTGCCGGAGGCCTGGGCGGCTTCTTCCCGCCGCTGGTCATGGGCGCGACCTACAACGCCGAGGACCACAGCTACACGGTCGGGTTGGTCCTGTTGATGGTCGTCGCGCTGATCGCCTTCGTGTTCTCGCAGTGGGGCATCCGCGCGAAGCGGTCCTGACCCCGTCCGCGTCCCGGCCCCCGCCTCCACTTTTGGTGAGCGATCAACGCTATTTCCGTGACGGAACGTGGATCGCGTACCAAAAGTGGGGGAGGTGGGCCGGGTCGGCGAGTCAGCCGATGCCCAGCAGGTTCGCCATCGTCGTGACGCCGACCACGATGATGACGATGCCGATCAGGTCGAACACGATGCCCGATCGCAGCATCTTGGTGATCGGGACCATGCCGGTGCCGTAGACGATCGCGTTCGGCGGCGTCGAGACCGGCAGCATGAAGCCGAACGACGCACCGAACACGGCGGCCAGGACCGGGATCGCCGGATTCACGTCGGCGGCCAGGGCCAACTGCGCGGCGATCGGCGCGACGACCACGACGCTCGCGGTGTTGCTCGTGGTCTCGCTGATCATCACGGCGATGACGGTGGCCAGGATCGTGATCCCGACCAGCGTGTCGGTGCCGAGCAGGTCCGACAACGACGTCCCCATCGTCTCGGCCAGGCCGGTCGAGGACAGCAGGCCGCCGAGCGCGATGCCGCTGCCGAACAGGATGATCGTGCCCCAGTCGATCTTCACGGCGTCGTTCCAGTTCAAGGTGAACTCGCGCTTGGGCCAGTCCAGCGGCAGCAGGAACAGCAAGGAAGCGGCGAAGATCGCGACGGCGCCCTCGTCGAGGTGGGAGAGCAGCCAGTCGTAGAGTTCGGACTCGCCACCGGTGAACAGGCCGACCGCGCCCGGCAGCACCCACAATGTCACGGCGGTTCCGAAGGCGATCAGCGTGTTGCGCCCACCGACACCCATCCGGCCCAGCTTCGAGCGTTCGTCGGCGATGTACTCCTCGACGCCCTCGACCCGCTTGACCTCCGGCTTGTTGAGCCGGACCAGGACCACGCACAGCACCAGGAACATGAGCAGGACGAGTGGGAACGCCAGCACCATCCATTGGAAGAAGGGAATCGTGACGCCGAGTTCCTTCTCCAGGTAGGCCCGACCGATGAGGTTGGGCGGGCTGCCGACAGGAGTCAACAGGCCGCCGACGCTGGCGCCGTAAGCGACCATCAGCATGAGCGCCGTGGCGAACTGCAGCCGCTCGGGGTTGATGTCCTTGTCGCTGCCGGACTGGCGCCGCATCGCCGAGGCCATGAAACCGACGATGCCGGCGCCGATCGGCATCATCATCGCGGCCGTCGCGGTGTTCGACACGAAACCGCTCAGCAGGGCGGTGATCGCGCCGAAGGCGATGATGATGCGGGTCGTGCTGGTGGCGATGCCGGGCAGGCTCAGGATCCCGAATGCGAACCGGCGGTCGAGGCCGTGCTTGCGCATCGACTCGGCCAGGATGAACCCGCCGATGAACACGAAGATCGTGCTGTTGCCGAACGATCCGAAGACGTCCTCGGCGGTGCCGATTCCCAGGGCGACCACGAACGCCATCGCCAGCATCGCGGTGACGGGAATCGGGATCGCCTCGCAGATCCAGTACACCGCGACCCAGGCCAGGACGCCGGCGAGCCGCTGGGCCGGTTCGTCGAGTCCGCTGCAGGCCAGATAGGCGATGATGCCGATGATCGGTCCGGCGAACAGCCCCGTCGTGCGCCGGATGCGTTCGAATCGTTGCTCGGCCGGACTGAGGGTCTCCTGGACCTCGTCGAACGTGCGGTATGTGGTGGGTCGTTCCTCAGACGTGCTCATCGCGCCCCCGAAGGTGTCGTGATCTGGATCACATCAGCCTAGGGAGGGCCGGTAGGTCACGCGAACGGAAGCTCGGCCTGGTCGTCCTCGTCGTCCGTGCTCGTCCCGATGTGGCGGTGTGCCTGGAGGATCTCGACCTCGGGCCGGTCGGCCATCCATCGTTCGACGTGATCGAGGACCTCGACGATGTGGGCCCGGTTGATCGACACGAGGGATCCTCCGATGCCCGCCCGGCGGTACAGGTCGAGTGAATCGGTCTCGGCGGCGGAGACGTCGAAGCGTCGGCGCAGCTCGTTCACGATGGGTCGCACGATCGAGCGCTTCTCCTTGAGGGAGTGCACGTCACCGAGTCTGAGATCGAATTCGATCCATCCCACCCACACGTGATCAGTGTGGCAGGAGTGCTGCGATCAAGTGGTGCAGGTGGGTCCGCAGGTCCTCCAGCGGTTCGATCGAACGCAGGGCGCGGGCCGTCATGATCGCACCCTCGATCGCGCTGATGTGGAAGCGGCCGAACGATGCGGCCGAGTCGGGGTCGGCCCCGGCCTCGACGAGCAGGGCGGCGAAGGTGTTGCTCCAGTCGGCGAACACCTCGGCGGCGGCCGCGACGACCTCGGGCGAGTCGGAGCCGGCCAGCGCGGCGGCGGCCACCGGGCAGCCGAGCGCAAAATCGTGCCGGCGCATCTGTCCGATCCACCAGTCGATCCGGTGGTCGACGTGCTCGTGAGGGTCCGCGGGCCCCGGTCTGGCGATGAAGTCGCCGGCCCTGCGGGTGGCGGCGGCCACGAGTTCGGCCTTGCCGCCGGGGAAGTGCTGGTAGATCGACTGGCGGGCCGTGCCGCTCTCGCTGAGCACTTCGGCGATGCCGGTGCCGTGCACGCCTTGGCGTCGCAGGGACACGACGGTCGCATCGAGCAGCCGCTCGCGGGGTCCGGGGCGGGAGGTCATGTGGTCACTATAGACCGATCGGTCTATAGTGACCACATGACGAATCTCCCCATGTCCCCGGAGCAGTTGGACGCCGTCTCGAAGATGTCGGGCCTGGAGTTCCTGCGCTTCGCGACCTCGCTGTCTGCCGACCAGCGGCCGCCGATCATCGGGGACCTGTTCGGCATGCAGGTCCTGGCGCTGGAGGAGGGCGCCGCCACGTTCTCGATCCAGTCGCTGCCGACGGCGGCCAATCCGCTGGGGAACCTGCACGGGGGAGCGTGCGCCACGCTGCTCGACTCGGTCATGGGGTGCTCGGTGCACACGACGCTCGACGCCGGCGTGGGCTTCGGCACGTTGGAGCTGAAGGTCAACTACATCCGTACGGTGCCGGTCGACGGCCGCACCCTGACCGGGACCGGCTCAGTGATCCACGTCGGTCGCAGTACCGCCACGGCCGAGGGCAAGGTCATCGACGAGGACGGCAAGCTGATCGCCCATGGGACGACGACCTGCATGATCCTGCGCTGACGGACGTCAGAATATCCAGAAGGCTCCCGCGACCGTCGGCACCAACAGCAGCACGAGCCAGGGCAGCGAGGTCGCGGCCAGCGGCGGACGCCTCAACAGCAACATCGTCACGGCGTAGATGATGATCGCGAGCGGGACCGACACGAGCAGCAGGATGACCTGGTCGCCGCGGCGATCTGGGCCGATCGCATAGGCGGCACCGATCGCTCCGAACAGGCCGTGGATCGTCGTCACGATCCACAGGACCGCCGTGATGCGACGCCGGACCAGGTCCAACGATTCCTCGGTCGTGTCAGCGGGGTTCATGTCGGCATCCTCTCCTGGGCCCGGTCGGCCCGGTCGATCAGGTCGCGCAGCAGTGTGTTGACCCGGTCGAGCTCGGCCAGGTCCATGTCGAAGCGTTCCAGCATCGTGACGGGAACGGTCAGTGCCCTCTCGCGCAGCGTCCATCCCTGCTTGGTCACGGTCAGCGAGAACGAGCGCTCGTCGCCCTCGCGTCGGTCGCGGCGCACCAAGCCGGCCTTCTCGAGTCGCTTGGCCAAGGGTGAGACGGTCGCGGGCTCAAGCCGCAGTCGGTCACTCAGTGCCCGCAGGGTCAGGCCGTCGGACTCCCACAGCGCCAACATCACCAAGTACTGCGGATGCGTGAGTCCGAGGGGCTCGAGGACGTCGCGGTAGCAACCGATCACGGCGCGCGAGGCGACGGAGAGTGCGAAGCACACTTGCTCGTCGAGGGAGAGCACGTCGGGAGTCTCGGGCATGATCATGAGTGTACGAATGATTCGTGAACTCACGAAATTCGGCCCGGCAGTCGTAAGTTGGCCTCATGGCCTTCCGACACCGCAGCGAGTACGACGAGTCGGTTCCCGCCGCCCTGCGGGAGGCACGGACTGCCTACGACGAGGCGGTGAGCGAGTACGAGGAGCGGATCGGTCGCGCCCGGCGTGCGTGGGCCGACGCCCTCGCGGAGGCGATCGAGGCCGGGATGTCCTACCAGGAGATCGCCGACGAGGCCGGGGTGTCGCACACCAGCATCAGCCGGGCGATCAAGCAGTACGGCTCGTCCTGAAACGAACGATGGGCCCTGAGGAATCAGGACCCATCGTCGGTGGTGGTACACCCCCTCGGACTCGAACCGAGAACCCGCTGATTA
>CAYYQO010000182.1:0-6315 GCA_964473845.1 uncultured Aeromicrobium sp.
CTCCCATCCCGGTTGGATGAGGTCTGGGTCCTCGAACTCGCGCCCGTCCTCGAAGGTGTGACCTCGATTCTCTCTCCAGAGTTTCGGCCACTGCCGTCCGTCTTCGAGGTGCTCCTCCGCAAGTCCCCAGAGTGTGTCGCCCGAACTGACCACGACGGTCTCGGGAAGATCGGACTCGTCTGCGAGTGAAGCACCCGCTGGCAGGACCAGACGCATTCCTGGCACGAGGGGTGCCGACGCGTTGAACACCCGCCCCGCTCCGACGTCTCTTCCCTCGTTGAGTTCGGCGATCTCACGAAATGATCCTCCGTCGCCCAGATGTCTCTCGGCGAGTGACCAGAGTGTGTCCCCACGCTCCACCGTCACGGTCGGAACGTCGCGCGGTGCAACCTCACGCGCTTCCTGCTTTTCTTGAGCGGCGTCGGCTTCGGTAGTGGCGGTTCGCTGGGGCACGGCGGCTTCGATAGGAGTCGCCGTGGCCGGTGGCAGCCCAATCGGAACAGTCACGCCGACAGCACCAGCCGCCAGGACGACAAGAACGAGTTGGCGAGCGAGGTCCCTTTCCACAGCCGGTAGGCCGGGGATTCGAATCTCCTTGCCGCTGAACGCACCAGCAACCTCGGCAAGGATGCACAGCGCCAACTGGACCCACAGAATCCACGCGACGACGGCCAGCAGACCGATTACGGTCTCGTCGTCGAACCGCACCGACCACGCGGGAGACAGCGACGGCCACGGGTTCCCCACGAAGGTCACCAGCAACGCCGGGGGCACTGCGAGAAGCGCCACCAGAATGATGACCGCGGTAGCGGATCGGATGATGCGCATACTGTGCTTCCTCCTCCGTGGTTCTCCGGCAATCTAGGGCCGTTTCAAAGGCTCCATACCCGTCTCACGGACCCGACTCATCGATCGACCTGGCTTCCGCCGAACCGGATATCGGAAGGCTGGTGATTCCGACGGCGGACAGGATCGTGGTGCGTTTGTGATCGCGAATGGTCACGCGGACGGTGTCTCCAAGGACACTCACCGACGCGCCACCAGCTCCGACCCGAGCCAGGTAGGCCCGTGCAGCAGCGGCGGCCGCTTCAGGGTCGACCCTCGGCTGACCTCCGTCACGGAGACTGGCGGGATCGAGCGAGTCCGCCCCGATACGCGCGGCCTGCTCAGCGTGGTTTGTCAGACGCCGGCTCCCTGCCAATGCGTAGCCGCCATCGATCACGAGTCCGGCCATCGCGAGAAACGCCACGGCAAGAAAGACCGCAAACATCGCCGCGACACCGCTCTCCTCTCGAACCCGGGTCATTACGAGCCTCGGAACATCTCGATGGGGACGACTGCCACAGCCGCGAATCGGTGGGACCCGGGCAAGCCCGAGAGCGCCACGTCGCGCATGTCGCTGGTGCACTCGACGCGGACGCGCACCTCGCCACCGGGTTCGTATCGGGACAGATCGACATCGATCTCAAAGGGACGGCACGTCACGCCGCGGTCCCCGAGTGACGCCTCGGCAGCGTCCCGCGCCTTCCCCTCGGAGCGGCTGGCGTCCCGCTCCAGCGACGCGGCCCGAGCAGCGTCGAAAGCCACCGACTCCACCTGCTGACGAGCGTGAGCCATGCGTCCCAACCCCACGACCAGGAGAAAGACACAGACGAGTGCCGGTGCGATCAGCACCAGTTCGATCGCGGCCGTCCCTGCCTCCCTCGAGCGCGCCGACATCATGGCTCCGGCGGTATGAAGCGTTCGCGAGGCCCGCTCGCAGCCTCTGCGATCGAGGGCGTGACCCAAGGAACGAGGGAAACGACACTGCCTCTGACGGTGACCGTGACGGACTCGGAAGTCATCTCGACATCGACTCGACGGTCCGCCAGCATGCGTGGGCCCAAGCTGGCCACGTAGCGGTCGGCCCGGGCCCGCGCATCGGCAGAGGTTCCACCTACGGCTCTTCCAGCGCTCGCGCCCTCCTGCGCCGCTGCCTCGGCGACAGAACGTGCGTGAGCGACCAGAGCGAACTGCACGATCATCATGACGATCGCAAAGAGGACGGGCGCGATGAGCACCGTTTCGACGACGGAGGTCGAACCACGCTCATCCCGGTGACGGCGCATCACTCAACCAGTGGGAATGGACTCGGCCTTGGACATGAACTTGGTGATGATCAGCGCAGAGATCGCAATCGTCGCAGCGGCAAATGCCGCTACGAGGATCACCGTCTGCGTGACATCGCCACGTTCATCACGACGGAGCGGCAGGGCGATGGCTCGCGCCACCCACCATGCCTTCCACACTTCGATTTCGAGCATGTCGATTCTCCTTTCGGTTACAACGCGAGGACGTTCACCACGGCGGGGTAAGCCAGGAAGAGCAGGAAACCGATGGCCAAGACGATCTGGGCGACCTTGATGTCCTGATCGCCACGCTCGGCCTCACCCGCTGCCTCGGCGAGTTGGCGTTTGCGCTGGGTTGCCGCGCGAGCGCTGAGCGACTGGCGGACCTTTGCGCCGTCGTCCGCGACCAAGGTCAGCGCAGCCCCGAGATCCCGCAGTTCACGAACGTCGAACCGTTCGCCCAAGTCGGACAACGCTGACCATGGGGACACGCCCGTGTACCGGGCCCGACTGATCGTGTCTGACAACAACTGGAACGCCCATCCCTGACCGACCTGCGCAGCCGACGGAAGAGCCTCGGGAATCCCGCGCCCACCGGCGAGGCACATGGAGACCAGGTCGAGGTAACACGCGAGCGCTCGTCTCAGATCGGAACGTCGAGCGGAAGCCCGGAGGCGCAGGCTCACGTCTGGAATTACGAAGAACAGGAGTGCCAACATCACCCCGAGGGCAACCGGCACGGACACGGGCACCGTCACGCCGCCGAGACGGAGGACGGCGATGATCAAGGGCGGAAGAATGAACCCGAATCCCGCCAGCGTCACCTTCGATGTCCAATGCTTCTCGACCGTCGAATCGGCCACAGCGAGATCCGCCCGTTGAGCATCAACCGGCCACCCTGCATTGCGCGCCCATGCCGCGACACGACCACCGAATTTCTCGAACGGCGACGCGGGGGAAGTCCTCACCGTGGCGCTGAGCCGGCGGTTCTCGTCCCAGCGCCCCACCGCGGCCGCGAGATCGACTCGCGGTGGCACCAAGACCGTCCCGATCGTGAAGAGCGCAAGCCCGAATACGGAACCGGCTATGAGAGCGAGCGTCATGGCGCTCCCCCGATCCGGCTGAGCTGGTCAACGCCCGCCAAGAAGCGCTCCGGCTCCCGGCCGACCGCCGCCTTGCGGATCCATGCGAACCCCGCAACGAAGATCAGGATCACCAGGACGAGAACGAGCTGGCCCGCTGGGGAGCCGTACGGCTCGACGTACTGGCGCGAGAACAACACGAGCCCGCCGGCGAAGGCTACGGTGACCGCGACGATGATCCCCGCTGCACGACGGAGAGACCGGCGCCCCTCCTCGATCGCACGGCGCATCTCCAGTTCCTCTCGCGTTGACGCTGACAGTGCCGACAGCGTCCCGACTAGGCCAGGACCTCGTAGGCGCGCGTTGAGGATCAGCGCCGCTGCCACGAGGTCGACGGAAGGGTCGTCAAACTCGTCGGCGAACTCCGCCAAAGCGCGGGGCAACGGAACATGCGCGCGGGCTCGACCGACGAGTCGAAGCAGTGCTGGCCGAATCACGTCGGGCGCCGTGTCGGCAGTCGCGGTGATGGCCTGCTCGAGACCGACCGAGCCAGCGATCGTGTCGCGCAACGACTCGGTCCAGGTCGCGAGAGCCTCGAGCCGCTCCAATTGAAGGCGGCTGTGCCTCGCTCCCCCGACCAAGCGTGGCCACCACCACGTCAATGCCGCTGCAGCAATCACCGTGATCGGCCACCGCGTCACCACAGCCGCAAGCGAGGTCACCACACACGTCACCAAGATGCGGCGCCGCAGATTCTGCTCCTTGAACCGCGCTCCTGCGCGCGTGAACCGGATACTCGGTGACCAACCGCGTGCACCCGCAACGAGGGTGACCATTCCGATGGCAACCCCAGTTCCCGCGAGGGCAGCCAGCAGCGTGGGGCCGGTCATGCCGACCACGCGTCCCACGGAGATTCCAAACCCGTCCACCCCGCGTCTGCGAGCGCTTCAGTTCGGACGACCGCGATGTCCGGGACTCGCTCAGCAACCCCGTCGCCGTTCGCTCGGAAGATCTCTGAGGCACTCACTCCGATCGATTCGTCGAACCCGTTCACCTCGAGGATCGTCTTTACCCGGCGCTGTCCCCCGCCACGACGATCCCGGCTGATGAAGACGACGAAGTCGATCGCACCGGCGATCATCTCGTGAACGACCGCACGCGGAATCCCGTTGGCTTGTTGGGCGTATGAGCTGATGCGCGCAAAGGTCTCGCGTGCGCTGTCCACGTGGATCGTCGAAAGCGACCCGTCATTGCCTTGACTCATCACGTTGAGCATCGGAACGATCTCGTCGCCGAGAACCTCACCGACGATCACGCGGTCGGGATTGAGTCGAAGCGTGCGCTTGACCAACTCGGCCACGGTGATCTCACCGGCACCCTCGCTGTTGGCGGTGCGAGCTTCCAGGGCCACGCAATTCGGATGACGACGGTTGTTCTGTCGCAAGCCCAGTTCGAATGCCTTCTCGATCGTGATGAGGCGCTCCCGCGGGTCGATCTCCGCCGCAAGGGCTCGCAGCAAGGTCGTCTTCCCGGCGTTGGTGCCGCCCGCGATGACGACGTTGAATCGAGCGCGCACCACGGCACGAAGGAAGTCGGCGACCTCCTCGGTCAAGGTCTCGCGATCGACGAGTTCCGACAGATCGACATCGGCGAGCCGGTGACGACGAATGGAAACGGTAGGCCGGTCCGTGACGGACATGACCGCGGCGAGTCTCGAGCCGTCTGGGAGCTGCAGGTCGAGATTCGGATTCGCGCTGTCGAACGGCCGTGAACTCAGACCGCTGTACGACGCCAATGTCTGAACCAGTTCGATGAGTTCCGCGTCGCTGGAAGCCACCGGCGCCCCACGCTCCTGGAAGTCCTCGCCAACGCGCGTGATCCACACTTCGTCTGCGCCATTGATGTCGATGTTCTCGATGCTGTCGTCGTCGAGAAGCTTCTGCAGTTGGCCCGCGCCGAACATCCGGGCGTAGATCGCGTCGATGACTTCGTCCTCCTCGCGCTCACTCAAGGTCGAGAGGCCGGCGGACAGGAGCGACTCGGCGTACTCGCGGATCACGGCGTTGATTGCGGCCCGAGCGAACTGGCGCTCAGCCTCGACATCCAACGGGTTGCTGTTCTGGATCCGGCGCCTCGTCTGCTCCGCTTGGACGCGATCACCGACCTTCTGGTGGAGAAGCCGAACCAGGTCTGCGTCGATCATGCGAGCACCTCCGCGGCGTGCGGCTTCGGCGTCAGGCGCGTGGTCAGAGCCGTAGACGATCGAGCCAGGGCCGTCCTCTTGAAGGCCTTGGTCGAAGGATCGTGTCCGGACTCGAGCATCGCCAGCCCCTGTGGGTCCCGAGCCAGGAACGCCGTCGGTTCGACTGGCAGACCGGCGGCAGCAAGTACCGCATCGAGGTCATGCGCGTCTGCTTCCCCGTGGCGCGGAGGCGAGACGATGAGTGGCATCACTCGCGTACGACCCAGCGCCGGCAGGGTCAAGAACTCAGAGAGCAGCGCACGCGTATGAACGACCGAACGTGGAGTTGGTTCGCAGACGACCACCACGGCATCGCTACTCGTCACGAGCGCTGTTGTCGGAGCCGTGGTGTCCGCGCGGCCGATGTCGACGATCACGTCGACGGACGACGCCTTCAGCGAGGACCCAATCGTTCCCCACAGGCCCGCCAGCGTTCGCCCTTGCGCAGGGCTCGTCACGCCGGGAACAACCCGAACCCCGCACGCGAGATTCTGGCCGAACTCCGCCGGATCCGCGCCGCTTCTGACCGACGCCGCGAGCCCGAGAAGGTTCGGCGCTGCAGCGAGATCACCACTTCTGGTACGACAACGCAACGACAGGTCCGCCCCTGCGGGGTCCGCCTCCACGAGTAGGCATCCCGTCGGCCACGCAGCCGCTGTGACCAACGCTGCGCTAGTGACGCCGGGCGAACCCTTGGCCGCCATCAAGGTGACCATCATGGGGGTCCACTCCCCTCGGGGGCCACCTCGATGACCGCGATCCGGCCGGCCGCTGCATACGCCGCGATCCGCGGCCCGCTCGCTGAGTTCACGACGACAGAAATGCTCCGCCCAGGCGGCCGAAGTTCTGAGCGTGGACGCGGCCACGTCGGACGGCGCCGGGC
>CAYYQO010000183.1:0-387 GCA_964473845.1 uncultured Aeromicrobium sp.
ACGATCATCGACGCCTTCGAGGCCGTCGATGATCGTGACGTCCTTGCCGTCGACGTTGCCGGGCATGATCGATCCGGCGTACAGGAACACGCTGGACAGGTCGAGCCGCGCGGCCGCCATCAGCATGCCGGGCAGGCTCTTGTCGCAGCCGGCCAGCAGCACCGAGCCGTCGAGCCGCTCGGCCATCATGACCGTCTCGACCGAGTCGGCGATGATCTCGCGACTGACCAGCGAGAAATGCATGCCCTCGTGGCCCATGCTGATGCCGTCCGAGACGCTGATCGTGCCGAACTCGAGCGGGTATCCCCCGCCGGTGTGCACGCCTTCCTTGACGGCCTTGGCCAGCCGGTCCAGCGACAGGTTGCACGGCGTGATCTCGTTCCAACT
>CAYYQO010000183.1:397-6089 GCA_964473845.1 uncultured Aeromicrobium sp.
CGACACCGATCTGCGGCTTGACCCAGTCGTCGTCGCCCATGCCCACGGCACGGAGCATGCCGCGTGCCGCGGTCTTCTCCAGACCGTCGGTGACATCGCGGCTTCGGGGCTTGATGTCGATGTTGTCGGAGTCGGGGGTCTGCGCCATATCGGCATCGTACGACCGATGCGGTCGGCGGCGGTCCCCCGGTCAGAACAACGGCACGAGGGCCAGCGCCAGGAACCAGCTGACGAAGCTGCCGACGAGAACGTATTCGGCGCGCGAACCGTCACCCTCGTCGCGGGAGATCTCGGGGAATCGCAGGATGCCCTTGGCCGCGAGGATGGCGGCGACGCCGCCGAAGTTCCCGCCCACGGCGAAGCCGAAGACCAGGACCCGTTCGAGGGGGCCGATGACCCGCCCGCCCTTGAGCGTGCGTTCCTCGGCGAGCAGTCCGCGCCCGACCCGGTCGAGCACCTCACGGACGACGGCGTTCGCGGGGCCGATCAGCGCCACGACCGTGACCACGGCCAGTGCGAACTCGTCCAGGCTGACGCCGGACAACGACGCCACGGCGAGTGAGTCGAACCAGTCCAGCAGCGGCGGCACGTCGCGGTCGATCCCCGGCGAGGCGATGAGCGCGAGCAAACCGGCGATCCCGGACGCGATCATGCCGGGCACCCGCCACGACGGCACGGTGCGGGCGCTGGCCCACCACAGACCGACGATCGCGGGTAGCCAGCCGGCGCCGGGACCGTAGCCCAGACCGTGCGCGGCCAGCACCACGATCGCGATCATCGCGACGACCTCGGCGACGACGATCCAGGTCGTCTCGCTGTGACGCAGGTATTCGGCCAGGCAGATCGCCAGCAGCACGAGAGCGAGCAGGGCCATCAGGGCACCAACGCCAGTCCGTCGACGACCGCGAGGGCCCCGCTGCGGCGCAACGACTGGGAGACGGCCGACGGCGAGATCCCCTCGACCTCGGCCAGCTCGCGCTGGGTGTGTCCCTGCAGCAGGCCCAACACCAGTCGGCGCTGGCGGCCGTCGAACCCGCTGACCACGTGGTCGCGAGTCATCACGTAAGCGTTCACGGTCCCCCCTTGCTGTACCCACGTCCGCAGGCCGGTCAGTCGTCCGACCCGGCGCTCGACCTCGCCGATCGCGTCGCGCGCGTTCCACCACGCCGGCCCGTCCTGCGTGAGACCGTACTCCGTCCGTCCGACGACTTCGACCGCGCCGATGCCGATCCCCACGCGCGCGTCCATCGGTTCGGGCAGGGCCAGCCGCACGACCAGACCGGTCAGCAGCGCCTCGGCGACGGTCGCATGGGTCGACTGGAACTCGTCGCCGATCGTGGCGGCGGGCGCCTGGAGCGATGGCACCAGGTCGGCAGCGGTGGCGAGCGCGACGACGAGTGCTTCCTGCGCCGCCGCCCGCGAGGGAGCCAGCCGTGACGCGACCAGGTCGCCGATCAGCGCCACGCAGTGATCGGATTCAGCAGGAAGCTTCATATCCATGAAATGAAGGATATCGCTTTATTTCGATAAAATGAAGTCCATGACTTCATGTTGCAGGCGTGCCATCCATCCCCTGAGTCACTGGCTCGGGGGACGACGCCCCGTGCGGATGGCGTTCGACCCAGCTCATCGCAGCCCGGCGACCGGCCTCGAACAGGTTCGACCGCTGCTCCGTGGTCAGGTCGAAATCCGTCCAGCGCACACCCTTGGGCTTGGCGAAGATACTGCGATCGAGAGCCGCGGGGTCGCTGACGTGGCGCACCTGGGTGGAGTCGACGGTCGTGAAGATCAGATTGGTCAGCAACGACAACGGCGACGTGACCGGCTTGGCCTTGGCCCGCTCGCCCGCGGGCGAACTCAACCGGACCCCCACCGTCGGCCAGCGTCCGGGCTTGCCGTCACCCCGGTCGAAGAGCTCGATCGGATAACTACGCAGCAGCGAGCCGTCGGCCAGCGTCAAGGTTCCGTACGGCGACTTCAGCCGCACCGGTTCGAACAGGAACGGGATGGCCGCCGAGGCCCGCACGGCCCGCGCCACCGAGTACCGATCCGGGTCGTGACCGTGACCGCGCAGGTCCCACGGCAGGAACATGGCCCGCTGTCGGGACAGATCACTCGCGGTGACCACCAAGCGGTACGACTGGCCGGCCGGCAGGGCGCTTCCCGGATCATCGAAGACCAGGTCGCCGAACGTCCGGACCCCCAGATCGGCCAGCACGCCGCGCAACCACTGCTCGAGATGCCGCCCGGGATGCGCACCGAGATGGAACAGCACACCCCACGCATCGGCCGCCCGCGGCCACCATTGCAACATCGCGCCGGGACGGCGGCGGTCCAGGAACGCCTGGTAGTCGATCGTGCGCATGATGTCGTCGACCCGACTGAACGGCTCGCCCGCCTGCTGCATCGCCGCCATGATCGAGCCGACCATCGCACCCGCCGACGATCCACCGATCCGGGCGAACGTGTAACCGTTCTCGGCCAGGGCCGTGGCGGCACCGACCAGCGCGATGCCCTTGACGCCCCCGCCCTCCAGGACGAGATCGACCGTGCGCGTGTCCTCCACGCCTCCGACTCTAGGAGGTGAGTTCGCGAGTCGCGCTGCGACGCGGGCCGACCGCCCGAACCCCCGCGTCTCACATGTCAATATTCACAGTCGGAATCGCTCATTGTTCGAACAGGTGAGCTATCTTTGATGCATGTTCCGGGCGCTCACTGACGACGAGGCGTTCATCGCTGCGCGTCGTGAGCAGGCCCGGGCGGAGTACGCGACGTGGAACCTGGTCCTGAACCACTTCGAGCGCGCGACGAAGGTGATCGAGTCCAGTGATCAGGCGCCGATCTCGAAACAGCACGGGCGCAGCAACGTCGTGCTGGACATGGCCCGCCTGCTGGTGGTGTCCGAGCAGCGGGTGTGGGGCATCCTTCACGACGCGCAGAACCTGCGGGACCGGACCCCGCGCGTGTGGTCGGCGTTCCGGGCCGGATCGATCGACGCCGCGAAGGCCGCCGCGATCGCGGCAACGGTCGAGAAACTGCAGACCACCGAGGCCATGCGCGCCGTCGACCACTCGGCCGTCGACTACGCCGACACCCACACCGTCGCCGAACTGCGCCCGTGGCTGCGACGGCTCCGCGCTCGGCTCGAACCGGACAAGGTCGAGGACGAGACGGCTCGGGCCATCGAGGAACGCCGGGTCTCGGTGACCCACAACGACGACGGGACGTCGTGGTTCAACGCCTTGCTGCCGACCGGAGTCGCCGTCGCGATCGAAGCCCGCCTCACGCGGGCCGCCAAGGCTTTGCCGATCATCGACGCCGAGACCGGCCAGCGCGACAGGCGTACCCGTGATCAGAAGCAGGCCGATCTGGTCGCGCACTGGCTCACCTCATGCACCGGCACCGAGACCGACATCCGGGCCGAGATCGCCATCAGCATCCCCGCCACCGACCTGGTCGGACTGACCAACGGCCCGGGCACGCTGCTGGCCGACGGTGAGCCCGTCACGAACTCCTGGGTCCGCGAACTCGCCCGGTCCGAGCACACGATCCTGCGCAGGCTGGTGCTCGACCCGCGCGGACAGGTCCTGGACACCACCGTCCTCAGCTACCGCCCACCCGAGTCACTGCGACAGGCACTCCGCTGGAGGGACGGCAACTGTCGGGTCGCGGGATGCAGAGCCCCGGCCACCAGCAGCGACCAGGACCACGAACTGGCCTTCGACCGCGGCGGCACCACGTCAGCGGACAATCTGCGGTGCCTGTGCAGGAAACACCACAACATGAAGAGTCACGATCACCTCGACGAGCGGCACATCGACCCGCCGGTCCATCACGTCGAGCGCTACCGCGCGGCCTGACGCCAGAACTGCTTCTTATTCTCGTCACGTACGACGACGCCCAGACGCGCCAGTTCGGCACGCAGGTCGCGCAGGTCGTTCTTCTCGCCCTTCTCCAAGGCAGTCTGACGCGCCTGGAGGAAGGCGTTCGCTCCCTCGGGAAGGCCCGGCATGCCCGGCACCCAGCGCGCGTAGTCCAGGAGGAACGGATCGGCGTCGTGCCACGGATACCCCATCTGCGTGAACGCGTCCCGGAAGCGCTTCACCTCGTGGTCGCTGGTGACGTGAGCGAGCTCCGCCCCAGCCGCGTCCGTCAGCACGAGATCCTTGCCGTCCACGAAGACCGCCGCGATGTCGCGCCGGGACACGGACGTGGAGTCGTCCCCGCGCTTGATCAGCACGGTCTCGCCCACCTCGACGGTGATGATCTCGTCGTACGCCGAGAGCGCGAAGACTCCACCCACGACCGCGCCCACGACCACCAGCACGAGCGTGCCGACCACGCCCGTGGCCTGGTCGAGGAGTTCGATCGGTCCTTGGAACGGCACCCAGGCCAGACTGTCGACCCACCCGGGCACGAAGGAGAGCACCCAGCCCACCAAGGCACCCGCGAGCGGCAGCGCCGTCCACAGGAACACGTGGTAGCCGAACGCATGACGCACCACGACCGGCTGCGGGTGGCCGGGCGAACTCGGCATCGTCAGGAGAGCTTCTCGATGATCAGCTCGCGGACCCGGCCGGCGTCAGCCTGCCCGCGCATCTCCTTCATGACGAAACCGATCAGTGCTCCGGCAGCAGCCTGCTTGCCGTCGCGGATCTTCTGGGCCGCGTCGGGGTCGTTCGCGATCGCGCGGTCAACGGCGTCACCCAGGGCGCCGTCGTCGGAGACGATCTCGATGCCGCGGGCCACCACGACCGCCTCGGGATCACCCTCGCCGGCCAGCACGCCCTCGAAGACCTGGCGGGCCAACTTGTCGTTGATCCGGCCCGCCTCGATCAGCGTCTGGACCTGGGCCACCTGGCCGGGCGTGATCGACAGGGCCGCGACGTCGACACCCTGTTCGTTGGCCGTGCGGGCCAACTCACCGAGCCACCACTTCTTCGCGGCCAACGGGCTGGAACCGGACTCGACCGTCTCGACCACGAGGTCGAGCGCACCGGCTCCGACGATGTCGCGCATGTCCAGATCGTTGAAGTCCCACTCGGCCTGCAGCCGCTTGCGACGTTCGGCCGGTGGCTCGGGCAGCGTGCCGCGCAACTCCTCGACCCACTGCGGGTCCGGCGCCACGGGAGCCAGGTCCGGCTCGGGGAAGTAGCGGTAGTCGTCGGCATCGGACTTCTCACGGCCCGACGACGTCGTGCCGTCGGCCTCGTGGAAGTGACGGGTCTCCTGCAGGACACTGTCACCGGCGTCGAGGATGCCCGCATGACGTCCGATCTCGTACCGGACGGCGCGCTCGACCGACCGGAACGAGTTGACGTTCTTGGTCTCGGAGCGCGTGCCGAGCGCGTCGCTGCCGAGCGGCTTGAGCGACAGGTTGACGTCAGCGCGCAGCGAACCCTGGTCCATCCGCGCATCGGAGACGCCCAGCGCCACCATCAGGTCGCGCACGTAGTTGACGTAGGCACGAGCGACGGCCGGGGCCTTGTCGCCGGGGACCTCGATCGTCTTCGTGACGATCTCGATCAGCGGGATGCCGGCCCGGTTGTAGTCGAGCAGCGAGTGATCGGCACCGTGGATGCGGCCCGTGCTGCCGCCCACGTGCAACGACTTGCCGGTGTCCCCCTCCATGTGGGCCCGCTCGCTGTCGATGCGGTACGTCTCGCCGTCGACGTCCAGGTCGACGTAGCCC
>CAYYQO010000184.1:0-6042 GCA_964473845.1 uncultured Aeromicrobium sp.
CCGCTGATGGACGGCATGAACGTCGTCGGCGACCTGTTCGGCGCGGGCAAGATGTTCCTGCCGCAGGTCGTGAAGTCCGCCCGCGTCATGAAGAAGGCCGTTGCCTACCTCATCCCGTTCATCGAGGCCGAGAAGCAGCCGGGCGACGCCGACAACAGCAACGGCACGGTCATCATGGCCACCGTCAAGGGCGACGTCCACGACATCGGCAAGAACATCGTCGGCGTGGTCCTGCAGTGCAACAACTACGACGTGATCGACCTGGGCGTCATGGTCCCGGCCCAGAAGATCTTGGACGCCGCTCGCGAGCACAACGCCGACGCGATCGGCCTGTCCGGGCTCATCACGCCGTCGCTGGACGAGATGGTGAACTTCGCCGCCGAGATGAAGCGCCAGGAGTTCGACATCCCGCTGCTGATCGGCGGAGCCACCACGTCACGCGCCCACACGGCGGTCAAGGTCGATCGCAAGTACGACGGCCCGGTCGTGTGGGTCAAGGACGCCTCGCGCTCGGTCCCGGTCGTCGCCTCGCTGCTGTCCGAGGAGCGACGCCCGGTCCTGATGGCCGAGATCAAGGCCGACTACGACGCATTGCGTGAACGCCACGAGGCTCGCGGTGACTCGCGCACGATCCTGCCGCTCGAGGCCGCGCGGGCCGATCAGACTCCCATCGACTGGGACGACTACACGCCCCCAGTGCCGAAGACGATCGGCATCCAGGAGTTCGGCCCGTACCCGCTGGGAGAACTGCGCGAGTACATCGACTGGCAGCCGTTCTTCAACGCGTGGGAGATGAAGGGATCGTTCCCCGACATCCTCAACTCCCCCACGACCGGCGAGACGGCTCGCAAGCTGTACGACGAGGCCAACGAACTCCTCGACCGGATCATCGCCGAGGACTGGCTGACCGCGAAGGGCGTCATGGGGTTGTTCCCCGCGGCGCGCGACGGCGACGACACGATCGTCTACACCGACGAGTCCCGCACGACCGAACTGACGCGGTTCCATCACCTGCGCCAGCAGACCGAGCACCGCCCGGGCGTGCCACACCGATCCTTGGCCGACTTCATCGCGCCGGTCGATTCGGGCCAGCCCGACTACATCGGCGCGTTCGCCGTGACCGCAGGTCTGGGCAGCACCGAGAAGGTCATGGAATTCAAGGCCGCGATGGACGACTACAACGCGATCATGATCGAGGCACTGGCCGACCGGCTGGCCGAGGCGTTCGCCGAGCGTCTGCACGAGCGGGTCCGCACCGAACTGTGGGGCTACTCCCCCGACGAGAAACTCTCGAACACCGAGTTGATCAAGGAGAAGTACGACGGCGTGCGCCCGGCGCCGGGATACCCCGCGTGCCCCGAACACACCGAGAAGCAGACGATCTGGTCGCTGCTGGACGTGAAGGAACGTGCTGGCATCGAACTCACCGAGAGCATGGCCATGTGGCCGGGCGCGTCGGTCAGTGGCCTCTACTTCTCCCATCCGCAGTCCCAGTACTTCGTGCTGGGCCGGATCGGCCGCGACCAGGTCCAGGACTATGCAGACCGGAAGGGCTGGACCGTGGCCGAGGCCGAGCGGTGGCTGTCGCCGAACCTCGGTTATCGAACCGAGGATGAGTAGGCTGGCTGGGTGACCGACGCCCAGATCCCCGCGCTGAGGAACCCGTGGCTGCTCGCGGCCTTCGAAGGTTGGAACGATGCCGCGGATGCCGCCACCAGCACCGTCGACCATCTGCTGGAGCAGTGGGACGCCGAGGTCTTCGCCGAGCTCGACCCCGAGGACTTCTACGACTTCCAGACCGTGCGTCCGGTCCTCGCGCCGGCGGAGTCAGGCGTCCGCGAGATCGTCTGGCCGACCCCGACGTTGTACTTGGCGCACCCGCCTCGCCAGGACCGCGACGTGCTGTTACTGCGGGCGGTGGAACCGAACTACCGCTGGCAGACCTTTTCCAGCACGGTGGTCGAACTGGCCCGACGTGCGGGCGTCCATGAACTCATCACGCTCGGCGCGCTGCTGGCGGACGTTCCGCACACGCGCCCCGTTCCGGTCTCGGGCACCACGAACGATCCCGTCATGATGGAACGGCTGTCGCTGGACCAATCCCGGTATGCCGGACCGATCGGCATCACCACGGTGCTGGCCGACGTGGCCGCTCGCGAGGGCTTGGTCACCGCCAGCATCTGGGCGGCCGTGCCGCACTACGTCGCGGAACCTCCCTGCTACAAGGCCACGCTGGCCCTGCTCGGCGCGCTCGAGGACGCGACCGGAACCAGCCTGCCGCAAGGCGTCCTGGAGGAGATGTCCGAGGCCTGGCAGCGCGGCGCGGACGAACTCATGGGCGAGGACGAGGACCTGGCCGACTACATCCGCTCACTCGAGACCGAGCGCGATGCCGGGGATCTACCCGAGGCGTCCGGCGACGCGATCGCGCGCGAGTTCGAGCGCTACCTGCGACGTCGTCCGACCGAAGAGCCGTAGCCAAGCAGGACAATGCCGAAGCTTGCAGTCACCTGGTGACTGCAAACCTCGGCATTGTTCTGGTTCAGAGTTCGACGCCGAGCAGCGCGTCGATGGCCGTGCGGACGAGCTGCGTGGCGTCGGCATCGTCGCCGTCCGCGTCGGCCCACTCGTCGACGGCCGCGAGAGCTGCAGGCGCGTCCAGGTCGTTCGAGAGAGCGGCGCGCAGCCGAGCCACCAGGTCCTCGGCAGCGGGCGCGGTCGGCCGCGTGACCGCTGTACGCCAGCGGGCCAACCGATCCTCGGCGTCCTTGATGGCGTCGGCGAACCACTCCCAGTCCTCGCGGTAGTGGTGGGCCAACAGCGCGAGACGGATCGCCATCGGATCGTGACCGTCGGCGCGCAACCGCGACACGAGCACGAGGTTGCCCTTGGACTTGCTCATCTTCTCGCCCTCGTAACCGACCATGCCGGCGTGGACGAAGGCGCGGGCGAACGGCTCGCCCGTGGCCCGCTCGGACTCGGCGGCCGACATCTCGTGGTGCGGGAACACCAGATCGGAGCCACCGCCCTGAACGTCGAAGTCCGTACCGAGGTGGTGCAGCGCGATCGCGGCGCACTCGATGTGCCAGCCGGGGCGACCACGACCGAGCTCGGTGTCCCAGGCCGGTTCACCCGGACGCTCGGCCTGCCACAGCAGACAGTCCAACGGGTCGCGCTTCCCGGGACGGTCCGGGTCGCCTCCGCGCTCGGCGAAGAATTTCATCATCGTCTCGGTGTCCCAGCCGGAGACCGCGCCGAAGCTCTCGGCCGAACGCACCTCGAAGTACAGGTCGTCGTCCACCAGGTACACCGCGCCGGTCTTGTCCAGACGCTGGACCAGGTCGACGACGAGCGGGATCGACTCGACCGCGCCGATGTAATGCTCAGGCGGCAGGATCCGCAGGGCCGTCATGTCCTCGCGGAACAGTTGGGTCTCGCGCTCGGCCAGCTCGACCCAGTCGATGCCGGTGGCGGCCGCCCGTTCGAGCAGCGGATCGTCGACGTCCGTGACGTTCTGGGTGTAGTGCACGTCCACTCCGTGGTCGAGCCAAGCCCGCTGCAACAGGTCGAACGTGAGGTAGGTGTTCGCGTGCCCCAGGTGCGTGGCGTCGTAGGGCGTGATGCCACAGACGTAGAGTCGCGCGGCCTCGTCCGGCGTCGTGGCGACGACCTGGCGGCGGGCGGTGTCGTGCACCTGAACAGTCGGCCCCGAGCCGAATCCGGAGTCCACGAGACGAGGGATCGGTGGGCGGGACCAACTCTGCATGTCGCCGAGCCTATCGGCATCGCGAAGGCCACAATGAGCAGGTGATCATCGACTGCGCGGTCTACCTCGACGGCGTGCGGGACGACATCGACCGCGACCCAGCCCAGTTGGACGAGACACTCGCCTCGCTGACCGGGAACGACTTCCTGTGGATCGGCGTCAACAACCCCACGCACGCCGAGATGCAGACCCTCGGCGCCGCACTCGGCATGCACCCGCTGGCCATCGAGGACACGCTCGAGGCCCACCAGCGACCGAAGGTCGACCGGTTCAGCGACCACCTGTTCATCTCGATGCGGATCGTGTCCTACAGCGACGACGACATCACGACGAACGAGGTCAACATCTGCCTCGGCACCAACTACGTCCTGACGGTCCGCCATGGTGGGCCGCACCTCGCAAATGCCAGGCACCGTGCCGAGCTGGAGCCTGATCGGTTGCGACAAGGTCCGATCGCTGCCCTGCACGCCGTCGTCGACGCCGTCGTGGACCGGTACGAGGACGTCGCCTCCGAATTGGTCACCGATGTGGAGGAGGTCGAGACCTCGGTCTTCTCCCCCGACCGCACCGAGGACTCGCGCCGCATCTATCGCCTCAAGCGCGAGACGTTGGAGTTCCGTCACGCGGTCGCCCCGCTGCGCGATCCGATCGGCCGATTCTCCCAGGTCGCCGAACCGGAGGCGCTGCGCCCGTACTTCCGCGACATCGCCGACCACCTCCAACGGGCCGTCGACGCGATCGACTCCATCGACTCCCTGTTGTCGAACGCACTCAACGCCCATCTGGCGCAGTTGAGCGTTCAGCAGAACGAGGACATGCGCAAACTGACCGCCGGCGCGACGCTATTCGCCATTCCGACGGCCGTCGCCGGCATCTACGGCATGAACTTCGAGCACATGCCCGAACTGACATGGACGTTCGGCTACCCGATCTGCCTCGCGGCGATGGGTGTGGCGTGCTGGATCGTGTACCGCAGATTCAAGAGGTCGGGTTGGTTGTAGCCGCGCTCAAGCAGCCGAGGGGCCACATGGGGGAGGATCGGTGTCACCAGGTGGCAGCAATCCACCCCAATCAGCCGGCGACGGCGCCGGACAGCACGCCCGCCGACAGCAGGCCCAGCACGAGAGCACCCAGCAGGACCCGGTAGATCACGAACGGCGTGTACGAGTGCTTGCTGACGTACTGCAGCAGCCAGTGGATCACGGCGAGGCCGACGACGAACGCGACGACCGTTCCGACGATCGTGGGCACCGTGCCGTAGGCGTTCTCCCCGCCGGGGATGTCCTTGAGCTTGTAGACGCCCGCGCCCACCACTGCGGGGATGGCCAGCAAGAACGCATACCGGGTGGCGGCCTGGCGCTCGTAGCCGAGGAACAGGCCCATCGAGATCGTCGCGCCGGACCGCGAGACGCCCGGCACGAGAGCGCAGGCCTGGGCGAGCCCCAGCAGGATCGCATCGCGCATCGAGAGGTCGGCGATCGGCTTGGACTTGCGGCCCAGACGCTCGGCGAGCCCCAGGACGAGGCCGAATCCGATCAAGGTAGCGCCGATGAACCACAGGTTGCGGAACTCGCGGTCGATCGCGTCCTCGAGCAGCACACCGAGGATCACGATCGGTGTGGAGCCGATGATGATGAACCAGCCCATCCGCCACTCCGGGGCCGAGCGGGCCTCGCGGTTGAACACCGCTCGCACCCAGCCGGAGCCGATCGTCCAGATGTCCCGCCAGAAGTAGAGAACGACGGCCAGTTCAGTGCCGATCTGGACGACTGCGGTGTAGGCGGCACCGGGGTCGTCCCAGCCCAGCAGCTGCGGCACGATGGCCAGATGCGCGCTGCTGGAGATGGGCAGGAACTCGGTCAGGCCCTGGACGATGCCCAGGAGCACGGAGCGCAGCAAATCCACCGTGCGAGCCTACACACGAAATCTGAGGCCACCGACTAGCCTCGACGCATGCACGTGGGCCGACTCGGTGGTTCGGGACTCGAAGTGTCACGGCTCGCCCTGGGGACGATGTCCTGGGGCGCAGCAGTCGACGAATATGTCGCCGACGAACAACTCACCACCTTCCTCGACGCCGGCGGCACCCTGCTCGACACTGCGCCGATCTACGGCGACGGGGCCTGCGAGCAGGTCATCGGCTCGCTGCTGGCCAAGCACGGCGTCCGCGACCGGATCGTCCTGGCCGGCAAGGCCGGCGTGATCCGGCGCGACGGACACGTCGCGACCGACGGTTCGCTCCGGTCGTTGTTGCAGCAACTCGACCAGTCGCTCTC
>CAYYQO010000185.1:0-5889 GCA_964473845.1 uncultured Aeromicrobium sp.
ACGTCAAGGAGTACGTCGTCACGCGCGAGGCGTTCGGCGAACCGATCGCGTACCGCCAGGCCGTCGCGTTCACGGTGGCCGACATGGCGATCGAGCTCGAGGGCATGCGGTTGGTCACCCTCAAGGCGGCGTCGCGGGCCGAGCAGGACGTCGACTTCGCTCGTGAGGCCGCGCTGTCGCGTCGCCTCTCGACCGAGTACGGCATGAAGATCGGCACCGACGGCGTCCAATTGCTGGGCGGCCACGGATTCGTCAAGGAGCACCCGGTTGAGCGGTGGTACCGCGACCTGCGTGCCGTCGGCGTGATGGAAGGAGCAGTCCTCGTCTGAGGGCGGAACACCACATGATCTATCTCGATACCCCCAAGAAGTTCCGCGGTTTCGTCCAACAGGCGCATGACGTGGCGCAGGAGTTCCTGCGTGCCAACTCGCGCAAGTACGACCTCGCCGAGCACTCGTACCCCAAGGAGCTCGACCTCCTGGCGTCCCTGATCGACGGTCTCAACGAGTCGGGCACCGGCACCGGTGCCGGTGCGGCCGGCGTGCGCGTCAAGGACGACAAGTCCAAGGACAAGGGCGTCAAGAACGGCTCGAACATGTCGTCGGTGCTCTCGGTCATCGAGATGTGCTGGGGCGATGTCGGCCTGCTGCTGTCGATGCCGCGTCAGGGCCTGGGCAACTCGGCCATCGCCTCGGTCGCCACCGACGAACAACTCGAGCGGTTCAAGGGCACGTGGGCCTCGATGGCGATCACTGAGCCCAGCTTCGGCTCGGACTCGGCCGCCATCAAGACCACGGCGACCAAGGATGGCGACCACTACATCCTCAACGGCGAGAAGATCTTCGTCACCTCCGGCGACCGGTCCGACTCCGTCGTGGTGTGGGCGACGCTCGACAAGGAACTGGGCCGTGCTGCGGTCAAGTCGTTCGTGGTGCCCAAGTCATTGCCGGGCATCCGGGTCGAACGGCTCGAGCACAAGCTCGGCATCCGTTCGTCCGACACGGCCGTCATCGTGTTGGACAACTGCCGCGTCCCGGCCGAGAACCTGTTGGGCGATCCCGAGATCGACACGTCCAAGGGCTTCGCCGGCGCGATGGCCACGTTCGACAACACCCGTCCGCTGGTCGCGGGCATGGCCGTCGGTTGTGCGCGGGCGTCGCTCGAGGTCATGCGTGACCTCATCGAGCAGGCCGGTCTGACGATCGACTACGACCGGTCGCCGGCCACCCAGCCGCATGCCGTCGCGACGTTCCTGCAGATGGAGGCCGACTGGGAGGCAGCGCTGCTGCTGACGCTCGAGGCCGCCTGGATGGCCGACAACCGTCAGGCCAACTCGCTGCAGGCCTCGATGGCCAAGGCGAAAGCCGGTCGTGCGGGCAACCAGATCACGCTCAAGTGTGTCGAACTGGCCGGCTCGCTCGGTTACAGCGAGACCGAGTTCCTCGAGAAGTGGGCCCGCGACTCCAAGATCCTCGACATCTTCGAGGGTACGCAGCAGATCCAGCAGCTCATCGTGGCGCGCCGGATCCTGGGACTGTCCAGCTCGCAGCTGAAGTGAGCTGAATTGGGCGACCCGGACGGGCCGCGATCAGGGCCTGAGCAGGGCCTTGATCGCGGTCCGTTCGTCCATCTGGCGGTAGGCGTCGGCCACGTCGTCGAGCGTCGTGGTCAGGTCGAACACGTCGCCCGGGCTGATCGCCTTCGAGAGCACGTCGGGCAGCAGTTCGGCGAGGTAGCGGCGTACGGGAGCGACGCCGCCCGCGAGGTTGAAGTTGTTCGAGAACATGATGTTCGCGGGCAGTTCGACCCCGTGCGGAACGCCGACGTAGCCGACCGTGCCGCCGGGACGCAGCGACAGGAACGCCTGCTTCATCGACTCCTTCGTCCCGACGCACTCCAGTACGGCGTCGGCACCGATGCCGCCGAGGATCTCCTTGACCTCTGCCGCGCCTTCCTTGCCACGGGTCGAGACGATGTGGTCGGCGCCGAACCGCGTGGCGATCTCCTGGCGCTCGGCGTGGCGCGACATCGCGATGATGGTGCTCGCGCCCAACCGCTCGGCCGCCAGGACGCCGCTGAGGCCGACGGCGCCGTCGCCGACGACCGCCACGGTCGAACCGGGGCCCACACCGGCGCTGACGGCGCAGTGGTGCCCGGTGGGGAAGACGTCGCTCAGGGTCAGCAGGTGCGGCACGAGATCCTCGTCGACCTCGCCCGGCACGACGACCAGCGTGCCGTCCGCCTGCGGCACCCGGACCAGTTCGGCCTGGCAGCCGGTGTAGAAGCCGCCATGGATGCACGAGGTGTGGATGCCGTTGCGACAGTGCACACACGTGTTGTCGCTGAACATGAACGGGGCGATCACGAAGTCGCCGACCTTGACGTCGGCGACCGTGCTGCCGATCTGCTCGACGATGCCAACGTGTTCGTGACCGATCTGGTGCGCGGATGCCTGCTCACCATTGAGTCCACGGAAGGGCCACAGGTCGCTGCCGCACACGCAGGAGGCCACGACGCGCACGATCGCGTCGCTGTCGGCCTCGATCGTGGGGTCGGGAACGGTGTCGAGTCGGATGTCGCCGGGGGAGTGAAGGACTGTCGCGCGCATGCGTGCAAGGATGTCAGACATGAGTGAAAAGCCCGAAGTCGACTTCACCCCAGGCCCCGCGCCGACCGAACTGGTCATCGAGGACATCACCGTTGGCGAAGGTGATGAAGCCGTGCCCGGTGGAGTCGTCGACGTCCACTACGTGGGCGTGGATTTCGAGACCGGTGAACAGTTCGACGCCTCGTGGGACCGCGGCCAGTCGGCGCGCTTCCCGTTGCCGCAGCTGATCGGTGCCTGGCAGCAGGGCATCCCGGGGATGAAGGTCGGCGGCCGCCGCAAGATCGTCGCGCCGCCGGAGCTTGCCTACGGCCCGGCCGGTGGCGGGCACCGTCTCTCCGGTCGCACCCTGGTCTTCGTGATCGACCTGCTCGGCGTCGGCTGAGTCCCTGACCGTGATGTGATCGCGATTCGCAGCGAGGCGCGTATCGAGATCTCGCTCAGCGCAGTTCGTCCAGTGCCTTCGCCACTCGCTTGTCCGAGATGGGCCCGACAGCCCGAAGCTCCTGCGCGAAGACGCTGACCCGCAGTTCCTCCAGCATCCAGCGCACGCGCTGCACCGGAGCGGACAGCCGCTGCCAGGGCCGCAGGCCCGAGGTCAGTTCGTGGAAGCGGGCCTCCAGGTCCCACACGGACTGGGGATCCTTCGTCGAGGTCAGCCGTTTGGCCGCCGCGCGCAGGTAGACCGGAAGCCGTCCGATCTGGTCGGCGCCCATGTCCCGGATGAAGCCCGGGTGCACGAGCCACGAGATCTGGACGCGCACGTCCTCGCCGGCCTCGTCGGCTCCCGGGTCGAGATCGCCCAGTGCCTGCAGCGCGGCGATGACCTGACGGACGATCCGTTCGGTCAGGGGCACGGCGTCCGCTCGAACGACGTCCCGCAGACCCCGGTACGAGGCTTCGTCCCAGACGGGGCCACCATGCTGGACCACGAGGTGGTCGAGGGCGGTCAGCCATGACTCCTCGATCACCGCGGCGGCGTCACCTTGGGGAGAGGTGGACAGCAGCAGCTTGTCCTGCAAGGTCAGCGCACGCGCGACAGTCGTGAGTGGCGAGGCGGTCGACTGGGCGATCAAGCACGCCTGTCCCCGAACCGAGGCGATCTCCTGCTCGGCCTTCGTGCGCAGGACGCGCAGGGCGATGCTCGAGCCCTCGTCCACGACGGCCGGGTACCCGGTGACCTGACCGGCCGTGATGGTGCGCTCCACGTCGCCGAAGTCCCAGTCGGTGACACCGGTGCGTTCCTCGCGTTCGGCACGGCGGCGCAGGTCGCGACGGAGCCGAGGTTCCAATTCGCGCCGCAGGGCCTCCAGATCCTTGTTCTGTCCGATCTCGCGGTCACCGTCGACGACCCGGAACGTAGGACGCAGATGCGACGGCAGCGCGGTGGGGTCGATGAGCGAGGCGTCGACGCCCAGCGCCCGGCCGACCTCGGCGCGCAACTCCTGCGTCGCATCCAAGTCCGGCAGGATGCGCTCGGCGCTCTGGGCCGCGGGGGCAAATCTGCGGCGCTCCGACTTGGGCAGGGCTCGGATCAGCTCGGTCACCAACTCCAGACGCCGACCGGGCACGCCCCACGCGAACTCGTCGCCGTCGACCGTCAGCAGGTCGTCGACCGGGATCGTGACGGTGACGCCGTCGTCGCCGGCCTGGGGGTCGAAGCGGTACGAGAGGTCGAACGCCGCATCGAACTCCTCGCTCTGGGACGTCCACGAGGTCGGGAAGGCATCGGCATCGACGTCGGAGCGGAACAGGTCGTCGGTGAAGTCGAGAACGGACTTGTCGGGCTGCTTCTTCCACCACGCGTCGAAATGCCGAACCGAGACGACGTCCGTGGGAACGCGCGCCTCGTAGAAGTCGACCAGCGTCTCGTCGTCGACACGGATGCCGCGGGTTCGGACCCGCTCCTCGAGTTCCTCGATGTCGGCCAGCCGCTTCTGGTTCCGCTTCCAGAAGGAGTGGTGGGTACGCCACTCGCCGCCGACGAGGGCATGGCGGATGAACAGTTCACGGGCGAGCGGTGCGTCGTGCTGGGCGAGCATCACGGTGCGGTCCACGACGACCGGGATGCCGTACAGGGTCGAGCGTTGGGTCGCGACGGCCGCACCGCGCTTCGCCGACCAGCGGGGCTCGGCGTACTGATGCTTCAGCAGGTGGCCGGCAGCCTTCTCGACCCAGGCCGGATCGACGCGGGCGGCGTCGCGTGCCCACAGCCGTGAGGTCTCGACGAGTTCGCCGGCCATGATCCAGCGCGGGGGCTTCTTGGCGAGGCCCGATCCGGGGAACACCGCGAACCGTGCGCCGCGGGCACCCAGGTACTCACGTCCCTCGGCATCGCGCAGGCCGACGTGCGAGAGCAGCCCGTGCAGAAGGGCCTCGTGGATCTTGTCGGCGTCCGGTTCACTGCGCAACTTGCCGGGCTTGAGCCCCAGTTCACGCACCGTGCGCCGCAGTTGGCCGTTGACGTCGGCCCATTCGCGGACGCGCAGGTAGTGCAGGAACTCGTCGTGGCACATGCGGCGGAACTTCGTGTGCGACAGTTCGTCGCGTCGTTCCTGCAGGTACTGCCACAGCTTCAGCAGGGACAGGAAGTCCGAGTCCGGTTGGGTGAACCTTCGGTGCTGCAGGTCGGCGGCCTGCTGCCGTTCCAGCGGGCGTTCGCGCACGTCCTGGATCGACAGGCCGGCCACGATGACCAGCACCTCGGGCAGCACCCCGAGCCGGTCGGCTGCCAGCACCATGCGGGCGTGCCGCGGGTCGAGGGGCAGCCTGGACATCGTGCGACCCAGCCGGGTGAGCTGGTCCGAGCCGTTCCGGTTGGGTGCGAGGGCGCCGAGCTCGCGTAGCAGGGTCAGCCCGTCGGCGACGGTGCGGTGGTCGGGGGCGTCGAGGAAACCGAACTCACCGATCGGCCCGAGGTCGAGGGCGGCCATCTGCAAGATGACGCTGGCCAGGCTGGTGCGCAGGATCTCGGGGTCGGTGAACTCCGGGCGGGACTCGAAGTCCTCCTCGTCGTAGAGGCGGATGCAGATGCCGTCGGCGACGCGGCCGCACCGGCCGGCGCGCTGGGCGGCGCTGGCCTGTGAGATCCGTTCGATCGGCAGCCGCTGGACCTTGAGTCGGGCGCTGAACCGCGAGATCCGGGCGAGTCCGGGGTCCACGACGTATCGGATGCCGGGGACGGTGATGGAGGTCTCGGCGACGTTCGTGGCCAGCACGATGCGGCGGCGCGGGCCGGTCTGGAACACGCGGTTCTGTTCGTGCGCGGCAAGCCGGCCGTAGAG
>CAYYQO010000186.1:0-5880 GCA_964473845.1 uncultured Aeromicrobium sp.
TGCGCGCGGCCGTTCACCTGATGCCCGATCCGTCCATCCCGACCACCGAGTCCGGCACGCGCCACCGCACCGCCGAACGCGTCGCCCGCCAGACAGGAGTCCCGGTCATCTCGGTGTCGGCCTCGATGCACATGATCGCGCTGTACCTGGACGAGGTGCGCCACGTGCTGGAGGACCCGACCACGGTCGTCGGCCGCGCGAACCAGGCGCTGCAGACGTTGGAGCGCTATCGGACCCGCCTCGACGAGGTGTCCGATGCCCTGTCCGCCCTCGAGGTCGAGGACCTGGTCACCGTGCGCGACGTCACCGCCGTCGCCCAACGGCTCGAGATGGTGCGCCGCATCTCCGACGAGATCGAGACCTACGTGCTGGAGCTCGGCTCCGACGGCCGCTTGTTGTCCCTGCAGTTGAACGAACTGGTCGGTGGGGTCGAGGCCGAGCGGACCTTGGTCGTGCGCGACTACCTCCCGGCCGGCTCGGACGACCAGGTCGACGAGGTGCTGGCCGAACTGAGCGAGCTCGACTCGCAGGAGGTGCTCGACCTCGGCACCGTCGCGTCGGCTCTGCAGATCGGCGACGGCAACCTGCTCGACTCGTCCGTGTCTCCCCACGGCTACCGCCTGCTGGCGCGCATCCCGCGGCTGCCGGGCTCGGTCGTCGAACGACTCATCGCCCACTTCGGCAGCCTGCAGCGGCTGTTGGGTGCCAGCCTCGACGACCTGCAGGCCGTCGAGGGCGTCGGCGACCTGCGCGCCCGCGGCGTGCGTGACGGCCTCTCTCGTCTCGCCGAATCCAGCATCCTCGAGCGCTACGTCTGACCAGCGGCGGTCGGCTGACCGCGACATGACCCCACGGACGTCGCTCGAGGCGTGCCTCGAGCGCTACGTCTGACCAGCGGCGGTCGGCTGACCGCGACCTGAACCCACGGACGTCGCTCGAGGCGTGCTTGGAACGCTACGTCTGATCGACGTCGGCTCAGCCCGCCTCGGCCGTCGAGGACGCCTTCGGTCGGGCCGGCGTGGGCTGGCTGGGCGGCTGCTTGGTCGGGGCCGAGGTCGCCGGCGTCTCCGGCGTCTCGGGTTCGCGCTGGCGGAGCTTGAACGTCGTCTCGCCGGGCTCGCCGCCGTACGTGCCGATCTTCAGGGTGTACGTACCGCCGGGCGCGAAACCCTCACTCGTGCTGCAGGCTTGACCCGAACCGCGGCCCGTCCACTCGACGCTGGCGACGGTGCCCCAGCCGGCCGGGATGGCGACCGACTGGTTGAAGAAGGCGGCGCGGCACACCGACGAGTCGTAGATCGGAGCGCGCTGGGTGTCGACCACCACGAGCAGTTCGTCTGCGCTGGGCTGGAACGTGCACGCCGAACCGTCGAGCGCTGTCAACATCAGGTCGATCTTGACCGGCCCTCCTGCGTACTGGCCACCGGGGACGGATGGGACGATGCGCACGTTCTCGGGCTTGCACGCGGTCGTCGCCGTGTCGATGGCGACCGCGACCTGGTCGGACGGCGCCTCAGGGGTCGGTGTCGTCGCGACCTCGGGCGTGGGTGTGGTGGCGGGCGGTTCGGCCTGCTCCTCGTCGCCACGCACCAGGCCGACGATCTGCATGACGCCCCACACGACCGCGAGCAGGACCGCGATCAGAAGCAGCCGGCGGCGCCAGTAGACGTCGCGCCCGACGTTGCCCCGTCCATTCGGTCCTGCGCTCACGGCACCAACGTATCCGGCGGCCACGGCGTGAAAGGATCGACTCGCCATGGCTGTGCTCACTCCCCCACCCGACGAGCTGCATCGGCGCATCCTCGACTGGTTCGCGGCGCACCGCCGCGCCTTGCCGTGGCGCGATGATCCCGAACCGTGGCGGGTCATGGTCTCGGAGTTCATGCTGCAACAGACGCCCGTCTCGCGAGTGCTGCCCGTGTTCGCGATCTGGATGGAGCGTTGGTCCTCGCCGGCCGACCTGGCTCGCGAACCCGCGGGGGAGGCCGTTCGCGCGTGGGGCCGACTCGGGTACCCGCGCCGGGCACTTCGCCTGCATGCCGCCGCCACCGAGATCACCTCGAAGCACGGCGGGCGGGTGCCCGACACCTACGAGGAACTCATCGCACTGCCCGGGGTCGGGGACTACACGGCGGCGGCCATCGCCTCGTTCGCGTACGGCCGGCGCGCCGTCGTCCTGGACACGAATGTGCGGCGAGTGTTCGCGCGCGTCGTCGAGGGGAGGCAGTACCCCGCCGCATCCGTGACCCGGATCGAGCGCGATCTCGCCGCCTCGCTGTTGCCCACGGGCGACGAGGCCCCGTGGGCCGCAGCGACGATGGAACTCGGCGCGATCGTGTGCACTGCACGATCTCCGCAGTGCACGTCGTGCCCTGTGGCCGACCTGTGCGCTTGGCGTGCCGCCGAGTATCCGCAGTATGAGGGGCCTGCCCGCCGCGGACAGGCGTGGGACGGCACCGATCGGCAGTGCCGAGGCAGGCTCATGGCGGTCGTGCGCGACGCCGACGGTCCGGTCGCGAAGGTCGATCTGGACCGGGCGTGGTCCGACGCCGCTCAGCGCGAGCGCTGCCTTGATTCCCTGCTGGACGACGGGCTGCTCGATCTGACGAACGACGGTCGGTTCACCCTGCCCGGCTGACCCTCGTCAGCCGTCAACCTGCTCGCCCGTACGGCTGAGGCCGAGGGCATTGGCCCACAACTCGGTCACGACGTCGAGCAACTCCTCGAGGTCGATGTCGTCGCCCAGCGCGATCGCTCGCCATGCCATCCGGCTGACCATCGCGTTGAGCGCGAGAGCGATCAACCACGGATCGAGGGACGGATTGACGAGTCCCTGCTCCTGCAGTTCCTGGATCCGACGGGAGTTGCGCCGACCGAACAGATCACCGCGCAGCACCCGCAGCTCCGCGAAATTCGGGTCGATCGTCGCGGCCTGCTCGAACGCGATCATGAGTCCGACGTTCCGCTTGTAGGCCTCGAAGTAGGCCCGGTGACCGGCCCGGATGGCACTGATCGGATCAATCGCCTCGTCGCGCGTACGACCGACGCCCGGATGCATCATGTCGCCGAGCACGTCGTCGGCGACCGCCGCCATGATCTCTTCCTTGCTCGAGAAGTACGTGTAGAACGTGCCGGTCGAGCAACCGGCTTCGATCGTCATGTCGGTGAGCCGGGCCTTGATGTAGCCGTCGCGCGCGAAGACGACCTTCGCTCCCGCGATCAGCGACTCACGCGTGCGTTTCCCTCGCGCGGTGGTGGGGAGTTCCTTGGTGCTGGTCGGATACCGGAGCAGTGGTCCTGGTGATTCCGGAGGCGCATCGGTGCTCGCCGTCGCGGTGCTCGCCTCGTCCATGCCTCAACTCCGATTCATCCTGCTTGCCGTCGTCCCGCAGATTCCTCACGCTCTGCGCAGATGCTTCCCCACATCCTAGAAGTCAGCGGCTGCCGATTGACGGCGAACCGACCACCACCTAGATTTGAACTTGAACTCAATGTCAACGTCAAGTCCTCCGGAAGGATCCTCGTGGATTTTGCGCCCACCGCCGAACAAAGAGACCTCGCGAGAAACGTGGACGCCATGCTCGCGGCCCTCGGCGGGGTCGACACGGCTCGGACCGCATTCGAGTCCGATCCCGCAGCCGCCGATCCGCTGTGGAGGTCCCTCACCGTCGAGATGGGTCTCATCGGCCTGGCCGTCAGCGAGGAAGCCGGCGGACTCGGTTACCTGCCCATCGAACTGTGCCTGCTGCATGAACGCCTGGGCCAGCATCTCGCGCCCGTCCCGTTCACGTCGACCCTCCTGGCGGCGCGCGCACTGAGCCTGTGCGCACACGATCCGGTCCGCGACGATCTACTCGCACGCGCGCTCGACGGCCAGGTTCGACTGGTCGAATTCCTCAGCACGGACGTCAGGGGCCAGTTGACGATCGGTCGCGATGCCGACGACCGCGTCATCGTCTCGGGGACCATCGACGGCGTGTCGAACGCACACACGATCGACGGGATCATCTGCTTTGCCGAGGTGGACGGCCGGCCGCGGCTCCTGCACATCGCGACCACACCCGGCTCGCACACGCCTCAGCCGACCGCGCTCGACCTCACCCGGCTGACCGGGGCCGTCCTTCTCGAGGCGGCCGTCGCGCACGAACTGACCCCGGTCGAGAGCGTCGAAGCACTGGGATCCCACCTGCGAACCCTCGCCCAGTTGTTGACTGCCGCCGAGCAACTCGGCGTGGCGAGCGCGAGCATCGAGTCGGGCGCTGCATGGGCACGCGAACGCGAACAGTTCGGACGCCCCATCGGCTCCTTCCAGGCGATCAAGCACCGCCTCGTGAACGCCTACAACGAGAAGGAGTCGGCCTGGACTCTCGTCTATCTCGCCGCGTGGGCCGCGACCCAGGGCGACGACGATCTCGATGCCCAGGTCGACGAGGCGTTGCTGGCCGCCAACGACGCCGCGACGCAGTCGGCCGGTGCAGCCCTGCAGGTGCACGGCGGGATCGGGTTCACGTGGGAGCACCGCAGCCACCTCTACCTGCGGCGTGCGCGAGCCAACGCCTTGACGCACACGACACGGTCGCGACAACTGGAGCGCATCGCCGCCCGGATCCTCGAACAGGAGAAGTGAGAGCCATGGACCTGAGTCTCGGCACGGACGCCATCGAGTATCGCGCACAGATCCGCCGGAAGGTCACCGATTTCCTTCCCGACGACTGGCAGGGGATCGGCGCCCTCCCCGCCGACGAGCGCCCCGCGTTCATCCAGCGCTGGCGCGGGTTCCTCATCGAGAACGGCCTCATCGCGATGCACTGGCCGAAGGAGTTCGGTGGCGCCGGCCTCAGTTCGCTGGAACAGACGATCGTCAACGAGGAGTTCACCCTCGCCGGCATCCCCCTGCTGCTGACCGACAACGACGCCTCCGGCTTCCAGTTGATGGCGAACACGCTTCTGGTGCACGGCACGGACGAGCAGCGCGAGTTCTTCCTGCCCAAGATCCTCTCGGGCGAACACCTGTGGTGCCAAGGATTCTCCGAGCCGGGGTCGGGATCGGACCTGGCCTCGGTGTCCACCTCGGCGCGACTCGAGGACGGACGATGGGTCATCAACGGCCAGAAGATCTGGACGTCCGCCGGCCACCTGGCCAACTGGATGTTCGTGCTCGTCCGGACGAATCCCGAGGTGGCGAAGCACAAGGGCCTGTCGATGCTGTTGCTGCAGATGGATCAACCGGGCGTGACCGTTCGCCCGATCCGCCAGATCAACGGCAATGCCGAATTCAACGAGGTCTTCTTCGACGACGCCACCACGCCCGCGGACCACATCGTCGGCGAGATCGATGGCGGCTGGGCCGTCGCCATGACGATCCTGGGTCTCGAGCGCGGCGAGAACGCCACTGCCATGCTGTTGCGCTTCGAAGCCGAGTTCGAGCGTTTCGTCGAACTGGTCAAGGAGAAGGGCCGCGACCAGGATCCCTATGTGCGCGTCGGGCTGGCCGAGGCGTACCTCAAACTCCGCAAACTCCGTGGCCTGTCGCTGCGCGCCATGTCGTCGTTCATCAACGGCGAGGACCTGGGCGCGAACGCGGCTCCCGTGAAACTCGCGTGGTCCGAGTACTGGCAGGACCTGACCGACCTCGCCCTGGACGTCCTGGGCCCGGAGGCGGTCCTACCCACGGAGCACCGTCCGAGCGGCGCAGACGGACCCGACCTTCCGGGGTCACCGAACGACTCCGGATCCTGGGTCGGCACCTGGCTGAACTCTCGCGCCGCGACGATCTACTCCGGCACCTCGGAGATCCAGCGCAACATCATCGGCGAACGGATCCTGAAACTGCCCAAGTGACGGCACGACCAGGGCGCGCACCGAGATCGGTGCGCGCCC
>CAYYQO010000187.1:0-5847 GCA_964473845.1 uncultured Aeromicrobium sp.
GTCCGACGACGCGGTCATCCGCGTCGACGGTGACCTGAGCCGCGTCGTCGTGCCCGCCGGGCTGGACGCCCAGTACGCCTTCTTGGGTACCGAGGGCACGACGCTTCACCAGATGCCGGCCCAAGGCACGCCGCGACTGCCCGGCCTGTCGTGGTCCACCGAACGGTTGGCCGCAGAACTTCCGGACGAGGTCGCCGCGGTCACCTCGGACGTCCGGGTCGACGTGACGATCGACGGACCCGGCGACGTCACGGCGTTCTCGACCGATGCCGCGGGCGCCGTGACCCGCCACTTCGACACGCGCGAGCCCGGGCTGAACGCGATCCCGATCGGCACGGACTCCACCCAGCATGCGAACTGGGTGTTCACCCGGCCCGGCGAGTACGGCATCCGCGCACAACCGGTGCTGGTGACCGACAGCGGCGACGTCCGCGGGGACGTCGAGACGTACGCCGTGGTCATCGACCCGGCGTCATCCACTCCGACTCCGCACGCAGCGCCCACCAGTACCGAGCCTCAGGCCTGCTTCGACGTCGAGGTGCCCGCTTCCGGTGAGCTCTTCACCACCGGGCACTTCGACTTCGGCGTCCAGGTCGAGGGCGGCGCGCTGCTCCCCCGGGTCAAGAACGACGAGACGAGTCCGGCCCAGTGGCGCCGCCCGGAGGACACCTACTTCCGCGTCGACGACTCCGCCGCGCGCGCCGTGCCCACCAACCGGGACTTCGCCTTCCTCGGGGCGGCCGGCGACCGGGTGTGGACCATCGGCCAGTCACAGCAGGACGGTATTCCGTGGCTGGGCTGGAACACGCAATACCCGACGGCGATCAACGAAATCGACGGACCGACCACGTGGACCCTCGACTCCGTCGAAGGTCCGGGCGACCTCTTCGTCTACCAGGTCGGAAGCCTCGGCGAACTGGAGAAGGTGCTGTCCACCTCGGCCGGCTGGCCGCGCAGTCTGCGGATCCCCCCGAACGTCCATGCCCACGGGAACTGGAGTTTCACGAAGCCGGGTGCCTATACGATCACGAGCACCCACACCGCCCAGCTGCGCACCGGCGCGACCGTCACCGCCAGCAGCGAGCTGACGTTCCTGGTGGGACCGTGCGCCACGGACGCGCCTCGCCCCGAGCCGACACCGACGACCCGGCCGACGCCGAAGGCGTCCGACGACCCCAGCAGCAAGGACGGAACCAGCCGGCCGCCGGGAACCACGAAGGATGCCGGAACCAGCCCGCTGACCGATGACGCCGCGAAGGACCAGGGTGCCGCCCCCTCGGTCCAGGGGAGTCCGCTGAGCCCGGCCGTCGAGCCGTGCCGCGAACCCTCCCCCGGCACGCCGACCGACGGGACCGGCCCGGGGGACTCGGACGGCACCCAGAGCGGTACGACCGTCCACGAGGGACATTTCGACTTCGGAGCCCAGATCGCGGCCGGAAAACTGGTCCCCCGCGTGAAGGACGACCGCTCCCAGCCACCGGCCTGGGTCGATCCGGCATCCTTCGTGTTCGCCCTGGGCGACCGGGCGAAGCAGAAGGTGCCCGAGACCGACGCCTACTCCTTCCTGGGCAAACCCGGCAGCGATGTGTGGATGATCCAGCAGACCCAGGCCACCGGAGTCCCGTGGCTGGGCTGGAACACGCAGGACACCTCGATGCGCTCGCAGGTCTCGGGACCGGTGACGTTCACCCTCGACGGCGTCACCGGTCCGGGCCAACTGGCCGTCTACCTGACCGATTCGTTCGGAGGCGTGGGTGAGAAGAAGTTCGGCAACGTCACCGGATTCCCGAAGAGTTTCACCGTGCCCCTGAACGTGCACGCCCATGGCAACTGGGCCTTCACCAAACCGGGTTCCTATCGCGTGACGATGACCCAGAGCGCCACCTTGACCAATGGGAAGAAGGTCTCCGGTCAAGCGACCTTGGCCTTCCGGATCGGCGCCGCCGGGGCCGCCGGGGCATCGAGCGTGCAGCCGGCCACCGCGACCTCGGACCCGGGCCTGACGGTCACCCAGCCCGGTGACACCGAGACCTCCGCTCCGAGCGAGGCACCGGCGGTCAAGACCACCGGCACGGACTGCGCACTGGCCTCGGCCGGAGCCGCCCCGTCGCTCGTCCCCCTGACCGCCGTGGCTCTCGCCCTGATCCTGGGCGGAACCGCGGCCACCTGGCGTGCTCGGCGCCGGCCTCTCGCCGCATGAGCGACCGTCAGCGAGAGAACAAGAACACGCGAATGCCGTCGCCGTACGGTTGCTTCTTGGCGGCGTTGGCATGAGGCGCCCGAACTCGTGGCGGCGCGGGGCCGTGCTGTGCCTCGCCGCCGCCGCGGTGGCGGCCTGCAGCGCGCCGTCGCCACTGTCGGACCGGGACGACCGTCTGCAGGTCATCACCACGACGGGGCTGCTGCGAGATCTCGTGCAGAACGTCGGCGGCGAGCGCGTCAACGTCGTGGCGATGGTCCCCGACCGCGCCGATCCGCACAGCTACGAACCGAGCCTGCGCACCGCGCGTGACGCCGTCTACGCCGACGTGGCGTTCACCAACTACCTGTTGCTCGAACAGCACTCGATCATCAAGACGTTGGACGCCAACCTGCGCGATGATGCGACGAGCGTGTCGTTGGCCGAGGACGCGGTCAAGTACGCGGCCGAGATCATCCCGCTCGTGGAGAAGGTCTCACTGGACACGATCTGGCTCGGGCTGAGAGCCCGGGGCGACGGCTCCCGTCACGGAGCCACGCGGTCGTCCGACGTGCTGCTGAGCGTGACCGGCGTGAGGGGTCCGGGTGACGTCGCCGGTTACCTGACCGGCTCCTTCGGTGAGATCGAGGTGTACTTCGACTCGCGTGACGGATTCGACGCGACGACCGGCTACCGCGACGACACGGCGACGCTGCCGACCGACGCGCACACCCACATGTCCTGGGCGTTCAGCGAGCCCGGCGTCTACACGGTGGATGTCGAGGCAGCCCTGCAGGTCGACCACGCCTCCAAGCCGATTCCCATGGGTAATGAGTCCATCACGTTCGCGGTCGGCGTCAAGCCCTCACTCGCCGGCGGGCCCGAAGCCCACGTGCTGAACCAGGGACACGCCGACGTGACCGTCGACCTCGATGCGGGCCGCATCGCCGTACTGCACGACGTCGAGGGCGGAGGTGCCCATGCTCAAACCGAGTACGCGACCGACGACGTCGTCATCGAGGTTCCCAACAAGGCGCTGAGCGAGATCCCCGCGGACCGGCAGTTCCGGTTCCTCGGTCGGGCCGGGGACCGCATCCACCAGTTGCCCCAAGCCGTCCTCGGCAAGCACGTGCACGGCGAGATAGATCCGCACCTGTGGCAGGACGTCGGCAACGCCATGGCGTACGTGGAGTCGATTCGCGACACGCTGACGGCCGCCGACCCGGCCGGCGCGGCCGACTACCGCCGCAACGCGGACCGCTACCTCGGCGAACTGACCGCCCTGGACCGCCACGTCCGGGAGACGGTCGACAGGATTGACCCGGACCGGCGATACCTCATCACGACCCACGACGCCTTCGCCTATTTCGCGAAGGCGTACGGGATGACGGTCGCAGGTTTCGTCACGCCCCATCCGGCCACCGAACCGTCCATGGCTGATCGGCGGAACCTGGCCGAGACGATCGAGAACCTCGACGTACCAGCCGTCTTCCTCGAGCCGAACCTCGTGGCGCGCTCATCGATGCTCGTGGAGGTCGCGCAGCAGCGCGGGATCGACGTCTGCCCGATCTACGGCGACACCTTCGACGACACGGTCACGACCTACGTCGAACTCATGGAGTTCAACGCCAACTCCCTGCTGCGCTGCCTGCAGCGGGACGAACCGAAACGAGAGACCTCATGACCTCATCCGCCCGACGCGTGCTGCGCGCCGTCACGATCGCCGTCCTGGTCTGGTCATTCCTGGCCGGGCAGGCGACGACCGTCCACGCCGAGGACGACCCCCGCCTCGACCAACAGATCGGCGAGGGCCAGGCCGTCGACGAGGAGCCGGCGGAACTGGCGGCAGGCCACGTGGACATCGGCCCACGTTACGTGGACTCGGCCTGGTCGGTCATGGTGCATGACGACACGAACCTGGCTGGCTCGGTGTGGCGCCGCCCCGAACGCACGGCTCTGGTCGTCGGCGACGCGGCGCAACTGGAGGTCCCCGATTCGCCCGCCTACGCGTTCCTCGGGGTGGAGCCCGGCACGGCCGTGCACGTGGTTCCCCAGACGCAGAACCCCGATGTGGTCTGGATCGGGTGGAACACCCAGGACCCCGAGGTCATGGAGACGATCGACCGCGGCGTCACCTTGGATCTCGTCTCGGTGCAGGGTCCCGGCCACCTCGTCGTCTACCTGCAGGACGGCGGATTCGGCGAGCCCGACGTGCTGTGGGACTCGCGGACCACGGGCAGTCAGCCGATCTGGGTGCCGGTCAACACCCACACCCATGCGAACTGGGTGTTCACCGAACCGGGCAGTTATCTGGTGCAGGCGAAGGTCTCGGCGTCACTCGTCGACGGTACGGAGGTCAGTGACACACGGGCCCTTCGGTTCGCGGTCGGCGACGAGACGAAGCCGGCCGAGGTGCTGGCCGCGGCTGAGCCCGGCATCGCGGCCGACGCAGCTCCCACCGTCACCGAGAGCGAGACCGAGGGCTCCTCGACCCCGGTCGCGGCCTGGGTCCTGGGCGGGGCCGCCCTTCTCCTGATCGTCCTGCTGGTGCGATCGGTGGTCGTGGCGCGCGCAGCGAAACGTCAGTCCGAGCAGATCGGCGGCACTCCATGAGCATCGTGGAACTGGCGGACGTCTCGGTGACCCTCGGCGGACGGCAGGTCCTGCACTCGGTCGACCTGCAGGTCGATGCGGGCGAACTCGTCGGACTGATCGGACCGAACGGCGCCGGCAAGACCACGCTGCTGAGGTCCGTCCTCGGCGTGATTCCCGTATCGGGTGGGACCGTCCGGGTGGGCGGCAGCCCGACCCGACCCGGCCGGGTGCCGATCGGATACGTCCCGCAACGCCACGAGTTCGCGTGGGACTTCCCGATCAGCGTCGAACAGGTCGTGATGAGCGGGCTCGTCGGCTCGATCAGATGGGGCCGGCGTCCCGGTGTTCACCAGTGGCGAGCCGTGTCCGACGCTCTCGACCGGGTGCGGATGAGCGATCTGCGCCGACGACCCGTCGGTGACCTCTCGGGGGGCCAACGTCAGCGGGTACTGGTCGCGCGTGCCCTCGTGCTCGAACCCGTCGCGCTGTTGCTGGACGAGCCCTTCACGGGACTGGACCTGCCGACGCAGGAGGTGCTGTTCGAGCTGTTCGGTTCGCTGACCCGCGACTCGAAGGCGGTCCTCATGTCGACGCACGACATTCCGGCGGCCCTGCACCACTGCGACCGGGTCGCCCTGTTGAATCGCACGATCACCGCGTGTGCCCGGCCGGATGAGCTGCACGGGCCCGACGTGTGGATCGAGACCTTCGGCATCAGCAGCGACAGCTTCCTGCTCAAGACCGTGCAGGCGGTGTGACGGTGTCTCCCCTGGACTTCCTGGCCGACCTGACCAACCCGGACCTCGCCTTCCTGCCGAAGGCGCTCCTGATCGCCGTGATGGCCTCGATCGTGTGCGGCGTGATCGGCTGCCATGTGGTGCTGCGCGGCATGGCCTTCATCGGTGACGGCGTCGCCCATGCGGTGTTCCCGGGCCTGGCCGTCGCGTTCGTCCTGTCGGGCAACCTCATGTTGGGCGGCACCCTGGCGGGCGTCGTCACGGCGATCCTGATCTCGGTGTTCGCGCAGAACCGGCGCCTCAAGGAGGACTCCGTCATCGGCGTCTTCTTCGTCG
>CAYYQO010000188.1:0-5805 GCA_964473845.1 uncultured Aeromicrobium sp.
CATGCGCAACTCGGTCAAGGCCGTCGTCGACGCCTATGACGGCACCGTGACGCTGTACGAGTGGGACACCGAGGACCCGATCCTCAAGACGTGGTCCAAGGTGTTCCCCGACGTGGTCCAGCCGAAGTCCGAGATCAGCGAATCGCTGCTGCAGCACTTCCGTTACCCGGTCGACCTGTTCAAGGTCCAGCGCGACGTGCTCAGCCGGTACCACGTGACGAACGCCCAGACGTTCTACGAGGACGGCGAGCGCTGGAAGATCCCCGAGGACCCGTCGGCGGCCGGCAGCACGAAGCAGCCGCCGTACTACCTGTCGATGAGCGGCCCCGGCGACGAGTCGCCGCGCTTCAGCCTGACCAGCGTCTACCTGCCGAACAATCGCCAGAACCTGGCGGCGTTCATGAGTGTGAACTCCGAGGCGTCCGACACCGAGAACTACGGCAAACTCCAGGTCCTGGAGTTGCCCAGTGACACCCGGGTCGGTGGTCCGAACCAGATCGCCGCGGCGTTCGAATCCGATGCCGGTGTTCGTGCGGCGTTGCTGCAGTACGAGCAGTCGCAGAACACGCGCATCCTGCGCGGCAACTTGCTGACCCTGCCGGTCGGCGGCGCGATGCTCTACGTCCAGCCGATCTACATCCAGCGGGTGGGCGAGGGTTCCTACCCGGTGCTGCAGTTGATCACGTCGACGTTCGGTGACGGTGTCGGCGTCGGTCAGACGCTGGACGAGTCGTTGCGTGTGGCGCTGGGGCTCAAGGGCGTGACGGCACCGAGCCCGGATCCCGAGCCCGGCGACGAGCCGGACAGTGGCGGTGCCGGCAAGACGGCCGATCAATATCTGTCGGACGCCTCGCGTTACTACGACCAGGCTCAGGCCGCGCTCAAGGAAGGCGACCTGGCCACGTACCAGGCGCGCATCGAGGACATGGCCGACTCGCTCGAGGCGGCCCAGAACGCCTTGGGCAACTGAGCAGACGCCAATCTGAATCCAAGTTCAGGTATTGTTCCGGCATGAGCACTGTGTCGGATCCTGTGAGCCCGGTCGGAGTCGAGCAATTGCGCGAGCTGATGAGCACGCGCCGCAGCGTTCGCGGTTACCTTCCCGACTCCGTGCCGACGGAGGTGATCTCCGAGATCATCGACACCGCCTGCCTGGCTCCGTCGTCGATGAACACCCAGCCGTGGCACTTCTACGTGGTCAGCGGTGAGCCGCTCGACCGGATCCGGCAGGAGACATCCGAGCAGATGCAGGCGGGAGCGCCGGTCAAGCGGGACCTGCCCATCGTCGAGGCCTACCAGGGCGTGTATCGCCAGCGTCAGGTCGACATCGCGGTGCAGCTCTTCACGTCCATGGGGATCGAGCGCCACGACGCCGAACGACGCCTGGACTGGACTTTGCGCGGATTCCGTCAGTTCGACGCGCCGACGTCGATCATCGTCACGTACGACCGTGCGCTCGACGAGATCGCCCCGATCACGCACTTCGACCTGGGCGCGGTGACGCACGGGATCGTGTTGGCCGCGTGGGCGATGGGACTGGGGACCGTGATCAACGGCCAGGGCGCCATGCGGTCGGACATCGTGCGCAAGCACGCGCAGATCGCCGACGAGCACGCCATCATCACGTGCGTGGCGCTCGGGTACCCCGACGACGAGTTCGTGGCGAACTCGGTGAAGTCGACGCGGGTGCCCGCGTCCGCGAACACCGTCTTCCGCGGATTCGCGTAGGCCCGTCGCGGCGCCGGACCGGCGGGTCAGACCAGCAGGCCGCTGAGCAGTCGGAACATCACTTCGCCGTACTCCTGGCGGACGTGTTCGCGCTCCTCGGGGGCGCTGCTGGCGATCGCCATGGCGCACCCGCCGAGCGCCGTGAACGTGATCGACGAGGTTGTTTTGATCGGCAGTGAGGGGATGCGGCCGGACGAGACCAGTGACGTGATGATCTGTTCGATCAGCCCTGCGGCGTACTGCTCCTCGGTGACCTTCCACTGTTCCCAGCCCAGGGCGATCGGTCCCTGGCGCAGCACCAGTTCGGCGTAGTCGGGGTCGAGTCCGTGGTCGAGGTAGGCGTTGATCGCGGCGAACGCGCCGTCCACGGGGTCCTCGTGCAGGAGGTAGGCCTCGCCGACGGTCTCCATGCCCTCGGCCTCGGTCACTTCGAGCACCGCGAGGAACAGGTCCTGCTTGTCCTTGAAGTGGTGGTAGACCGCGCCACGCGTGACCTGCGCCGCCGAGGCGACCTCGGCCAGCGTGGTCTTGGTGTATCCACGCTCGATGAACAGGGTCCGAGCCGTCGTGAGCAACGCCTCACGCGTTTCCTCGGAGTACTGCTCGCGTCTGGACCGGCCACGTGACATACTCTCAGCATATGACATACACTGTGTATGTGAGAGACATAGTGAAGGTCAAAGACCCTGTGTCTGATCCAGTGGTTCGAGAAATGCACGAGAGGACAAACCGATGACGACATCGACGATGAACTCCGCGTGGCAGCGGACGACTCACCAACAGCGGGCGCTGCACGCGCTCACCACGATCATCGAGCAGGATCCGGCGACGTTGCCCGAGGCGGTGCGCGAGGCGCGCGCCCGGGACTTCGACTCGCTCGACGATCTTCTGCTCGAGGCCCACGCCGAGTGGGTCCGCACCTTCAACGCACGGATCGACGTCCTGCTCGAGAACGGTGCCTACGGCGACAAGGCTGCTTTCGGCGAGGTGTGGACCGACACGGCACGGGCCCTCCCCGGCACGGCCATGCTGCTTGATCACTTCGCCGATCACCCGGCCGTCGTGCGCGCGCACGCCCAGCACCTCCGCTTCGCGTGGCGGGTGCTGGCAGTCGAGTTGCCGTCGGCCTGGGCCCAGCCCGCGGCCCGGCGCCAGCCGGAATGCCGAGGTTGGCGAGGTCGTGCCCGGGCCCGACTGAGCCACGTGCGCCTTGCCTGAACATCAGTCCGTGACGTCGGCGACCGTGGCCGCCAGGGCGCGGATCACGTCGTCGGCCTCGACCGTGACGGCGACGCCGTGTGCGCCTGCGCCCAGCGAAATGGTGCCCGTGACTCGCTCATCGGCGACGACCGGCCACGGATGGCTCGATCCGAAGGGTGTGATCGTGCCACGCTCGTAACCGGTCGCGGCGAAGGCGTCCTCGGCGGGCGGCAACGAGAGCCGTGAGACCCCGAGGAGTGCCCGAAGTTTGCGCCAGGTGATCTGCCGGTCGCCGGGCACCAGCACGAACAGGTAGTCGTCGGCACCGCGCCGGACGACGAGCGTCTTGACGATGCGGTCCGGGTCGATGCCCCGCAGGGCAGCAGCCTCGGCGAGTGAGCCAACCTGGCCGTGTCGCGTGACCGTGTGCGCGATGCCCGCAGCCTCGAGCGCCCCGATCGCTCGCGCTTCACTCATGGGTCAGAGCACCTGACGCAGATTGGCCCGGGCCAGGTCCACGAGTTCGTCGCCACGACCCGAGAAGACGGTGCGCAGCGCGTAGAGCGTGAAGCCCTTGAGTTGGGCGGCGCTGACCGAGGGTGGCACCGTGACCTCCTGACGTTCGGTGATGACGTTGACCAGGGCCGGTCCGTCGTGGGCGAACGCCTCGGCCAGTGCCGGTGCGAGATCGGCCGACCGCTCGACCCGCAGGCCCAGCAGCCCGATCGACTCGGCAACCTGGGCGAAGTCGGGGTTCTGCAGGCCCGTACCCCAGTTCACGAAGCCCGCAGCCTTCATCTCCAGCTCGACGAAGTTCAGTGAGCTGTTCTCGAAGACGACGATCTTCACCGGCAGCCGGTTCTGGACGAGGGTGATCAACTCGCCCAGCATCATGGTCAGGCCGCCGTCACCGGCGAGTGCCACGACCTGACGGCCGGGGTGGGCGGCTTGGACCCCGATGGCCTGCGAGACGGCGTTGGCCATCGAGCCGTGACTGAACGATCCGATCAGGCGCCGGCGGCCGTTCATGTGCAGGTAGCGCGCGGCCCACATGACGGGGGAGCCGACGTCGGGCAGGAACACGGCGTCGTCCGCGGCGGCCTCGTCGATGGCGTGGGCGACGAACTGGGGATGCTGGGCGCGGCCCTCCTTGACGGGCTCGGCCAGGTCGTCGAGTTTCTCTCGGGTCTTGGCGTAGTGGGCGAGCGAGTCGTCCAGGTGGTCGCGGTCGGCCTTGCGGTCCAGCAGGGGGAGGAGGTTCGTCGTGGTGTCGCGCACGGTCCCGACCAGGCCCAGATCGAGGGGGACGCGGCGGCCCAGCTGCTCACCGCGGACATCGACCTGGACGATCGCGGCCTTGCGTGGGTAGAAGTCCGGATAGGGGAAGTCGGTGCCGAGCATCAGCAGGGCGTCGCACGACTCGATCGCGCGGTAGCCCGAGGCGAAGCCCAGCAGTCCGGTCATGCCGACGTCGAACGGGTTCTCCCACTCGACGTGCTCCTTGCCGCGCATCGCGTGGACGATCGGCGCGCCGAGATGTTCGGCCAGGGTGACGAGTTCGTCGTGCGCACCTGCGCAACCGGCGCCGGCCAGGATCGTCACGTTGCGTGCGTCGTTCAGGAGGTGGGCGGCGCGTTGCAGTTCGGCGGGGGACGGGACCACCTGGGGTTCGGCGTGGCGGACGACGGTGACGGTGTCGTCCTCGGCGTCCATGAGGGCGACGTCACCGGGGATCACCAGGACGGCGACGCCCTGCTTCTCGATCGCGGTCTGCATCGCGATCCGCAACAGCCGGGGCATCTGCGAAGGGCTGGAGACGTGCTCGACGTAGACGCTGCACTCGCGGAACAGGTCCTGCGGGTGCGTTTCCTGGAAGTAGGTCGTGCCGATCTCCGACGTGGGAATGTGCGCTGCGATCGCCAGGACGGGCACGCGGGAGCGATTCGCGTCGAACAGACCGTTGATCAGGTGCAGGTTGCCCGGACCGCAACTGCCGGCGCACACGGCGAGTTCTCCCGTGGTGGCGGCCTCACCCGCGGCGGCGAACGCGGCGGCCTCCTCGTGCCGGACGTGGACCCAGTCGATCTGCGAGGTGCGCAACGCGTCGGTGAACCCGTTGAGGGAGTCGCCGGGAATGCCGTAGACGCGCTTCACCCCATTCGCATCGAGGGTGTCGACGATGTTCTTCGCGATTGTGGCCATGCCTCGACGCTAGAACCCAAGTTGCTTCGGCACACGTCGAAGTGAACCGGGGCGCCGCCGATCATTACTAGGATGTCCTACTGTTTGGTCATGACACAGGTGGGCCGCGAGGTAGAACGACCGTGGTATTTCGAGGACTTCGCCGTCGGCCAGACCTGGACGACCCAGTTCCGAACCATCGCCGAAGCGGATGTCGCGTCCTTCGCCGGGTGGAGTTGGGATACCAATCCCGTGCACACGGACGCCGTCTCGACGGCCGAGGGCCGATTCGGCGAGCGGATCGCCCACGGGATGCTGGGACTGTCGGTGGCGATGGGCCTGGTGTCGCGACTGGGCGTATTCGAACACTGCTCGATCGCGTTGCTCTCGGTCGACGGGTGGCAGTTCCACGGCCCCATACGCATCGGGGACAGCGTCCGCTGCACCCTGGAGATTGTGGGGGCGCGGGCAACCAGCAACGGCATGGCAGGCATCCTCGAGCGCCACTTCATGCTGAGCAACCAGCGCGGCGAGGACGCCCAGTCCGGCCGCATCGATCTCATGGTGTCTCGCCGGCCGGCATCGTGACGGTGGCGGCCACCCCGATTTGGGTTGGTTGAACGAGTCCGGTAGAGTGGAGCAAGCGACGCGGGGTGGAGCAGTTCGGTAGCTCGCTGGGCTCATAACCCAGAGGTC
>CAYYQO010000189.1:0-5674 GCA_964473845.1 uncultured Aeromicrobium sp.
CCTGCTTCTCGATCGTGTCGACGAAGTCGATCGACGCGCCGTGCAGGTACGGCAGGCTCATCCGGTCAACGACGACGTTCACGCCGTCGAACTCGCGGATCTCGTCGCCGTCGAGCGAACGCTCGTCGAAGAAGAGCTGGTAACGCAGGCCGGAGCAGCCGCCGGGCTGCACCGCGATGCGCAGCGCCAGGTCGTCGCGACCCTCCTGGCTCAACAGGCTCCTGACCTTGTCGGCAGCGCCCGAGGTCAAGGTGATGCCATCGGCAGGCGAAGTGGTGGCAGCGGTGTCGGTGCTGGTCTGGTCCGTGGCGGTCATCGAGGCTCCTCGTTTGACGGATGGATCGGTCATGTCACTGGTGCAACGCCGGTTGATCCCGTTCGATTCCCCATCCTACGTGGCGAAGCACACGAATCTCGCGCCACGGCCCTTTCGACCGCGTGCCGGACGGGTTCAGACGGACCAGGAACGAGCGACGCGGGCGGCCAGATCGGCCAGATGCCGGGCCGGTTCGGCCATCGCGGCGTCGGCTCCGACCCGGTCGGCGACGCCGTAGGCCGACTCGACGCCCAGGGCGCGCATCTCGCGACTGCCGACCTCGACCCGTCCGGCCAGCACGATGCACGGGGTGGCGTGGCGCATCGCGATCGAGGCGACCCCGTGAACCACCTTTCCGGCGCGCGAGGAGTAGTCGAAGGCCCCTTCGCCCGAAATCACCAGATCCGCTTCGGCGATGAGTTCCTCCAGGCCGGAAGCCTCCGCCACCCGGGCGATCCCCGATTCGAGCGCCGCCCCCAGCACCAGCAGGGCGAACCCCAGTCCCCCGGCGGCACCGGCACCCTTGGCGTCGGCGACGCGCCGTTCGGCCGGGGTGCTGCCGCACACGGCCACGACGAACTGGTCGAGCCGATGGTCGACGGTCAGGATCTGCTCGTCGGTCAGTCCCTTCTGCGGGCCGAAGGTGCGGGTCGCACCGAACATGCCGAGCAGGGTCGTCTCGACATCGGCGGCGACGACGAGCTCGACCCCGGACAGTCGCTCACGGACCGGACGCAGATCGACGTTCGACACGCCCTCAAGAGCCTCCGGACCGGCGTCGAGGGGCACGTCCGCCGTGGCGCCCAGGGCGCTCAGCAGGCCCGCTCCCCCGTCGTTCGTGGCGCTGCCGCCCAGGCCGATCACGATGCGCCGCGCTCCCCCGTCGACGGCCGCGGCGATGGCCTCGCCGACGCCGACCGTGGACGCCCGGAGCGGCCGGCGTTCACTGACGACCTGCAGCCCACAGGCCTGCGCCGACTCGACGTAGGCGGTGTCGCCCGCGATCAGCAGACTCACTGGTGTGGGCTCGCCCAACGGTCCGGTGACACTGACCACCTCGATCCGTGCGGCCTCGCCGTAGGCACCCTGCAGCGCGGCGATGAATCCCGGCCCTCCATCGGCCATGGGGGCCGAGACGAGCACGTCGCCCGGGGCCGTGCGCCGCCAGCCCTCGGCGATCGCCTCGGCCGCCTCGGGAGCGGTCAGCGTGCCCGCGAACTTGTCGGGGGCGACGACGATGCGCACGTCAGGCGGCGAGGGCCTTCTCAGCGGCCGCGAGCAGGACGCAGGTCGTGAGGCCCTCCATCGCCCGGGTCAGCTCGTCGAGCGGCGGGAACGACGGCGCGATCCGGATGTTCCGGTCGCGAGGATCCGTGCCGTACGGGAACGACGCGCCGGCCGGCGTGAGGGCGATGCCCGCCTCCTTGGCCAACTGGACGACGCGCGTGGCCGTGCCGTCGACGACGTCGAGACTCACGAAGTAGCCACCCTTCGGGGTGGTCCAGGTCGCGACGCCGTGCGCACCGAGGTTGTCGGACAGGATGCGCAGCACGGTGTCGAACTTCGGCGCCAGGATCTCGCGGTGGCGGGCCATCAGATCGAGGACACCCTGCGGGCTGCCCAGGAACCGGGCGTGGCGCAACTGGTTGACCTTGTCCGGGCCGATCGTGCGGAACGCCGTGTGCGAGAGGTACCACGCGACGTTCTCGGGCGATCCGCCCAGGAAGCTGACGCCGGCCCCGGCGAGCGTGACCTTGGAGGTCGACGCGAACAGCAGCGGCCGGTTGGGGTGCCCGCTGGCCGAACTCAGGCCGACGATGTCCGCCGACTTCGCATGCTGGTCCGTGAGGTCGTGCACGGCGTACGCGTTGTCCCAGAAGATGCGGAAGTCCGGCGCCGCCGTCTGCATCGCCGCGAGTTCGGCCGCGACCTCCTCGCTGACGGTCGCGCCCGTGGGGTTCGAGTACGTGGGAACGATCCACATCCCCTTGACGGCGGGATCGGACACGTGCTCGCGCACGGCGTCCATGTCCGGCCCGTCCTCGAGCATGTCGATCGCGATCATCTCGATGCCGAGGTGCTCGCAGATCGCGAAGTGCCGGTCGTAGCCGGGCGACGGGCACAGGAACTTGACCGGCCCGTCCTTCCACGGCGTGGGATCGTCGGGCGTGCCGTGCAGTAGGGCGAACACGATCGCGTCGTGCATCATCGACAGGCTCGCGTTGTTCCCGGCGATCAACTGGTCGACCGGGATGCCCAGCAGGTCGGCGAAGATCGACCGCAGCGCGGCGAGGCCCGTGCCACCGCCGTAGTTGCGCGTGTCCACCCCGTCGGAGACATGGCCGTCCAGCGGTGTCGTCAACAGTTCGTTCGAGAGATCGAGCTGGGCTGCCGAGGGCTTGCCGCGCGTGATGTCGAGCTTCAGTCCGGCCTGCTGCAGCGCGGCATAGGCCTGCTGCTGCTCGGCCAGGAGTGCTTCGAGTTGGGCACGGTCGAGGGAGTCGAAGGTCACGCTCTCAACGGTATCGCGCGAGCGAGCGAACGTAACGCTGGCGTCTGTCTCACAGACCCGGTGCGCCCCAGATCGCGAGCCAGCGCTGAAGATCCGCCTCGATCGGCACGTCGTTCTCGATCAGGGCGCGGATCTGCAGTTCGGTCGGGTTGTCCCGGCGGCGCGCTGCGGCCGGCTCGGGGACGAATGGGTAGAAGGTTCCACGCTTGAACAGGTACACCAGCGCCAAGCGGCGACCCTGGTGCTCGAAGATGACCGTCGAGCACAGCAGACCGGCGTCGAACCCATGGTCGTTCAGCGTCGAGTTCACGGCGTGCAGGTCGGTGACCAGGCCGGCGACGTCTCCACTCGGTCGCACCACCTCGAGCCAGGTGAACCCGAACTCGTCGGAGTGCAGCTCGACCGACGCGTTCGGATCCGTGCGGATCATCTCCTGCGCCGAAGTGATCAGTTCGTCGTCGGCCTGGCCGTCGGAGTCACGGAAACACACCGCTCCGCGGCCCGTGAACGCATAGCCCTCGGCCTGCAGGGTCAACGCGGCCTGCGGCACCGAGAACAGCACGTCGAGATTGGCCTTCGGCGGCTTCGTGCGGCCCAACAGGCTGTCGAGGAAACCCATGTCAGCGCCGCTCGGTCAGGTCGGCACCGATCCGGGCGAGCTGATCGAGTCGGGACTGCAGCGGCGGGTGGGTCGACATGAGCTCCTGGACACTCTGGCCGTTGACCGCCGGAGCGATGAAGAAGGCGTTCATGGACTGGGCCTCGCGCAGGTCCGAGGTGGGGATGCGGCCCATGTCCCCGGAGATCTTGACCAGGGCCGATGCCAGCTTCGACGGCCGTCCGGTGAGGTACGCGCCGGAACGATCCGCACTGAGCTCGCGATAGCGCGAGAGGGCTCGGGTCAGCAGCAGGCTGATGAACGTGACGACGACGCTGACCACGACGATCAGGATCATGGCCATACCGCTGTTGTTGTCGCGGCGGCCGCCGCCGAACCACAGGCCCCATCTCGTGAGGAACCCGGCCAGCAGGCCCAACGAGGAGGCGACCGTCATGACCGAGACGTCGCGATTGGCCACGTGCGCGAGTTCGTGGGCCAGCACGCCCTCGAGTTCATCGGCGTCGAGGCGTTGCATGATGCCGGTCGTGACACACACCGCCGAGTGGTTCGGCGAGCGACCCGTCGCGAACGCGTTGGGCATGTCAGTGACCGCCACGGCGACGCGTGGCTTCGGCATGTCGGCCAGGGCGACCAACCGGTCGATCATCGCGTGCAGTTCGGGGGCCTGCTCGGGCTGGACCACGTGCGCGCCCATCGATTTCAGCGCGAGTGAGTCGGAGAAGAACCACTGGCCCCAGGCCATGCCCAGCGTGATGACGAGCGCGAGCCACAGGTTGCCGGCCAGCGAGATGAGCAGCGCACCGAACGCCACGTAGAGCAGGATCAGGCCCAGACCCACCCCACCCATCCGCAGCGTCAGGCCGCGATCACTGCGAAATCTGGTGCGGGCCATCGTCGTCTCCCTCCACGGCGCGCGGATCGGTGTCGACCGCTCCGAGCTCTTCGTCGAATCGCCGCAACAGCGCTTCGTCCTGCGACTCCCCCGGCCGGGCCAGGATGCCTTCGTTCATGAGTTCGTCGACGGCATCGGCCGTGGCCTCGAGTTCGCGGGTGTGGCGCTCGGCGTCGGCCATGACGCGGCCGACCTCACTCGTCGTGGAGCCGATGCCCGCCGTGGCGCTGTTGATCTCACTGCGGGCCTGCGCCGCGGAATAACGGGCGGTCAGCGTGTCCTTGCGCAGCCGGAAGTCCTCGATCTGGCGCTCGATCCCCGCAGCCGAACCGTTCAACTGGTCCTCCTCGGAGCGCAACTGGGCATGGCGTCGGTCCAGATCGGCCGCGGCCTTCTCGAGGGCGACCTGGCGCTCCAGCGCACTCCGCGCGGCGGCGTCGTCGCCCCGGTCGACGGCCGACTTCGCGTCGCTGCCGGCGGACTCGATCTCGCGGCGCAGCGACGCGAGCTGGATCTCGACGCGTTTGCGGCTCGTAGACACGTCGGCGACACCTCGGCGGACCTGCGACAACAGCTTCGACTGGGTGCGGTACGCCTCGTCCAACCGGTCGCGCAGTGCATCGAGGTCGACCGAGTCGTCCTTGGCCGTGCTGGCGCGAAACAGTTGCCTAATGCGTGCCCACAAGCCGCCCGATGCCATGGGACCACCCTAACCATCGCGCCCAGCACCGTGCGTCCGGCAATGTGACTGGCCTTGTAGGGTCAGAGGGTGAACGACGCAGCCGACGAGACGCCTCAGGGCAAGGGCGGACCGACCCGCAGCCGCAAGGAAGCCGAAGCCGAGCGCAAGGCGCAGATGAAGCGTCCGCTGACCCGCAAGGAGCAGGCCCAGCGCGAGCGTCGCCGTCGCGCCAGTGCCCGCGACAAGCAGCGCGAGGCCCTGATGGGCTCCGGTTCGACCGCCGATCTGCCGCCGCGCGACCGTGGCCCCGCCCGCGCGCTGGCCCGCGACGTCGTCGACCGGCGGCGCACCGTCGCCGAGTTCATGTTGCCGATCCTGGTCATCATCCTCGTGCTGAGCTTCTTCCCGCCGATGGCCGCCACGGTGTTCTCGCTCTGGACCGTCACGATCATCGCCACCCTGCTGGACGAGTCGTGGCTGATCTTCACGCTCCGCCGTGAGCTGGCCAAGCGGTTCACCAAGGCCCAGCGCAAGGGTTCGGTGCTGTACGCGGTACTGCGCAGCACCCAGATCCGCCGCATGCGCCTGCCGAAGCCAACCGTCAACGTCGGCGAGCCGCTGCGCGAGCACTACTGAGTCAGCGGGATCTC
>CAYYQO010000190.1:0-5625 GCA_964473845.1 uncultured Aeromicrobium sp.
CCGAACTCCTCGACGTTCGACACCGTCGCCGACAGCGACACGATCGACACCGACGGCGGCAGGCCGATGATGACCTCCTCCCACACCGCGCCACGGAACCGGTCGGCCAGGTAGTGGACCTCGTCCATCACGACGTGACCGAGATTGTTCAAGGTCGAGGAGCCCGCGTAGATCATGTTGCGCAGGACCTCGGTCGTCATCACGACGATCGGCGCCTCGCCGTTGATCGTGTTGTCGCCGGTCAGCAGACCGACGTTCTCGGCTCCGTACCGTTCGGCGAAGTCGCTGAACTTCTGGTTCGACAGCGCCTTGATCGGGGTGGTGTAGAAACATTTGCGGCCGGTCGCCAGGGACAGGTGCACCGCGAATTCACCCACGAGCGTCTTGCCGGACCCCGTCGGCGCCGCCACGAGGACCCCGTGACCGTCCTCCAGTGCCGTGCAGGCTCGCACCTGGAAGTCGTCCAGACCGAACGGATAGAGATCTCGGAAGGCCGCCACATGAGGATGCTGGCGATCCTCGCGAAACTGGGCGTACTGCTCGGCGGGGTTGGGCATGCCTCCAGCGTACGGAGGATCAGTCAGTCAGCCGCTCAGGAGCGTCCAGTGGCGAGGCATCATCGTCGTCCCAGTCCTGGCTCCTGCGCCCGCGGCGCCGGTCGGTGACCCGGGCGATGATCTCGGCCAGCATGTACATCGCGCTCATCGGGATCGCGAGGAAGAGGAACGTGACCGGGTCGACCGTCGGGGTCGCGACCGCGGCGAACACGAAGATGCCGATGATGATCCACGGGCGGGCCCTGATCAACTGGGCCCCGCTGACGGCTCCGATGCGGTTCAGCACCACGACGACCACGGGGATCTGGGCGCCCACCCCGAAGAGCACCATCATCCGGGTTGCGAAGCTCAGGTAGTCGGCACCGTTGAGCAGATTGGTCCAGCCCGGCGGCGCGAATCCGACCAGCAGTTCGATGGCCTTGGGGAACGTCCAGTAACCGACCCAGGCCCCGCCCAGGAACAGTGGCACGCACGTCGCCGTCAGCAGCAGCGCAGCGCGCTTCTCATGCCGGTGCAGCGCCGGTAGGACGAAGGCCCACAGCTGCCATAGCCACACCGGACTGGACAGGACCAGACCGGCCAGGATGCTGGTCTTGAGTTGGAACTGGAAGGCTCCGCCGATGCCACTGACGACCAACTGGGTGTCGATGCCCTCGGCCGTGAGGATCGGACGCACCTGCTCGAGTGGCGCCGTCAACCAGTCCAGGATCTGCGGGTAGAAGTACCACGCGATGACGACGCCGACGAAGATCGCCAGGATCGCCTTGAACAGACGTGATCGCAGTTCGACGAGATGGTCCAGCAGCGGCATCTCACCGCCGGGACCGGAGGTGCGCCGGCCCCGGCCCTTGCGCAGGGCCACGTGGGTCAGGCGGGGGTGTCGTCGCGGCGCTCAGCTGCGCTCGGCGGCGGGAAGTCTGCGGCGTCGAGCTCCTGGCGGGTCGGTTCGGCCTGCTGCTCCTCCTGCTCGCTCTCGCGAATCTCGGACTTGAAGATGCGCAGGGCGCGGCCTGAGCCGCGCGCCAGTTCGGGAAGCTTGCGTCCGCCGAACAGCAGAAGCACGATTCCCAGGATGACGAGGATCTCGGTGGCTCCGAGGTTGGGCATGTCAGGCTCCTTGATAGGCAGTGTCTCCATCGTACGCGGCCAACGCAGCCGCGGCCGTCTGCCGTACCTCGGTGGCGAACTCGGCGGGCTCGACCACCTGCAGCCGGCCGCCGGCGCGCATGACCATCCGGCGCAGCCAGGACTGGTCCGTGCCGAACAGGCGGGCCCGGATCGAACCGTCCTCGCGACGCTCGACGACCTCCATGCGGTACTGCTCGACGAGCCAGCCGTCCCGTGGTCCGATCTCGACGACGACGGACGGCGCATCGGCACCCCGCGGGAACAGGTCCTCCAGCTTGGTGCGCGAGTCGACCGCGGTCGTCGCCGGAACGTCCAGCACCGTCGCCGCGACGATCCGGTCGACGCGGAACAGTCGCTCGGCCTCGGCCTTGTGGCACCACGCGGACAGGTACCGGTTGCCGTCCTGGGTGAAGGAGCGGTGCGGGTCGACCGTGCGCTCCGTCTGTTCGTCACGCGTCTCGTTCGCGTAGACCATCTGCAGTTGGCGCTCGCCCGCCAAGGCGGCCGAGACGGCGGCCTGGACGTCCGGGTCTACGGCGGGCAACAGCACCTCGACCGGCGTGTCGACCTCGGTGCCGGCCGCTTCGGCCAGTTTCGCGAGGGCGGAGTCGATCACGGGAGCCTGGTCGTCGGCGGCCGACTGGCGAAGCGTGCGCAGGGCCACGATGAGCGCGGCGGCCTCGCTGCGCGACACGCGAAGCGGCCGGGACATGAACTCGGCATCGCGGATGTACACGACGCCCTCGTCCTGCAGCGCCGTCATGTCGAAGTCGATGAGCTCTCCGTGGAACTCGCCCCAGCCGGTCAGCATCATGATCTCGAGTTCGCGCTGGGCCTGCGCCGGACGAATGTTGAACTCGGCGGCCAGGTCCGCGAGTGGAATGCCCTGGTTGCTCTGCAGGTACGGCACCATCGCCAGCATCCGCACGACCTGTTTGAGTGACGGATTCATGCGCTCACCCGGGCCATCCGGCGCAGTCGCTCGATCACGGCGTCGCGCAGTTCAGGCGGTGAGACCACCACGACGTCGGGACCGTACGAGGCGATGTCGTCGGCGATGTCCCACAATCGCGCATACGAGACCTCGACCTCGTCGGCCGCCTCGTCGACCGGGTCCACGCGAACGGCGTGACGGCGCAGCGACTGGGCGCGACCGGCGGCGATGCGCAGGACGGCCGACGAGTCGGCCTCGGGAGGATGCAGCGCCCGCATGACCTGGGACAGATCCGCGTCCTCGGGGATCTGGTACTCCCCCGCCTCGCCGTCCGGTTTCACCTCGCCGACGATCCGGGAGACCCGGAAGAGCCGTGGTTCACCGCGATCGCGGTCGAATCCACCGACGTACCACCGCTCGCGGTAGGAGGTCATGCCCCAGGGTTCGAGGTGTCGGACCGTGGTCGCTCCGTCGCGCCGGCGGTACTCGAACGTGATGGGGAGTCGTCGTCCGGTCGCGTCGAACACCGTGTCAAACGCGGGTTCGTCGGCGCTCAGCCTCGCCTCGGTCATCCGCAGGGCGGACGGATCAAGGTCGTGACCGGCGGCCTTGAGCTTCAGCAGCGCAGTCGTGCTCTCGGCGGCCATCCCGGCGTGGTCCCACAACTGCCCGGCCAGACCGATGACGGCGGACTCCTCGACCGACAGGTCGATCTGGGGCAGTTCGACGTCGGCCCGCAACAGCCGGTATCCCGTGACCCCGCCGGTGGTGTCGTACGAGCCGGTCTCGATCTCGAGCCCCAGGTCGCGAAGCTCCTGCTTGTCCCGCTCGAACTTGCGCTCGAAGGCCAGGTCGGTGTCCTCGCGGTACTCGGCGATCGAACTGCGGATCTGGTCCTTCGTCAGGTACTGGTTCGTGGCCAACAGGGTGAAGACGAGGTTCATCAGACGTTCGGTCTTCCGCTGGGCCATGAGCGAAAGCCTAGCTGGCGTCGAGCAGGTCCACGGCGAAGATCAACGGCCCGTCGGGTTGTCCGTTCTTCTTCGCGTCCTTGCCGTAGGCATCGTCGGACGTGCAGGTCACGACAATGCGGCTGCCGATCGTGTTGCCGGGGATCTGGTCGGTCCAGCAGCCGATCGCGGCGCCCTCGGCGAGCGAGATCTGGCGCGGGCCCGTGGACCACGACTCGTCGAAGATGTCGCCGGCGGGATACTTCTGGCCGACGTACTGGACGCTGACGGTCGCGCCCTTGGCGATCTTGTCGCCTTCGCCCTTGATCAGGACGTAGGAGCCGGACTTCTCGAGGTCCTTGGCCGACTTCTTGGTCTTGGCGAACTTCGCCGGCTTCTTCTTGTCGTCGTACTGCAGCTTGGGCAGCGTCGCCGGAGCCTTGGCCGCCTTGCCGCTGGCCTCGGTGGGCACGCGGGAGACCAGGTCGAACAGGAACACCATGGTGTCGTCCTTCTCCAGGCCCAGCGAGGGCGCGCTCTGCAGCAGCGAGGCACCGTCCTCGGAGGACACGGCCACCAGGACGCGCGAACCGATGTCCTGGCCCACCAGTCCCTTGAAGAAGCCCGGCAGCGCGGTCTTCTCGTTGAGCGTGAGCGTCATCGGCGTCTTGTTCTTGTAGGAGTTGTCGAACTCCTTGCCGGTACGACCGTTGAGCGCGATGTAGTTGATCTTGACCGTGTCACCGGCCTTGACCTCGTCGCCGTCGCCCTCGGAGATGACGCGAGCCTCGGTCTTGTCACTCGTGAAGTCCGTGTCGACCGTGACCTCGGGGGACTCGCCCTTCGTCACCGTGACGCCGTCCAGATCAGTGCCTCCACCACAGCCGGTGAGGATGAAGGATGCCGTGACCATGGCGGTCACAAGAGCGGTTCGACGCACGGTGAAGTTCCTCCTGGGGTTCGATGCCGTGCCCACACTAACGGCCGATCCCAAGGAATGTCTGAGAGATCACATCGAGTCGATGAGGCGCTGGACGCGATCGTCCTCGGACTTGAACGGGTCCTTGCACAGGACCGTGCGCTGGGCCTGGTCGTTGAGCTTGAGATGCACCCAGTCGACGGTGAAATCACGGCGCCGTTCCTGTGCTCGTGCGATGAAGTCGCCCCGCAGCCGGGCCCGGGTGGTCTGCGGCGGAACGGACTTGGCGGTGAACACGTCGAGGTCTTTCGTGACCCGCGCGACGGCACCCTTGCTCTCGAGCAGGTAGAACAGGCCCCGGTCGCGCCGGATGTCGTGATACGCCAGATCCAACTGGGCGATGCGCGGATCACTCCAGGCCAGATCGCGCTGCGTGCGGTAACGATCGAGCAGGCGGTACTTGATGACCCAGTCGATCTCGCGTTCGATCAGGCTCAGGTCCTCGCTCTCGACCGCCTTGAGGGTGCGCTCCCACAGGTCCATCGTCCGGTCGATCGTCGGCGTGCGCAGACCCTCGCGGTCGATGAAGTCGGCAGCCTTCGCGAAGTACTCGGCCTGGATCTCGAGCGCCGAGAGTTCACGTCCGTTCGCGAGCTGGACCTTGTGGCGGCCCGTCATGTCGTGCGAGATCTCGCGGATCGCCCGGATCGGGTTCTCGAGGGTCATGTCACGCATCGTGACGCCCGCTTCGATCATCCGCAGGACCAGATCGGTGGTGGCGACCTTGAGCATCGTGGTCGTCTCGCTCATGTTCGAGTCGCCCACGATCACGTGCAGGCGGCGGAACCGTTCGGCGTCGGCGTGGGGTTCGTCGCGGGTGTTGATGATGGGGCGCGAGCGCGTCGTCGCGCTGGAGACACCCTCCCAGATGTGCTCGGCGCGCTGGCTGACGCTGAACACCGTGCCGCGCGGGGTCTGCTGGACCTTGCCGGCGCCGCAGATGATCTGCCGGGACACCAGAAACGGGATCAGCACGTCGGCCAGCCGACTGAACTCTCCCCCGCGCCCGACCAGGTAGTTCTCGTGGCAGCCGTAGGAGTTGCCCGCCGAGTCGGTGTTGTTCTTGAACAGGTAGAT
>CAYYQO010000191.1:0-5603 GCA_964473845.1 uncultured Aeromicrobium sp.
GCGAGCACGTAGTTCGCCAGCCGCTGCTTCTTCAGGGTCGGGTCGAGTCCTCGGGTGTATCGCGGGTTCTGGGTGGCGACGCCGACCGGGCAGTGGTCGGTGTGGCACTTCTGCGCCTGGATGCAGCCGATCGACAACATCGCCTCGCGTCCCACGTTGACCAGGTCGACACCCAGGGCGAACGCCACGAGCGCGTTCTCGGTGAGACCGAGCTTTCCCGCTCCGATGAACGTCAGGTCGTCGGTCAGGCCCGCAGCCGCGAACCGCTTGTAGACCTCGGTGAACGCGATCCGGAACGGATAGGCAACCGAGTCGGCGAAGATCATCGGAGCCGCACCCGTGCCGCCCTCGCCGCCGTCGATGTTGACGAAGTCGACCCCTCGCGTCCGTGACGCCATCTGTTCGACCAGGTGGTCCCAGAAGTCCAGGTTTCCCACCGCCGACTTGATGCCGACCGGAAGACCTGTCGCATCGGCGACCGTCTCGACGAAATCGAGCATCGAGTCCACGTCGTCGAAAGCGGTGTGCCGACTGGGAGAGGAGCAGTCGACACCCTCGGGGATTCCGCGGATCTCGGAGATCGTGCGGTCCACCTTGGCGCCCGGGAGCATCCCGCCGAGTCCCGGTTTCGCACCCTGGGAGAGCTTGATCTCGATCGCCCGTACCGGCGCGGACTGCACGAGGTCCACGAGGCGCGCGAGATCAAAACGCCCCTGCTCGTCCCGGCAGCCGAAGTAAGCGGTCCCGATCTGGAAGACGAGATCGCCGCCGTGGCGGTGCGGCGGCGCGATCGCTCCCTCACCGGTGTTCTGCATGCAGCCCGCCAGCGCGGCACCCTGGTTCAGTGCCTGGATGGCCGGCGCGGACAGAGCTCCGAAACTCATCCCGGAGATGTTGACCACCGACGCCGGCCGAAACGCGTGTTCGCGCCCGCGCGGTCCGCCCAGGACCTTGGCGGAAGGGAGCGGCATCCCCTCGCTGCCGTGTCGGGCGGTGGTCGCCCCGGGGCCGGCGAACGTGCGGTGCTTGACGATCGGATAGCCCGAGACCCGCTCCATGTCGTTGTCGGTGCCGAAGCCGAAGTAGCTGTTCTCGCCTTTGGCACTGGCGTAGACCCAGCGCCGCTGGTCGCGTGAGAACGGACGCTCCTCGTCGTTGCTCGTGACGATGTACTGACGCAACTCGGGCCCGACCGTCTCGATCCAGTAGCGGAAGTGGCCGATCACGGGGAAGTTGCGCAGCAGCGCGTGCTTCTTCTGCGTGAGGTCGTGAACGACCACTCCGCCGACGGCCGCCGCGGCGAGCCCTGCGATCTTGGCGCCCGCGCGACGTCTCGTTCGTGCATCCGGTCCCATGACTCAGGTCTAGCCCGCCTGGCGGCAGGTGTCGACCTGAGTCACGTGGACCCTCTTCAGCTCCGCCGTCAGGCGCGGCTCTCCGCGTAGTGATCGGCCAGGTGCGGCCGGTGCAGGTTCTCGCCCTCGATGTCGACGTTGGGGATGATCCGGTCGAGCCACTTCGGCAGGTACCAGGCTTTCTCCCCCATCAGGTACATCAGCGCGGGGATCAGCACGAGCCGCACGATGAAGGCGTCGAAGATGACCGCGGCGGCCAGCGCGAAGCCCATCGACTGCACGATCGGTTCGTCGATGAAGATGAACCCGGCGAACACCGACGTCATGATCAGGGCCGCAGCCGTGACCACGCGTGCGCTGTTGCGGAAACCGTCTACGACCGCCTCGCGATACGACGCGCCGTGCACGTGCGCCTCGCGGATACGGGTCACGAGAAACACCTGGTAGTCCATCGCCAGGCCGAACACCACGCCGATCAGGAAGATCGGGATGAAGCTGACGATCGGCTGGCCCGGGAACAGCCCGAACGTGCCCTCCTGGAAGATCGCCACGGTGGCGCCGAGGGTGGCCATCACGGACAGCAGGAAGCCGAGCGTCGCCGTCAGTGGCACGAGCAGCGAGCGGAACACCATGACGAGCAGCACGAAGGCCAGGCCGATCACGATCGCGAGGTAGACCGGCAGCGCGTCGGCGAGCATCTTCGACACATCGGTCTGGATCGCGGTCATCCCGGTCACACCGACGGTGGTGCCGGTCTTCTCCTCGATCGCGGATTCGCCGTCGCGCAGGGCTTCGAGCAGGTTCTCGGTGGCCGTGTCCTCCGCCGACGACGAGGGCTGGACGAGCACCATCGCACCGTTCTCGTTGCTGCCGGCGACCATGGCGTTGGCGACGTCGTCCTGACCGCCCGCCCAGGCCGCGATCTCCTGATAGGCCTGCTGCTGGGCCTGCGGGTCGGAGACGTCGCGGGCATCGATTACGAGCAGCATCGGCGAGAGTCGGCCCGGGCCGAACGCCTCGGTCACGAGGTCGGACGCCTTGCGCTGGGTCGTGTCCTCGGCGGCCGTGCTGTCGGTCGGCAGGGCCAGGTGCATGTCCTTGGCCGGGATCGCGAGCGCACCCAGGCCGACCACGACCATCAAGACCCAGGCGATCGGACGCTTGCCCAGGAGTCGCGCCCAGCGGACACCGTTGTTGACGATGCGGCCGTCGGCCTCGCGCGCCGGGCGGTAGCGGCGGAAGGTGCCGCCGAACGCCTTGGACTTGAGCAGGCCGAGGATCGCCGGCAGTAGGGTCAGCGCGACCAACACGGCCACCGCGACCGTCACAGCGGCGCCAACACCCATCGCCGTCAGGAAGGAGATGCCGACGACGCTCAAGGCAACGAGCGCGATGATGACGGTCAGGCCGGCGAACACGACGGCCGAACCGGCGGTGCCGACGGCGACGCCGATGGCCTCCTCGCGGTCGTCGGTGTGCTCGAGTTCGCCGCGATAGCGGGCCAGGATGAACAGCGCGTAGTCGATGCCGACCGCCAGGCCGAGCATGCTGGCCAAGGCGGTCGTGCTGGACGGGACCTCCGTCAATGCGGTCATCGCGGTGATGCCGGTGATGCCGATGCCGACTCCGATTCCGGCCGTGACGATCGGCATGCCCGCGGCCACGAGAGACCCGAAGGTCAGCGCGAGGATCACGAGGGCAAGCGCGATGCCGATGAGTTCGGAGCTTGCGCCCTCGGGCTCCATCGACTGCATTGCCGAGCCGGAGACCTCGACGGTCAGCCCGGTGTCACGGGCGGTGTCGATGAGCGAGGTGACCCCCTTCTGCATCTCGGGCGTGACCTCAAGCAGCGAGGGTTCGTCGAAGGTGAATGCGATCGTGCCGACGCGGCCGTCGTCGGACAGCGGAGTGGCGGCCGAGACCTGTGACGTGGCCTGCGCGAGAGCGGCATCGCGGTCGAAGGGCTGACCGGCGGCCTCCGCGGCAGCCTCGGCCTCGTCGACACCGGCGGTCACCTGGGCCTCGAGCCCGGCGGCCGCCTCGACGGGTCCGACGACGCCGGCCTGGACGTCTTCGAGCGCTCCCAGATCGGTGACGAGGGTCTTCACCGTGTCGGCGTAGGGGTTCTCGGCGAGCGTCTTGCCCTCCGGCGCGGCCACCACGATCGTGGCGGTGGGCGCATCGACGGCGGCGGCATCAGGGAACAGTTCCTGCTGCAGTTCGGCCGCCTCGACCGACTCGATGCCGGGGATCGAGAAGGTGTTGGACATGGGCTTGGACAGATAACCGGCGATGGCTCCGAGGCCCACGAGGGCGATGAGCCAGGCGGCGATGAAGATCGGCCAGCGCCGGTAGGCGGTTTTGCCGAGTCGGTACAGCAGGGTGGCCATGTAACGGTCTCCTGTGAGGGTGGATTGGCAGGTGTGGTCAGGCGGGGCGCGTCTCGAACAGCGCGTACAGGACGTCGAAGACGTGGTCGAAGTGCTCGGCGAACGTCCTGGCGGAGTCTGCGAGCGACTCGTCGAGGGCGATGTCGAAGGCCCCGAGCACCACGGCCCCGAGCAGTTGCAGGACGAGCGGATCGACCGCTTCGCCCTCGCGCTGGGTGATCGCCTCGGAGAACAGCTCCACCTTCTCGGCGAAGCGCTCGTGAACCGCGGCGTACAGCCTCGGGTCACTGCGCAGCAACCGACGGACCTCGTCGATCTCGGCCGGGTCGACCGCTTCGTCCTCGAGCGCAGTCCGGACGAGTTCCTTCACGTCGGCCAGCAGCACACCCGTCGGGCCTCCGGCCAGGAAGGTCGCCAGCAGCCGCGGCTCATCCTCGGGCTCGCGTTCGCCCCCGAGAACCGCGTCGACCTTGCCCGGTACGTAATTGAACAACGTGCGGCGCGAGACGCCCGCGCACTCGGCCAACTGGTCCATCGTGAACCCGTCGAGCCCGTGCTGCGCGGTCAGGTCCCGGGCACAGCGCGTGATCGCCCGAGCAGTTCGCTCGCGGCGCTCATCGGCTGCACTCTTGACCATAGAGTGCATTTTTGCACTTCCGATAGTTCAGTGCAAAATCGAAAGGGTGAGACCTTGCTCGCATTCAGAGCGAGTCAAGGACCACCGGGTCCTCACAGGCGCGGGCCCAGGCCGTGATCCGGGCCCGGATCTCGCGGCCCAGCAGCCATTGCCCGATCGGTTCAGCGATGAACCGCAGCCAGGACGGCCGCACGGAGTAGGTGTACTTCCACACCGCGCGCGTGCCGTCGCGGCCGTCGCGCTCGTCCGCGACGAAGCGCCAGCCACCGCCGAACGAATCGAAGAACCACGGCCCCGTCACCATCGTCATACCCACTGAGGTCGGCGGCCGGTAGGAGACGTACTCCGACACCATCCGCGGTCCGACCCGGGCGCGGGTGTGGGTGCGCACACCCTTGGCGGGCCGGTCCGCTCCGATCAGGTGCTGCTCACGGATGAACGGGTCCCATCGCATCCGGATGTCGCCGGTGGTCTGCGAGACCGCGAATGCCATCTCGGGCGAGACGGGCACTCATGACGACGACGCTACCGCGCGGCCCGGCCTAGAATCGGCCCGTGCCCCCACGTTCCCCGCTGCCGCCTCGTCATGGGCTGCAGGCAGCGTGGCTGCGCACGCCGGACCGTCAGCCACAGTCCCCGTGGCCGACGATGACCGCGTGGTTGGAGCACCGGGTCGCCGCACATGCCGACGTGCACCAGATGTTGGAGGACGAGCGGTTCGTCTACGACGACCTGTCGCCGGTGAGGGCCGACGACCCGTACGCACCGCACACCTTCGTGTGGTTCCACCGTGACCTGCGCGACGAGGTCGAAGTTTCCGGTGAGATCCGGATTCTGCACCGGGACGAGCGGATCGTCGTCGTCGACAAGCCCGCCTTCCTGTCGACCATCCCCCGCGGCCGGCATGTGCTGCAGAGCGTCGTCGTCCGGTTGCGGGCCAACCTCGACCTGCCCGAACTCACTCCCCTGCACCGCCTCGACCGGGTGACCTCCGGCGTTCTCATGCTGGCGACGGAACGCCGGTGGCGCGGGCCGTACCAAACCCTGTTCGAGCACCGGAGGGTGCGCAAGACCTACCGCGCCCTCGCGCCGTGGCAGGCCACGCTCGAGTCGCCGGTCGTCGTCCGCAACCATCTGCGCAAGGACCGTGGCACTCTCCGGACCGAGGTGGTCCCCGGTGCGCCGGCCAACGCCGAGACGTTGGTCGAGATGGAATCGCGC
>CAYYQO010000192.1:0-5598 GCA_964473845.1 uncultured Aeromicrobium sp.
CGGCTGCGCCGTGAGCTGCGCCGACTGCGCGGCCGCTGAGTCACCGGCGACACCCCGGCGAGTAAGGTCGAGGCCGACCCACCGACCTGCGAAACGCAGGTGACCCATGAAGGAGACGACAGCGTGATCCGCACCCATGACGCCGGAAGCCTGACCGCCGCGAACGTCGGCGAACAGGTCACTCTCGCCGGTTGGGTCGCCCGCCGCCGCGACCACGGCGGTGTCGCCTTCATCGATCTGCGCGAGGCCAGCGGCGTTGCGCAGGTCGTCGTTCGTGAGGACGTCGCCCACCAATTGCGCAGCGAGTTCTGCCTCAAGGTCACCGGCACGGTCCAGAAGCGCCCCGAGGGCAACGAGAACCCGTCGATCCCCACCGGCGAGATCGAGGTCATCGCCGACGACGTCGAGATCCTCAGTGCTTCGGCACCGCTGCCGTTCCCGATCGACGAGCACGTGGAAGTGGGCGAGGAGGCCCGGCTCAAGCACCGGTACCTCGACCTGCGCCGGCCCGCGCCCGCGGCCGCGATCCGGTTGCGCTCGAAGGTCAACGCCGCCGCGCGCGGCGTGCTGGACCGGCACGACTTCGTCGAGGTCGAGACGCCGACCCTGACCCGTTCGACTCCCGAGGGCGCCCGCGACTTCCTCGTCCCGGCGCGGCTCCGGCCGGGCAGTTGGTACGCGCTGCCGCAGAGCCCGCAGTTGTTCAAGCAGTTGCTCATGGTCGGTGGCTTGGAGCGGTACTACCAGATCGCGCGCTGCTACCGCGACGAGGACTTCCGCGCCGATCGCCAGCCCGAGTTCACCCAGCTCGACATCGAGATGAGCTTCGTCGACCCCGATGACGTCATGTCCTTGGCCGAGGAGATCTACGTCGAACTGTGGAAGCTCATCGGGGTGGACCTGCCCACACCGTTCCCGCGCATCACGCATGCCGACGCCATGAGCAAGTACGGCTCGGACAAGCCGGATCTGCGCTTCGACCTCGAACTGGTCGAACTGACCGACTACTTCACGGACACGCCGTTCCGGGTGTTCCAGGCGCCGTACGTCGGTGCGGTCGTCCACCCCGGCGGCGCCTCGCAGGCCCGCCGCACGCTCGACGGCTGGCAGGAGTGGGCCAAGCAGCGTGGCGCCCGGGGTCTGGCGTACGTGCTCGTCCAGGAGGACGGCACGCTCGGCGGCCCGGTCGCCAAGAACCTCTCCCACGCCGAGCGCGACGGTCTCGTGGCAGCAGTCGGCGCCCAGCCCGGTGACGCGGTCTACTTCTCTGCCGGGCCGGTCAAGAGCTCGCGCCAGTTGCTCGGCGCGGCACGCATCGAGATCGCCCGCCGCGAGAACCTGATTCCCGAGGACGCCTGGGCCTTCTGCTTCGTCGTCGACTGGCCGATGTTCGAGTCGGTCAGCGAGTTGGACTCCGGTGACGTCGCGGTCGGCGGCGGTGAGTGGACGGCCGTCCACCACGCGTTCACCGCGCCCCAGGATCCCGCGACGCTCGCGACGCCCGGCGACTCGCTCGCCCAGGCGTACGACATCGTCTGCAACGGCAACGAGGTCGGCGGCGGCTCGATCCGAATCCATCGCGAGGACGTGCAGAAGCGGGTCTTCGAGATCATGGGCATCGGCGCCGACGAAGCCGAGGAGAAGTTCGGCTTCCTGCTCGAGGCCTTCAAGTTCGGTGCTCCGCCGCACGGCGGGATCGCCTTCGGCTGGGACCGCACGGTCGCGCTGTTGGCAGGGGCGGACTCGATCCGCGAGGTCATCGCCTTCCCGAAGTCCGGCGGTGGCTACGACCCGCTGACTGCGGCACCTGCGCCGATCACGGCCGAGCAGCGCGCCGAGGCCGGCGTCGACGCCGAGCCCGAGGACGACGCCGAGCCCGCCCAGGACCAGAGCGCGTGAACTCCTGGCTTCCCGCCGACCAGGACCCGCGTACCGACAGTGCTCCCGACAACCAGAATCCGGTCGGTGAGAAGGCCACGTACCTGGACTACCTGAGCTTCTTCCGCCAGACGCTCCAGCTCAAGTGCGAGGGTCTGACACCCGAGCAGTTGGCCACCCGCAGTGTTCCGCCGAGCACCTTGAGTCTGCTCGGCCTGGTCCGGCACATGGCGTACGTCGAGCACAACTGGTTCGTGCGCGTCGGCCGAGGTGCCGACGAGGAACCGCTGTACTTCGACGCGGCCGACAACGACTTCGAGTTCACCGGTGCGGTCGGAACGTCAGAGTGCGTGGACGAGGCGTTCACCTCCCTGAGCACCCAGATCGCCTCGGCCGAGGAATGGCTCGACGGGGTCGACGAGTCCGACTTCGGCCGTGAGCTGGCGCTTCCGCGTGGAGGAGTGGCGAGCATCCGCGACATCCTGGTGCACATGATCGAGGAGTACGCACGCCACTGCGGGCACGCCGACCTGCTGCGCGAGTGCATCGACGGCCGCACCGGGACGTAACTGGTAGTTTCGCTGAGATCGCCCAGCGCGGGCGAGCGTCTTCCGGGGGGAACTTGTGAAAAGAACGTGTCTTGCCACGGCCATCGCCATGGGTATTGCGGGGGTCTCGGTCGGTGCTTCGACCGAGACGCAGGCCGCATCGGCGGCACCGAATGCGCTCGTCGCAGAAATGTCCCAGCGGTGGGCCCATCAGATTGAGTCCGTCGAAGTCTCGGTCCTCCAGTCCGAGAACACGGCGGGCCTCAACGTCACCGAACTCGTCCCACGTGCCCGCGCAGTGGATGCGACTGCTCTGAAGTTGCTCATGAGGCAGGCCTTGGAACGCGCTGAGCTCATCCGGACTTCTGTGATTTCGGAGGGATTGCGCATCGAGAACGCTGAAGTGGACACCCAAGCGGAAGTGGTGGGCGACGGCTCGGCGGTTGTCATCGAAATCACCACCATTCGGTCCTGGATCGAGGTCGATCCGCAAACTCAGGAGCGGACTGAGGTCGGCGACAGCGACGTCTACCGCATTGCCGCACCGTCCGTGGCCGCCATCCAGGCACGTTCGGAGGCGACCCCGGTGGACGTGGGAGTGGCTCAGATCGCCGACGACACCGAGGCAGCGTCCGACCCGCTCGTCGATACCCCGGTGACGTCAACTGCGCGTCCCGCGCAGCCGCGAACTGAAGACTTTGAACTCGAACGGTCGTCGGAGTCGGCATCCACGCTTCAGGCGGCTTCTGGCGTGGTGGTTGCTGCTGCTGGCGGTACGAACTTCGACCATGCGAAGTTCGCCGACTACGGCAAGAAGTGGACCGGCAAGCCCTACAACGGCGATGCGAAGGCGGATTTCAATCCGGACTATCCACACTTCAAACAGAACTGCGCGAACTTCGTGTCGCAGATGTTCAACAAGGCCGGCTGGAAGCGCACCGGTGGCGTGAATCCGAACGATGAGTCCAACTGGGACGACAACCTGACGGGTCCGTTCGGGGCTACGGACACCTGGGCCAGTGCAGCTGCGCTGTATCGCTATGCCACCAAGAAGAAGAAGCTGAACACTTTGGGGAACATCTGGAATGCCGTTCCCGGCAACACGTACTTCATGGACTGGGACGGAAACACCAAGATCAACCATGTCGCTGCCGTGACGGGACGTACCGCGCAGGGAGTGCCGAGGATCAGCCAGAAGACCACGAATCGCCACAACCTTCTCTTGACGACGTGGAAGGCGAAGGTCGACAAGGACAACCCCAAGGTTCTTTGGTACGGCCTACGTCGGACCATGAAGTGAGAGGCTGCTGAGATGTGGGACTTCATCGGCTCCTGGCCCTTCGTCGTCGCTGTCATGCTCGCTGCCGTTGCTCTTCTCGTCGGCTCCTGGTTCCGGTCCAGACGATTGGCCGGACGCGGCGTACTGGCTGCCGCGATCTTCATCGTCGCGACGCTGGGCGCCACGGTGGTCATGAATCTCTCGCTGACGATCGACGGCACGACCTGCAACAACACGGCGACGCCGACGGGAGTCCATGCCGCAGATTTTGATGAGCGGACCGAAGCGGAACTGAACGCCGCGGGTGTGGAATCAGACCGGTTCGAATGTCGAGACCGGCTTCGAACGCGCTACCTGTTGATCGGTGCTGGATACCTGGTGGTGTCGCTCGCGGGCGCGGCCATCGTCACTCGTCGCAGGAGTGACACGGGTAGCTGAGTCAGGCCGCCAGCCATCTCGCGTGTCCCGTACGCTCAAGAGGTGAGTGACGGCCTGTTCGAGATGCCCGAGCCGGGTGGTGGACCGCGTCGCGACTCCAGCGGCACCCTGGCCGGGAACGACCATTCCAGCGCGCCGCTGGCGGTGCGGATGCGACCGCGTTCGCTCGACGAACTGGTCGGCCAGCAGCATCTGCTCGCGCCCGGTTCGCCGCTGCGCCGCATGATCGAGGGCAACGCACCGCTCACCGTGTTGTTGTGGGGCCCGCCCGGCACGGGCAAGACCACCTTGGCCAGCCTGATCAGCCGCCAGACCGACCGTCGCTTCGTCGAGGTCTCGGCCGTCAGCGCGGGGGTCAAGGAAGTGCGCGAGATCATCGCGGGCGCACGCCAGGCGCTGTCGAACAGTGGCAAGGAGACGGTGCTGTTCGTCGACGAGGTCCATCGGTTCAGCAAGGCCCAGCAGGATGCCTTGCTGCCCGGTGTCGAGAACCGCTGGGTCAGCCTGGTGGCCGCTACGACCGAGAACCCACACTTCAGCGTGATCTCGCCGCTGCTGAGCCGGTCACTGCTGCTCACCCTGCAACCCCTGACCGACGCCGACGTCTCCGTCCTGCTGGACCGTGCGATCAGTGACGAACGCGGGTTCGGCGGCAAGATCGCCATCTCCGACGAGGCCCGCGAGCATCTCGTGCGGCTCGCCGGGGGAGACGGCCGCCGCGGCCTGACCTACCTCGAGGCCGCAGCGGGAGCAGCCTCCGACCAGGGACACGAGGACATCAGCCTCGATGACGCGGCCCTGGCCGTCGACAAGGCTGCGGTGCGGTACGACCGCCAAGGAGACCAGCACTACGACGTCACGAGTGCGTTCATCAAGTCGATCCGAGGATCTGACGTCGATGCTGCGCTGCACTACCTCGCGCGGATGATCGAGGCGGGCGAGGATCCACGCTTCATCGCGCGCCGGCTCATGATCCACGCGAGCGAGGACATCGGCATGGCCGACCCGACGGCCCTGCCGCTCGCCACGGCGACGGCCCAGGCGGTCGCTCTCATCGGCTTTCCCGAGGCGCGGATTCCGCTGGCGCAGGCCGTCATCCACCTCGCCACTGCGCCGAAGTCCAATGCCGTCGTCCGCGCGATCGACGCTGCACAGGCCGACGTCCGCGCGGGCAAGGTCGGCACCGTGCCGCCTGCGCTGCGCGACGCGCACTATGCGGGAGCGAAGAAACTGGGCCACGGTCACGACTACGTCTACCCTCACGACGACGTCAAGGGAGTCGTCCCCCAGCAGTACGCGCCGGACGGCGTCGACGGCACCGACTACTACGAGCCGGGCCCGCACGGAGCCGAAGGCGCAATCGCCGAGCGGCTCGGCCGCATCCGCAACATCATCCGTGGGCGGTAACCTCGTTCCCATGTCCCCGCAGTTCGCGATGCTCATCGCCACGGCCGT
>CAYYQO010000193.1:0-5520 GCA_964473845.1 uncultured Aeromicrobium sp.
CCCGGACCACCGTCCTTCGGCGCCGTCGGGAACCGAGTAGGCGCCGAACGTTTGCCTGACGGATGTTCCCGCGTCACCCGTTGCTCCTTGTTCGCGGTGAGAGTGGCTTCGTTCTGCTCACTCGATCCCCCGAGGAAAAATGCGCATCCAACCCCGTGGCCCGATTGCCTTCCTGGCAGCCATCGTCGGCATGTCCAGTTTCACCATTGCCTTCGCGCCCACTGCCTCGGCAGCAGGCACCGACCTGTTGATCAACGAGGTGTTCTCCGACGGCACCGACTTCGTCGAGCTGGTCAACACCGGCTCCGAGCCGGTCGACCTGCACGGACTGAAGTTCATCGACGGCGGCGGGGGTGCGCCCGTCGACCTCGTCTCCGCGTCGACACCGCTCGCGCCGGGCGCCTATTACTCCTTCGAGCCCGACACGCTCTGGGGCATCGGGCTGGGCAAGGGCGATTCGGCCACGATCCTCGGTGCGAACGGGTCGACCGTAGTCGACTCCGTCACGTGGCCGGCCGGGACCCACGCCACGCCGTCCTACGGTCGCTGTGCCGACGGAACCGGGGCGTTCGTCATCAACAACTCAGCCACGCGCGGGGCTGCCAACGACTGCCCGAGCCCGTTCGATCCGATCGTCATCAACGAATTGCGCAGCAACGACGCCGACGGCGGACCCGACTTCGTGGAGTTGACCAACACCGGAGCCGCGCCGATCGACATCTCGTCGCTTACCTTCGTCGACGGCGACGAGACCCACGCCGCGATTCCGTTCGCCCCCGCGGGCACCACGATCGCGCCCGGCGCGTTCTTCTCGTTCAACACCGAGGACATCAACGACGGCGCCGGGTACGGCCTCGGCAAGGGCGACAGCGTCACGATCCTCGACGGCACCGAGACGGTCGACACCTACACCATCGCGGCCGGCGACCACGCCACTCCGTCGGTCGGGCGCTGCCCCGACGGCGTCGGCTCCTTCGCCATCAACGTCACCGCGACCCCTGGAGCCGCCAACGACTGCCCGGCCGTTCCCGGTGCCGACAAGATCAAGATCAACGAGGTCAACTCCGATCCCAACGACTGGTTCGAGCTGACCAACATCGGCACCGAAGCCGTGGACATCTCGGGCTGGCGATACTCCGACAGCACGACAGCGACGACGTTCCCGATCGCCAGCGGCACCGTCGTTCCGGCCGGCGGGTTCGTCCAGATCGCCTCCGAGGTCGGCCTCGGCAAGGGCGACGCGGTCCACCTCTACCTGCCCGACGGCCTGACCGAGCTCGACGCCACCACGTGGCCTGCGGACACCCACGCCACCTCGTGGGGACGCATCCCCGACGGCACCGGCGTCTTCCAGGCGCTCACCCCGACCCCGAGCGCGGCGAACCAGGAGGCCGGCCCGGTGACCCCACCGCCGCCGCTGGACGAGAACGCCGACGACATCGAGATCAATGAGATCTCGTCCCTCAACGCCGATGATCCTGGCAACCCGGGCTTCGGCGACGCGGTGGAACTCCACAACACGGGCACCCACCCCGTCACCATCGAGGGCTGGAAGCAGACCGACAGCGGCGCTGCCAGCGGCGCCGTCGCCCTGACGCTCGCGGACCTGAAGATCTGGAACGGCGACGAGTTCGAGCCCGCGTCCGACTGGATCATCGAACCCGGCGCCTACGTGGCCTTCTCCTCGAAGAAGGGCCTCTCGGGCGAGGGTGACTCGGTCAAGATCTACGGCCCCGAAGGCGCCACCCAACTGATCGACGAGGCCAGCTACGGCGACGGTGACGGCGGCGTCTCGGACAACTACACCTCCGATGCGCGGGCTTTCGCTGCCTGCCCCGACGGCTCCGACGAGTTCTGGCGCGTGACGTCGAACAGCTTCGGCCGGTCCAACGAGACCGCGTGCGAGACCAAGACGCGTCGTTTCGAGACCAACGTCGTCCTGAACGAGGTCTCCAACGTCGCCGGGAAGGCGGAACTGCTCAACACCGGTACGTCCGCCGAGGACATCTCCGGTTGGCAGCTGGTCGATTCGGCGGGCAACGTCGCCTTCACCGTGCCGGTCGGCACCACGATCCTCGCAGGAGGATTCTTCCTCGCCGACCCGGTGACCGGACTCGACAGCGTCGACTCACTCGCCATCCGCAACGCCGAGGGCGCTTCGATCATCGGACACACGTGGCACGAGGACGGCATCGAGTCCTACAGCCGCTGCGAGTCCATGGGCACCGTCTCCTACGTCGAGACCCCGACCGCCACGTGGGGCGCAGCCAACGCCTGCCCCACGTTGTCGACGGAGGCCTGGCCCGGACCGTCGACCGTCACCACGGTCGATGCGGTCGACGCGTTCACCGATCTGGACGCCAACGACGAGGGTGACGTCTCCGGTGCCACGTTCGATCCCACCGACCCCAGCATCCTGTGGGTGACCATGAACAAGGGCCGCCTGTTCAAGATGCACAAGGTCGATGGCCAGTACGAAGCGTTCCCCGAGTGGGAGGGCGGCCTGCCGGTCCGCTTCACCGACGGCGGCGGCGAACTCGACTCCGAGGGCGTCGCCGTTGGCCCCGACGGCGCGGTCTACCTGACCTCCGAACGCGACAACGCTCGAGCGAAGAGCACGTCCCAGAACAAGATCGCCCGGTTCGACGTCGGCAACGTGACCACCGAGACCACCGAACTGGTCGCCACCCACGAGTGGGACGTCAACGGCCAGGTCGTCACCGGCACGAACCTCGGTCTCGAGGGCATCGCGTACGTTCCGGACGCGTTCCTGGTCGATGCGGGCTGGAAGGTCGGCGGACAGGCGTACCGAGCCGCCGACTTCGCCACCCCGGGTCTGTTCGTGACCGCGGTCGAGGGTACCGGGAACCTGCACTTCTTCTCGCTCGCCACGGGTGAGGCGCCGGTCGAGGTGAAGGTCGAGAAGTCCGGCTTCCCGTGGGCGATGGATGTCGCGTATGACGCCGACCGTGGGTCGCTGTGGGCCCTGTGCGACGACGGCTGCGGCGGTGTCCAGAACTTCCTGACGGTGCAGGACGGCGACTTCACGGTCACCCGCTCCTTCGCCCGGCCGAGCGGCATGGCGAACCTCAACAACGAAGGCCTGGCCATCGCACCGTGGAAGACCGCGGTGGACGGCAAGGTCGAGGTCATCTGGACCGACGACGGCGACACGGACGGCCACTCACTGCGGGCCGGCCGGCTCGAATTCCCGGTCGCCACTCCCCCGGTCACGGAGCCCCCGGTCGTGGAACCGATCGTCAAGGTGACTTCGCGGGTGACGGCAGGCGCGGCGAAGGTCGCCTACGGCAAGTCCTCCGTGATCCGGGCCAAGGTCAGCCCGGCCACCGCGACCGGCACGGTCCAGGTGAAGCGCGGTTCCGTGGTGCTCGGCTCGGCGAAGGTCATCCGGGGCGTCGCCACGGTGAGGATCCCCGCGCGGAAACTCACTCCGGGCACCCGGAGCCTGACGGTGTCCTACCTCGGTGACGCCACGACGAAACCGTCCCAGGGCGCGGCGAGGTTCACCGTCGTCAAGTCGAGTTCGAAGATCTCCTCGGTCAAGCTGTCGAACTCGAAGCCGAAAACGAGGAAGACGCGGCTGGTCGTGACCGTGCGGGTGAAGGCGAGCACCGGCGTGCCAACCACCGGAAAGGTCCGGATCAAGGTCGGATCGAAGGTGTACTCGGCCAAGGTCAGGAACGGGGTCGCGAAGGTGAAGATCCCCAAGCAGGCGAAGAAGGGCGCCAAGAAGCTGGTGATCCGCTACGCCGGCTCGGGGACCGTGAGCCCGACCAAGAAGGTGGTCAAGCGCGTCCGTTGGCGCTGACTCCCTGAGTTTTGCGACCCTGCGGGGCTCCACCCGGCTGGTGGGGCCCCGCAGGTCGTTTCGTGATCCGTTCCGTAGAGTCCAGAACACCACCTAGGAGGCCCCACCATGGTCGAATCGTCCGAGTCGGAGCTGAAAGCCGACCTGATCCACTATCTCGTCAATGCCCGCGAGGCCCTGCGGTGGAAGACCGAGGGACTGTCGGAGTACGACGTGCGGCGTCCGCTGACGCCGACCGGAACCAACCTGCTCGGGCTGCTGAAGCACGTGGCGTCGATCTCGGCCGAGTACTTCGGCGACTGCTTCGACCGGCCCTTCCCCGAGGCACTGCCGTGGTTGGCAGACGATGCCGAACCGAATGCGGACCTGTGGGTTCCGGCCGACCAGTCCCGCGGCGACATCCTCGGTCTGTGGCAGCGCGCCTGGGAACACAGCGACGCGACGATCGCCGAGCTGCCCCTCGAAGCGACGGCGACCGTGCCGTGGTGGGCACCGGAGCGCCGTCATCCGAGTTTGCACAGGCTGCTGGTCCACGTGACGTCCGAGGTCAGTCGCCATGCCGGACACGCCGACATCGTGCGCGAGACCATCGACGGCGCGACCGGACTGCGGGCCGGCGTCAGCGACCTGCCGACAGGCGAGGAGATCGACTGGCCGGCGCACGTGGCCCGAGTCGAGGAGTCGGCCGCCCGGTTCCGCTGAGTACGGGGCTGGTGACCCTCCGTCGTCCTACGATCGTCCTGTCAGTTGAATCTGAACTCAGGATCATTAATGGACTTCGCGCTCTCCCTCCGGGCCCAGGAACTCTCCGAACGCATGTGGGACTTCATGCGGGCGCACGTGTTCCCCGCCGAACCCGAATGGCACGCCTTCCTGGAGAAGCACGGCGAGCACGAGCACCCTCCGGTGATGGAACGTCTCAAGGCCAAGGCGCAGAAACGCGACCTGTGGAACCTGTTCCTCCCTTCGCTGTCGGGCCTGTCGAATGTCGAGTACGCGTCGATCGCCGAGATCACGGGGTGGTCGCCGGTCATCGCGCCCGAAGCGATCAACTGCCAGGCTCCGGACTCCGGGAACATCGAGATCCTCGACCTGTTCGGGACCGCCGAGCAGCGCGCCGACTGGCTCGAGCCACTACTGACCGGCGAGATCCGCTCGGCCTTCGCGATGAGCGAGCCGGACGTCGCCAGTTCGGACGCCACCAACATCACGACCCAGATCACCCGCGACGGCGACGACTACGTCATCAACGGCCGCAAGTGGTTCATCTCCGGGGCTGCCGACGAACGGTGCCAGGTCTTCATCGTCATGGGCAAGACTGAGCCTGAAGCCGAATCACACCGCCAGCAGTCGATGATCCTGGTGCCTCGCGAGACCCCGGGCCTCGAGATCGAGCGCCACCTGCCGATCTTCGGTTTCCAGTCCCAGCACGGTCACTCCGAGATCGTCTTCCGCAACGTCCGCGTCCCCGCGACGAACCTGCTCGCCACCGAGGGCGACGGCTTCCGGATCTCGCAGGCGCGACTCGGGCCGGGTCGCGTCCACCACGCGATGCGCGCCATCGGCATGGCCGAACGAGCCCTGGCCCTCATGGTCGATCGCGCCAAGACCCGCGTCGCGTTCGGCCAACACCTGTCCGACTACGCCAACGTCCAGGACCTCATCGCCCAGTCGCGCATCGACATCGACCA
>CAYYQO010000194.1:0-5499 GCA_964473845.1 uncultured Aeromicrobium sp.
ACGGGGATACCGAGCCGCACCGCCCGCGCAAAAGTACCTCATCGGTACAGATGATTGGGATCACCGGCGGCCATGATTCAGCGTGTTGTCATGTGGGATACAACACAGCCATGGCGAGTTGCCAGAACGGCTCGATGACGCTGCTCAGATCGAGCTTCTCGGAACCGCGTTGCAGCCGGACCTCGTGAGCCACGAGTTCGTCGAATCCACCCAGCAGCGCCCGCAGCACGGCGGGTTCGGGCACACGAAAGCCATCGTCGAACGCCGCCAGACTCGTGGCCACTTCGCGAATGAGATCGACGTTCTCGTCGAGCTGATCGGCCCGCTGCGCGAGCAGCCGGTCACCGGCCGCGCGCAACTCGAGGTAGAAGCAGACGGTGAAGGCTCGCGACGTCTCCAAGGCATTGACGTAGGTTGTGATGACCGACCTGACCGAGGAGCCAAAATTTGCTGCAGGATCGGTCGCAACCGGCTCCCACACCCGACTGGAGATGAGCGCCGTGGCATCGGCGTAGGCAGTCGAGAACGCATCTTCCTTGTCCGTGAAAGCAGCATAGAAGGACGAGCGGGACACGCGCGCACGTTTCGTGATGGCGGCCACCGTCGTGGCGGCGTAGCCCGACTCGGCAACCTCGTCGATGACGGCCTGCAGGATCCGGCCGCGACGGGAGGCCTCGACCTCGGACTCGGGAAGCGCCGAGCGACCTCGCGGCAGAGCACGACGCTCGGGCCGAAGGCTCAACAACTCCTCTATACGCACGGATTGCAGGGTAGCCTCACCAGGACCGCCGTGTCCGTCATTCACTCAGATGGCGATCAGGCGCGCAGCTCGACCGAACTCGTTCCCCGTGGCGAGGTGTCGACGACCAGCTGGGCGGGCACGCGTTCCTTCATCGACTCGACGTGACTGATCAGGCCGATCGTGCGGCCGTTCTCGCGCAGCGAATCGAGGGTGTGCATCGCGATGTCGAGCGTCTCGGAGTCCAACGAACCGAAGCCCTCGTCGATGAAGAGCGTGTCGAGGGTGATCCCCCCTGACCGGTTGGTCACGACTTCGGCCAGACCGAGCGCCAGCGCCAGCGACGCCAGGAACTTCTCACCACCGGAGAGTGACTCCGGGCTACGGATCTCGCCGGTGTACTCGTCCAGGACCCGGACCTCGAGTCCGGCGTTGGTCCCGCGGCTCGCGACCTCGGTACTGCGCTGCAGGACGTACCGGCCCGACGACATGACGCGCAGCCGGACATTGGCGGCCCGGACGATCTGTTCGAGCTCGGCGGCCAGCACATAGCTCTCAAGACGCATCCGCTTGAGGTTCGGCGACTCTCCGTGCAGCGACTTGGCGAGCCGGTCGAGCACCTCGAACGAGGCCCGTGTCCGGGCACTGCTGGCCCACCCACGGCGGATCGACGAGGCCAGCTGCAGCGACGACCCCGCCCGCGCGCGAACCACGCCGAACGTCTCGGACGCCGCCTCGTGGACCGTCTGTGCCTCGCGCTGCGCCTCGCGAGCTGCCGGAACGTCGGCGGGCTCGTCCGGAAGTTCGCGCAGTTCAGGTTCGCCCAGCGTGGACTCGGCGCGCGCCAGCGCCTTGTCGTGAATCTCGATCCGCCGCGCCAACTCGTCGATGACGGACTGGTCGATCCGCGCTCCGACGAAGGCCTGCTCGTCCGCGAAACCGTGGTGCTCGAGCATCTGGGCGAACATCCGCTGTGCCTCGGTGCGCCGATGATCGGTCGTCTCGACCTCGGACTGCGCCGCGATCAGCTCGGTGCAGGCTTCGACCCGGTCGGTGACGGCCTGGATCTGTTCGGTCACCGAACCGGCGTCGCCGCGGGCCTGTTCGACCTTGAGCCTGAGATCGTCGACCTGCGCGGTGACACCCTTCGCCTCCTGCGCGAGTGCTGCCCGACGCACCTCGTGCTGCTGCTGGTCGGCGGCGAGCCGATCGTGCTCAGCCCTGGCCCGCTTCCGAGCACGTTCGGCCTGCTCTGTCGCCGCGAGGGTGAGTGCGGTCTGGTCCACCAGGTCGGTGAGCTCAGCGACCGGACGGACGCCGTCGAGCCCGTCGATGGTCGTGCGCAGCGACACAACGACGTCACCGGACCGACGGGCCTGTTCGGTCGCGGCGTCGAGTTCTGCGCGGGCTGAATCCAGCATCTCGCGGGTGACCGGCTCGCCGGTATGGGTGGCCGGCTGTGGGTGCTCGGTCGCACCGCACACCGCACACGGCTGTCCCTCACGCAACTCCTGGGCCAGGACCCCTGCCTGGTCGGCCAGCCGGCGCTCGCGCAGCGCGTCGAGCATTGTCGACGCCGCCGTCAGCGCCCGGCCGCAGCGCAGCTCGTCGAGCTCGGCGCGTTCGAGCCGTTCACGAGCCGTGACGAGTTTCGTCGACCGTTCGAGCTCGTCGCGCAAACCGGCCAGGTCGACCCGGACCTGCTCGGCCGAGATCTCGGGCTCGACGTCCAGCACGCCCGCGTGGAGTTCACGCTGTTGCACGATCTCCTCGATCGCGGCAGCCAGCTCGCCCAGCTCGCGGTGCCTGCGTTCGGCCAGCGACGTCAGGCGCTGCAACTCCTGCTCGTCGGCGAGGCGGGACGTCAACACGGCGAGGCGAGCACTCAACTCGTCGCGCATCCCGGACACGTCGGCCGGTGGCGCTGACTGAACCACGTCCGCGAAGCGCACCCGCGCCGCCGCGAGTGCCGTCGAGGCTTGGTCGGCCTCGGCCACGGCCTTGCGCACGGCCGCATGGGCCGGAACCACGGACAGCGCCGCGACGCCTCGATCATGGCGCACGCGGTCGGCCCGCACCGCGTCCTGGTGTGCGACCACCTCGGCCAGAAGCGCCGTGGCCTCGGCGAAGCGGCGCTGACGGCCGGCCAGGTCCGTGGCCTCCTGGAGCGCCTCCTGAGCGGCCTGGAGTTCCTTGCTCGCCTGGTCGAGTTCGTCTCGCGCCACCTCGACGTCGGTGTCGTGCGCATCGAGGATCGCGGTGAGCCACTCGTCGTTCGCGGTGTCGGGGACGTCGCGGCCTGCATGCTGGGCCAGGGACTGGATGGTCGCCGAGACGCCCGAGTCGGCCTGGGCGAGCTCGTGGCGCAGCGCGGCCGCACGCTGCTGCATCACCGTGTCGTAGTCGGTGAACCGGTCGCTGTTGAACAGGGTCCGCAGCAGCTTCTGGCGCTCGTCGCTGGAGGCGACGAGAAACTTCTGGAACTGGCCCTGCGCCAACAACATGACCTGCAGGAACTGGTCACAGCGAAGCGGCAGGATCTGGTGAAGTTCCTCACCGACCGTGCGCAGTTGCGAGGCGATGCCGACCCACTGGTCACCTTCGCGACGAGACAGTTCGGCGGTGGGCTTCTCGGTCGTGAGACCGGCGCCGCGGGCCTTGGGCCGGACGTACTCGGGCGTGCGCACGATCCGGTAGGTCTGGCCACCGGCACTGAAGATCAGCTCGACGCGTGTGGGATCGCCCGGGGCGCAGTGGTCACTGCGCAGCTGTCGGCCTCCGGAGTTGCCGTATCGCGGCGCGGAGTCGTACAGCGCGTAGACGATCGCATCGAGAATGCTGGACTTCCCCGCCCCGGTGCGCCCCGTGATCACGAAGATCCCGTGGTCGGCGAACTGGTCGAGGTCGACGATCTGCGTCTCGTGGAACGGGCCGAACCCGGTGATCTGGACCTGGTGGATCCTCATCGGCCGACCTCCTGACCGGCGACCGAACCGACCAGCTCGTCAAGCAGGGCGACCTCGGCCTCGGTGGGGCCCTCGCCGTTGCGGACGAACGCGAGGAACTCGGCCATGATCTGCTGGTCGGTGAGCGTGGCGAGGCGTCGGGGGTCGGCATCGGGAACGCTGCCGTCGAGGTGGCTCGGCCGGAAGTCCAGGACCGCGCAGTGCGCGAACCGCTGCTGGAGCCGGCGCATCGGATCGCTGGGCCGCGAGACGTCGGTCAGGATCGCGCGCACCCAGTGCTGCTCGTGAACGGCCAGCTCGGCATCGCCGAGCAACTCGTCGATCGTGCCGGTGAGTGTCACCAACTGACGCGGCACCGGCACGTCGAGCCAGTCGACCCGGTCGAGACCGTCGGCATCGAGCGTGACGAGCCACGCGCCGCGGGGCTTGTCCTGCTCGGAGAACGACAGGTGGAGTGGTGCGCCGCTGTAGCGCACGTGCGGCGCCAGGGTGTTGCGCCCGTGGACGTGTCCCAGCGCGGCGTAGTCGATGCCGTCGAAGGCCGGCACCGGAACCCGGTCGACACCCCCGACCGTGATGCCGCGCTCGGACTCGCACGACTCGCCCTCGGCACCCGCGACGAACGTGTGCGCCAGGACGACCGAGCGTCCACCGCGTCCGGCCAGGTCGGCCCGGATGTTGTCGAGCGCGAAGCCGATCGCCGTGGCTTGGTTCGTGAGTCGCTGATCGGGCCAGTGGTGCCGGATCAACGCGGGCTCGAGGTACGGGACCCCGTAGAAGTGGACCGGGCCGAACTGGTCGTTGACGGTGACCGGCGTCGCATGATCCTGAGGGCGGGTGACGATGTGCACCCCCGCCTCGCGCGCGAAATCGGCTTTGGCCCCGAGCCGGGCCGGCGAATCGTGATTGCCACTGGTGACGATGACCGTCGCGCCCGTGCGGCGCAAGGCCACCAGCACGCGGTCGAGTTCTTCGATCGCGGCCGCCGACGGGGTGGAGGAGTCGAACACGTCGCCCGCCACGACCACGACATCGACGTCGTGTTCGTCCACCAGGTCCACGAGCGCATCGAGCACCGAGGCGAGCGCCTCGGCCGTCGAGTGCTGGTGGAACGTCCGACCGATGTGCCAGTCGGAGGTGTGCAGGATCCTCACACCTCCGACGCTAGTGATCGACACCGACAAAATGGGGACCTGTGCCACGCGGGTCGCGAGGTCGGACCGCCCGACTAGGGTCATGCCATGGCGATCGTCATCTTGGTCCGACACGGCCGGTCCACGGCCAACACGTCCGGCACGCTCGCCGGCCGGCTTCCCGGCATCCATCTCGACGACGCGGGTCACGTCCAGGTCGCGCGGACCGGCACCCGCCTGGCCGACGTGCCCGTGGCCGAGATCCTGGCCAGCCCGCTGGAACGCTGTCGCGAGACCGCCGACGCCATCGCCGAACACCATGACGTCCCGGTGACGATCGACGAGGCCATCACCGAGTGCGGCTACGGCGACTGGCAGGGCCGCCCGCTGAAGGAACTCGCGAACGAGGACCTGTGGAAGGTCGTCCAGGCCCACCCCTCGGCAGCCGCCTTCCCCAGCGGTGAATCCCTGGCCACGATGCAGGCGCGCGCGGTCGCGGCGATCCGCGGCCACGACGCGCGCATCCAGGCGACCCACGGATCCCACGCCGTGTGGGTCGCCGTCTCGCACGGCGACATCATCAAGTCGGTGCTGGCCGATGCGCTGGGGATGCACCTCGACCTGTTCCAACGCCTCCACGTCGATCCCGCCTCGGCCTCGA
>CAYYQO010000195.1:0-5496 GCA_964473845.1 uncultured Aeromicrobium sp.
CTCGATACGCCGTTCGCTGCGCTCACGAGCTACTCGATCGGCGAGTGGCGGGGCACGGCGATCGAGTGCGAGCGAGCGAAGCGAGATCGTGTATCGAGATCACGTTCCTTTCACGTGACCGCGACCGGGTCGGGCAGACTGCTCACGTGGATCTCGAGACGTTCGCCGACCTGCTGACGCCGGCGGGACAAGCCCTGCTGGGCGAGGTCGATGAACGGGCGGGTGCCGAATCCGACCTTGCACTGGGCACGCGGTTGCGGCGCGATCATCCGGCCGAACTCGTGGCGGCGGCGATGACCCAGCACCGGCTGCGGCAGCGGGCGGTCCCGAAGTTCGGTGACGATGCCGGGCTCTTGTACTTCACGCCCGACGCCCTCGAACAGTCCACGCGGAGCTCCGTGGCTGCTCATCGTGCGGAACGGTTGGTGGCCCTGGGCGTCACCTCGATCGTCGACCTGGGGTGCGGGATCGGCGGCGACCTGATCGCGTCGGCGCGCGCCGGCCTGGCCGTCCGCGGCGTCGAGCAGGACCCCGTGCGCGCCGCGATCGCGCGGGCCAACCTCGCTGCCCTGGGCCTGGCCGGAACGGTCGAGCTCGGCGACGCGACCGAGACACCCATCGCCGATCACGAGGTCGCCTTCGTCGATCCTGCCCGCCGCGACGGTGCCGGCCGCACCTTCACCCTGGACGCGCTCGTGCCCGACTGGGAGTTCGTCACCGGCCTGCTGCAGGGGCGAGCGCTCGCGAAGGTCATGCCGGGCATCGCCCACGACGCAATCCCACCCGGGGTCCAGCCCGAGTGGGTCTCCGACGGCGGAGACCTGGTCGAGGCATGCCTGTGGGGCGCTGGATTCGGACTCCCCACCCCACGCCGCGCAACGCTCCTGCCCTCCGGAAGGACCCTCGCCGGCCGCGGCGTCGGGGCCGTGACGGGCGACCCACTGACCCATCTGGTCGAGCCCGACGACGCCGTCATCCGCGCCGGACTGGTCGCCGAACTCGCTCAGGACCTCGCTGGACGTCTGCTGGACCCACACATCGCGTGGATCACGACGGACACCGTCGACCCGGCACCGTTCGGGAGGTCGTTCCGGATCGTGACCGAACTGCCCTTCCGCGAGAAACCACTGAAGGCGGCCTTGCGTGAACGCGACATCGGCACCCTGACAGTCAAGAAGCGCGGCGTCGACATCGTCCCCGAACGCCTCATCGCCAGACTCGGACTCAAGGGCACCCACCCCGCCACCATCGTCCTGACCCGTGTCGCCGGCGACGGCCGAGCCTTCCTGGTGGAACGGACCCGCTAAGCGTGACGTTCCCGGGGTCGACACGCCGTTGGGCACCCCTGAAACGTCACGCTCACGGACCTCGGCCCGGTCGCGGTAGCGTCGTCCCATGTCCGGCAGCATCGATCTGAACGTGGACCTGGGTGAGTCAGCCGAGCGCTGGGCGTCCGGCGAGGACCGCCGGCTGCTCACGCTCGTGACCAGCGCCAATGTCTGCTGCGGCGCTTATGCGGGCGACGACAACCTGATCCGGGCCACGTGCGAGGCGGCCGTGGAGCACGGCGTCGCGATCGGCGCCCAGGTCGGGTACCGCGACCGCGACGGTTTCGGTCGCCGCGCCGTCGACCTGGCACCACGCGACCTCACCGACGAGGTGCGCCGGCAGATCGACCACCTCGGCGAACTGGCCGACAGCGTCGGCGGGCTGGTCACGTACGTCAAACCGCATGGCGCGCTCTACCACCGGATCAGTCACGACGAGGGGCAGGCCACCGCGGTGGTCGAAGCCCTGCTCGCCGACGGCACTCCCCTGCCGCTGGTCGGCATGCCCGAGTCACTGGCCCTGTGGCTCGCCGCCGACGAGGGGGTGCCGATCGTGCGGGAGGGCTTCGCCGACCGGGCCTACGGCGCGGATCGTGAACTCGTCCCGCGCGACCAGCCCGGAGCCGTCCTCACCGACGCCGCGACGGCTGCCGACCAGGCACTTTCCCTCGTGGAGGACGTCGACTCCCTGTGCGTGCACAGCGACAGTCCAAGAGCCGAACTACTGCTGGCCCACGTGCGCGCGACCCTCGAGCGTCACGACGTCACGGTGCGGGCCTTCCGCTGACATGCAGATCCTGTCCTGCGGAGACGATGCCGTGCTGCTCGATTGCGAGGACGCCGCCGAGGCCCGACGCTGGCATGCCGCACTGAAGGACCGGGTTGCCGCAGTCCTCGGTGCCTCGACGGTGCTACTGCGAGGTCGACCGTCCGAACTGAGGGCCCTGGTCGCCGCCACCGACGTCACCGAGATCGCCGCCCCGACGGGTCGCGAGATCGAGATCGAAGTCGTCTACGACGGTCCCGACCTGCAGACCGTGGCCGACCACTGCGAACTCTCGGTCGACGAGGTGGTGCAGCGACACACCGCTACGGCCTGGACCGTGGGATTCGCCGGGTTCGCGCCGGGCTTCGCCTATCTGACCGGCGGGGACGAAAGACTCCACGTCCCGCGGCTGGATCGCCCCCGGCCGCAGGTCGAGGCCGGGTCGGTCGGACTGGCCGGCCCATTCAGCGGCATCTACCCCCGCTCCTCCCCCGGCGGTTGGCAGGTGATCGGCCGCACGGACGCCCCGTTGTGGGACCTCGACCGGGACGATCCAGCCTTGTTGCACCCCGGCGACACCGTGCGGTTCGTGGCGATCGGTCGGCAGCCATGACCCTGCGCGTACTCGCGACAGGCCCGCTGAGCCTGCTGCAGGACCTGGGTCGGCCCGGACTCGCCGACCTCGGCGTCGGACCGTCTGGAGCCTTCGACCGGAGGGCGCTGCGTGAGGCCAACTCGCTCGTCGGGAACCCGACCGACGCCGCGATCGTGGAGGCGCTGGGTGGAGGTCTCGCGATCCTGGCGACGGCACCCCACATCGTGGCCGTGACCGGCGCGGCAGGGTCGCTCAGCGTCGACGGGCGACCCGTCGAGTCCGGTCGGGCCCTGGCCCTGTCCCGGGGCGACGTGTTGCGCCTCGGCGCCCCGACCGTGGGCCTGAGGTGGACCGTGTCCGTGGCGGGAGGGTTCGATGGTGAGGCGGTGCTCAGCAGTCGCTCGTTCGACACGATGGCCTCGCTGGGTCCGGCCCCGCTCGCCGCTGGTGACGAACTGCCGGTGGGTCGACCCCACGGCCGAACCTCGACCGAGAGCTACCCCGCCTACCTGCCGTCGGCCGAGCTGACCGTGCGGGTCGTGTTGGGACCTCGCGACGACTGGTTCTCGGCCGACGCGATCGCCGCACTCGTGTCGACCCCGTGGCGGGTCGACCCGGTGTCGGACCGGATCGGGGTGCGGCTCGAAGGGCCTGCCTTGGAGCGCGCCCGCGCCGGCGAGCTCAGCAGCGAGCCGGTCATCCGAGGCAGCATCCAGGTGACCACATCCGGCCGTCCCGTCGTTCTCGGACCCGACCACCCGGTGACCGGTGGCTACCCCGTCATCGGTGTCGTGATCGACGCCGACACCGACCTGCTGGCCCAAGCCCGCCCCGGTGACAGCCTGCGTTTCCGCCGTCACCGTCTTTGACGCAGCTCACCCCGCCGGGCAGCGGGGTCAGGCAGCGACGATCTGGGTGACGGGACGGCTCGAGTCAACCGGCAGTTCCAGGGGCGAGGGCGCGATGCCACGCCGGACGATCTCGGCACCGAGGGCTGCCACCATGGCTCCGTTGTCGGTGCACAGCGACGGGGTCGGGATGCGCACCTCGACACCGGCCGACGCGGCGCGCTCCAGCACGAAGTGGCGCAGGCGGGCGTTCGCGGCCACGCCTCCCCCGAGGATCAACCGAGGCACGTCGTGCGCCAGGCACGCCTTGATCGCCTTGCGGCTGAGGACGTCACACACCGAATCCTGGAACGAGGCGGCCACGTCGGCGACCACGATCTCGCGTCCCATGCGCTGTTCGTGCTGGACGTGGCGGGCCACGGCGCTCTTGAGGCCCGAGAACGAGAAGTCCCAGCGATAGCGCTCCAGGTCGCGCCCCGTGGTCAGTCCGCGGGGGAACTCGATCGCCTTCGGGTTTCCCTCGCGAGCAACCCGGTCGATCTCGGGCCCGCCCGGATACGCCAGGCCGAGCAGTCGTGCGACCTTGTCGAACGCCTCGCCCGCGGCATCGTCGATCGTGCCGCCGAGCAACGTGATGTCGGTGGCGATGTCATTGACCAGCAGCAGTTCCGTGTGGCCACCGCTGACCAGCAGCGCGATCGACGGTTCGGTGTACCGACCGTGTTCGAGTTGGTCGACGGCGACGTGGGCCGCGAGGTGGTTGACGCCGTAGAGCGGCTTGTCATGGGCCAGCGCCAGCGCCTTCGCCGCGGCCACACCGACCAGCAGCGCGCCGGTCAGGCCCGGCCCGCTCGTGACCGCGATCGCGTCGACGTCGCGGACGTCCACACCGGCCTGCTCGTAGGCCTGTTCCAGTGTGGGGATCATCGCTTCGAGGTGCGCGCGGCTGGCGACCTCGGGGACGACGCCCCCGAACCGCACGTGCTCGTCAACGCTCGAAGCGACCGCATGGGCCAGCAAGGTCGTGCCTCGCACGATGCCCACTCCGGTCTCGTCGCACGAGGACTCGATGCCCAGGACCAGCGGTTCGCTCACGCGTTCATCTTCTCAGGTGGTCCCGGGGACCTGGGGAGCGGTGACTGTGCGTCCGTTCCTCGCGCTGGAACGGACGCTGGCGCACCGCTCCCCCGGTACCACGGGACTCAGTCGCCCTGGGTGCGCTTGGCGTCGCGGGCCGCCTTCTCCTCGAGGTCGAGCCGTAGCGCCTCGCCGGGAGTCGGTGCCGTGCCGCCGAAGCGGGCCGGCGCCCACCACTGACCCTCCGGAGAGATCGGGTACTCGCGGATCGCCTTCTCCAGGAGCGCATCCAGCGCCACGTACAACTGCTGGGTCTCGGCGACCGGATCCTCACCGGTCACGGGAAGGGGCTCACCCACATGCAGGGCGATCGTCTTGTTCCGCCCCCACAGGTCGGCATCGTGATCCTTGGTCTTGAGCAACTGCGTGCCCCACACGATCATCGGGATCAACGGCACGCCGGCATCCGCGGCAGCCCGGACGGCCCCGGTCTTGAGTTCCTTGACCTCCATCGAGCGACTGATCGTCGCCTCGGGGAAGATCCCGACGATCTCGCCGGCACGCGCGTAGTCGACGGCGGACTGCAGCGATCCTTCGCCATGCGCACGATCGACCGGGATGTGGTGCAGCGACCTCATGATCGGGCCGGAGACACCATGGTCGAACGCTTCCTTCTTCGCCATGAAACGCACGAGCCGCTTGGAAGGCTGGGCGGCCAGTCCGTTGAAGATGAAATCGACGTAGCTTACGTGGTTGGACGCGAGGATCGCGCCGCCCTCACGCGGGATGTGCTCGGTGCCGGACATCTGGAACTTCATGCCCAACAACCGGAACAGCGACTTCGCCGTGACGATGATCGGCGGATAGGTCAGGTCGCGCATG
>CAYYQO010000196.1:0-4946 GCA_964473845.1 uncultured Aeromicrobium sp.
GTCGTTCCCGGCTCCGGCGAGGCGAAATAGCTGATGGCGGCGCTGGCGGGTCGCCCGACGTCCAGTTCGTCCATCGCGGTGCGCAGCATCGAAGCGAGCACCCAGCCGCCGTTCGGTTTGCCCAGGGGCGTGTTCCAGCGATCGGTGATGTCCAGGGTGAGGGTCCCGTCATCGGCGCGGGTCGCGATCGTGTCCTGGGGGTAGTGGTCGGTCACGGCCTCATCCTGCCCGACTGTCGCGACGCGCTGACGGTAACCTCGGAACATGACGTCTCCGCTGGCCACCGACCGTGCACCGTTCGGCCGGGTCCTGACCGCGATGGTCACCCCCTTCACCCCCGATGGCGCCGTTGACCTCGACGCCGCAGCCGCCGTGGCCACCCACTTGGTCGACACCGGCAGCGACGGCATCGTCGTCAGTGGCACGACCGGCGAGTCGCCCACGACGACCGGTGACGAGGACGGCCGACTGCTGGCCGCCGTGCTGGAGGCCGTGGGCGACCGCGCGACCGTCGTGGCCGGGGTCGGTACCAACGACACGCGCCACACCGTGGAACTGACCGAACAGGCCGTACGCATCGGTGCCCACGGTCTGCTGCTGGTCACGCCGTATTACAACAAGCCACCGCAGTCCGGTGTCATCGCGAACGTCGACGCCGTCGTCGCGGCCGCGGGGGACGTGCCGATCATGCTGTACGACATCATCGGCCGTTCGGGCATCGAGATCGCCGAGTCGACGTACGCCGAACTCGAGTCGCGTCCGACCGTCCTGGCGATCAAGGACGCCTCCGGCGATCTGGTGCGCGGTGCCCGACTGCGCGACAACACGCGCTTCGCGCTCTACTCCGGCGACGACGCCCTGAACCTGGCGTGGCTCGCGATCGGTGCGGTCGGTGTCGTCTCGGTGCTCTCGAACGTCGATCCCGGTCGCGTCAAGGCGCTCGTCGACGCCGCGCTCGCCGGGGACCTGGCCCGCGCCCGCGAGGTCGACCACGAAATCTCCGGCCTGCTGTACGCGATCATGGGCCAGACACAGGGCGCGATCGCCGCGAAGGCCGCACTGCTGGAACTGGGAATCATTGATCACGCCGGCGTGCGACTGCCGCTCACGCCGGCCACCGACGAACAGGTGCAGGTCATCCGCACGGCACTGAAGGACGCAGGTCTGCTCGTATGAGCGAGCGAAGCGAGTGACGATGAATCACCGAATGCCAATTCCGACATACGGTTGCTTTTTCTTGGAGGGATTGGCATGAGCCATATGCACACTGAACTGGCCACACCGCCGCCGCTCGCCGCGGGGGCCATGCGGGTCCTCCCGCTGGGCGGGCTGGGCGAGATCGGTCGCAACATGACCGTCTTCGAGTTCGACGGCAAGTTGTTGATCGTCGACTGCGGCGTGTTGTTCCCCGAGGAGCACCACCCGGGCGTCGACCTGATCCTGCCGGACTTCACGCCGATCCGGGACCGCCTCGACGACGTCGTCGGCCTGGTCCTGACGCACGGCCACGAGGACCACATCGGTGGCGTGCCGTACCTGCTGCGGGAACGGGGCAACATCCCGGTCATCGGTTCCAAGCTGACGCTGGCCCTCCTGGCGCCCAAGCTCAAGGAACACCGCCTCAAGGAGGTGCCCACGTACACGGTCACCGAGGGTCAGACCGAGTCCTTCGGGCCGTTCGAGTGCGAGTTCGTCGCCGTGAACCACTCGATCCCCGACGCGCTCGCCGTCGCGATCAAGACCCCGGCCGGCGTCGCGTTGCACACGGGCGACTTCAAGATGGACCAGTTGCCACTCGACGGTCGGATCACCGACCTGCGTGCCTTCGCCCGGTTGGGTGAGGCGGGCATCGACCTGTTCCTGACCGACTCGACCAACGCCGAGGTCCCCGGATTCACGACGGCCGAGAAGCAGATCACCCCGGCGATCGACGCGGTGTTCGCGCGCAGCAAGAAGCGGATCATCGTCGCCTCGTTCGCCTCGCACATCCACCGCGTCCAACAGGTGCTCGACGCTGCCGTCAAGCACGACCGCAAGGTCGCCTACGTCGGCCGGTCCATGGTGCGCAACATGCAGATCGCGCGCGAACTGGGTTATCTGAAGGTTCCGGACGGCGTGGTGGTCGACAAGATCGACGCCGCTCCGCCGGAGAAGATGGTGCTGATGTCCACCGGCTCGCAGGGCGAGCCCATGGCGGCGCTGTCGCGCATCGCGAACCGGACCCACGACAAGGTGCACCTCGAGCCGGGCGACACCGTGCTGTTGGCGTCGTCGCTCATCCCGGGCAACGAGAACGCCATCTATCGCGTGATCGACGGGCTGACCAAACTCGGCGCGAATGTCGTCCACAAGGGCAACGCACTCGTTCACGTGTCCGGTCACGCCTCGGCCGGCGAGCTGCTCTACTGCTACAACATCGTCCAGCCGTCGAACGTCATGCCCGTGCACGGTGAGATCCGCCATCTGCACGCGAACGCCGATCTGGCCCGCCAGACCGGGGTTCCGAACGTGATCATCGCCGAGGACGGCTATGCGGTCGACCTCATCGACGGGCACGCCTCGATCGCCGGAGCCTTCGAGGTCGGTTACGTCTACGTGGACGGTTCCTCGATCGGCGACCTGACCGATTCGGAGCTGAAGGACCGCCGGATCCTGGCGGCCGAGGGCTTCATCTCGGTCATCGCCGTGATCGACTCCGCCACCGGCAAGATCGCCAGCGGACCCGAGATCCATGCCCGGGGACTGGCCGAGGACGACTCGGTGTTCGACTCGATCCAGCCCAAGCTCGTCTCGGCGCTGGAGGAGGCCCTGGCCGAGGGTGCTCATGACACCGCCGCGCTCCAGCAGGTCATGCGTCGTGTCGTGGGCTCGTTCGTCGGTCGTCGTCTGCGTCGCCGGCCGATGATCATCCCGATCGTCCTCGAAGCCTGATTCCGGAGGATTTTCACGGATCCCGCCCGTGTTTCTCCTGAGGTCCGTGCGGCGTGGGTCCGTGTGAAGTCTCAGGTTCTGGTTTAGCCTTGTCCCCATGGCGACCCGAACGTCTTCCCCGCCGCGAAAGCGGCCGTCCGGCAGCCAGGCCCGCAAGAAGCCCGCGGCGCGCAAGCAACCAGCGCGCAAGCCGTCGGCCCCGAAGACGGGTCCTGGTCCCTTCAGAGCTGCCCTGCAGTCGGTCATGCGCGTGTCCACGGCCTTCTGGCTGGGCATCGCCGGCATCGTCGGCGCGATCGCGCGCAGCATCGGCCACGGCGCCCGTGAACTCGACGCCGAACAGCGGCGTGACGGCGTGGGGCTCGGCCTCGTCTCGTTGTCGCTGATCACGGCGGCAGCCGTCTGGTGGGACATCACCGGCGTCGTCGGCGACGGAGTCCGCCGGATCACGACTGGAACGGTCGGGGTCCTGGCCTGGGCCGTCCCGATCCTGCTCGCGGTCATCGCGTGGCGCACGCTGCGTCATCCCGATCGCAACGGACCCGCCGGCCGCCAGTTGATCGGCTGGGGAGCCATCGTCGGTGGTGTCCTCGGCCTCGTCCACCTGGCCCACGGCACGCCGCGTCCCAGCGACCCGGACATGTCCGACGCCGGGGGAGCCGTGGGATTCCTGTTCTCGGCGATCCTGGTCGACCTGCTCAAGACCGGCTGGGTCGTCGCGCCGATCCTGGTGCTCGTCGTGGTCTTCGGGCTGCTCGTCGTCACCGGGACGCCCTTGTACGCCGTTCCCGAGCGACTCCGCACCGTCTTCGACCGCGCCTTGGGGCGCAAGGACAAGGCCGAGACCGAAGCAGAGCCCGAGTCCAAGCCCGCCACGAAGCGCCATCCGCGCACGGTGGCGCCGGTCGACGAGCCGTTCGAGAACCCCCTCGTCGAGGGCCCGGACGAGGACCGTCAGGTCTCCGTCCTGCCCGTGCCCGAGGCCAAGGTCCTCTCCGAGCCCGAACCCCAGCCCGAGCTGAAGCCGATGGAACCGCTTCCGGTTCGGGCCGAGCAACTCGCGCTCTCGGGCGACATCGTCTACACGCTGCCCGAACCCAGTGCACTCAAGGAGGGCACGCCGCCCAAGGCGCGCTCGGCCGCGTCCGACGAGGTCGTCGCACGCCTGACCGAGGTGCTCGAGCAGTTCCAGATCGACGCCACGGTCACCGGCTACACGCGCGGCCCGACAGTCACGCGCTACGAGGTGGAGCTCGGCCCGGCGGTCAAGGTCGAGAAGGTCACGGCGCTCAGCAAGAACATCTCGTACGCCGTCGCCTCGAACGAGGTCCGCATCCTGTCGCCCATCCCGGGCAAGAGCGCGATCGGCGTCGAGATCCCCAACGTCGACAAGGAGATGGTGTCGCTCGGCGACGTCCTGCGTTCGACGAAGGCCCGCAGCGACCACCATCCGATGGTGATGGGCCTGGGCAAGGACGTCGAGGGCGGATATGTCGTCGCGAACCTCGCGAAGATGCCTCACCTGTTGGTCGCGGGCGCGACCGGCTCCGGCAAGTCCAGCTTCGTGAATTCGATGATCTCGTCGATCCTGATGCGGTCCACGCCCGACGAGGTGCGGATGATCCTGGTCGATCCCAAGCGGGTCGAGCTCAACGCCTACGAGGGCATCCCGCACCTCATCACGCCGATCATCACCAACCCGAAGAAGGCCGCCGAGGCGCTGGCCTGGGTCGTGCGCGAGATGGACCTGCGCTACGACGACCTGGCCAACTTCGGCTACCGCCACATCGACGACTTCAACAAGGCCGTCGCCTCCGGGAAGCTGACGGCACCCCCCGGCAGCGAGCGCGTCCTGACGCCGTACCCGTACCTGTTGGTGGTGGTCGACGAGCTCGCCGACCTGATGATGGTCGCCCCGCGTGACGTCGAGGACTCGATCGTGCGCATCACCCAGCTGGCGCGTGCGGCGGGCATCCACCTGGTGCTGGCCACCCAGCGCCCGAGCGTCGACGTCG
>CAYYQO010000196.1:4956-5470 GCA_964473845.1 uncultured Aeromicrobium sp.
GATCAAGGCCAACGTCCCGAGCCGCCTGGCCTTCGCGACCAGTTCGCTGGCCGACAGCCGCGTGATCCTCGACCAGCCCGGCGCCGAGAAGCTCGTGGGACAGGGTGACGGGCTGTTCCTGCCCATGGGCGCCAACAAGGCGATGCGCATGCAGGGCGCGTGGATCACCGAGGCCGAGATCGAGACGATCGTCAAGCACTGCAAGGAGCAGTTGCAGCCGACGTACCGTGACGACGTCACCGCGCCGCAGCAGGCCAAGCGGGAACTCGACGACGACATCGGCGACGACATGGATCTGGTGCTGCAGGCGATCGAGCTCGTGGTCAACACGCAGTTCGGTTCGACGTCGATGCTCCAGCGCAAGCTGCGGGTCGGTTTCGCCAAGGCGGGCCGTCTCATGGACATCCTCGAGAGCCGAGCGATCGTGGGGCCCAGCGAGGGTTCCAAGGCACGCGACGTGCTGGTTAAGCCCGACGACCTGGCCGATGTGCTGGCCAGTGTCCAGGTGGGTTGA
>CAYYQO010000197.1:0-5455 GCA_964473845.1 uncultured Aeromicrobium sp.
CGCAGCATCGACGGCCACGGCTCGGTCAGCACGAGGTAGCCACCCTCACCGTTGGCCACCGGATTGCCGGCGTCGTCGACGACGTCGGCGCTGATGCCCGGCAACGGACCCATCGCCGAACCCGGCTTGGCGGCCGTGACGCCGGGCAGCGGGCTGAGCATGTGCGCGCCCGTCTCGGTCTGCCACCACGTGTCGACGATCGGGGTGCGGTCGCCGCCGATGTTCTCGCGGTACCAGACGTAGGCCTCGGGGTTGATCGACTCGCCCACCGACCCCAGGATGCGCAGGCTCGACAGGTCGAACTTCGCGGGGATGTCGTCGCCCCACTTCATGAACGTGCGGATCGCCGTGGGAGCGGTGTAGAAGAGGGTGACGCCCTTGTCGGCGATGATCTCCCACCAGCGACCCTTGTGCGGGCTGTCGGGGGTGCCTTCGTAGAGCACCTGCGTCGCGGCGTTCGCGGTCGGCCCGTACACGATGTACGAGTGCCCGGTCACCCAGCCGACGTCGGCGGTGCACCAGAACACGTCGGTGTCGCGCTTGTGGTCGAAGACCGCGTCGAACGTGTACGCGCACTGCGTCAGGTAACCGCCGGTCGTGTGCAGGATGCCCTTCGGCTTGCCCGTCGTGCCCGACGTGTACATCACGTACAGCGGGTGTTCGGCGTCGAACGCCTCAGGCGTGTGCTCGGCCGACGCCGTGTCGACGACCTCGTGCCACCACACGTCGCGGCCCTCGGTGATCGCGGTCTCCTGACCCGTACGCCGCACCACCAGGACATGGTCGGTCGGGCTGGCATCGCCCAACTTCTCCAACGCCTCGTCCACGGCCGGCTTGAGCGCCGACGGGGCGCCACGCCGGTAACCACCGTCAGCGGTGACGACCACCTTGGCCTCACAGTCATCGATCCGCGTCGCGAGGGCGTCGGAACTGAAACCACCGAACACGACCGTGTGCGGCGCACCGATCCGGGCGCACGCCAACATCGCGATGACGGCCTCGGGGATCATCGGCAGGTAGATCGCCACCCGATCACCCGTCGTGACGCCCAACTCGATCAGCGTGTTCGCCGCCCGGCTGACCTCGTCCTTGAGCTCGGCATACGTGATGTCACGCGTGTCGCCGGGCTCACCGACGAAATGGAACGCGACCTTGTCGCCCAAACCGTTCTCGACATGACGGTCGACGCAGTTGTAGGCCACGTTCAGCTTGCCGCCGACGAACCACTTCGCGAACGGCGGATTCGTCCAATCGAGCACCTCGGTGAACGGCGTCTCCCAACTCAACTTCTGCGCCTGCTCACCCCAAAAACCCAACCGATCCGCGGCAGCACGATCAAACTCGTCCGCCTTCACGTTCGCATTCGCCGCAAGATCGGCGGGCGGCTCGAAAATACGATCCTCATGAGCAAGGTTGTCGATGCCGGTCTGAGTCACGGGTGGCCTCCTGGCGCTGGTTCTCGGGTGTCGCAGGTCACAATCTTCGACGCTCCCACGTTGCCGCATCGTTGCGGGTGTGCGCCAGACCACACCGACGAAAGGTGTCAGCCCTGCGACGAGCGGTGCCGGGGCCCGCAGTTTCCCCGGTTGACCGGGGAAACGGTCACAGACCAAGGAAAGTTTCCCTAGGCCCGTGATGGTTTCCCCGGCTCACCGGGGAAACTTCACCCGAGCCAGCGCGAGAGTTCGGCGGCGAGGCCGTCCTCCTCGACGGGGCCGGTCACGTCGTCGGCGAGGGCCTTGAGGCTGTCGGGGGACTGGCCCATCGCGACGCCTCGGCCGGCCCATTGCAGCATCTCGGTGTCGTTGTTGCCGTCGCCCACGGCCAACACGTCGGCGGCGGTCAGGCCCAGCGATGCGCACACGACGTCGAGGCCCGAGGCCTTGGAGACGCCCTCGGGCGCCAGGTCGAGCCACGCGGTGTAGCCGATGTAGTAGTTCGTGCCGTCGAGACCGAGGTCCTGGACCAGGCTCGAGAACTCCTCCCGACTGTGGTCGGGAGCGCGCACTACGACACGCGTGACGGGCTGGGAGACCATCCTCTCGACCTCGTCGAGGATGACCTTGCCCGAGATCTCGCCGTGCGGGAACGCCCGGTTCACGCGGTAGCCGACGCCGACCTCCTCGACGGCGACCAGCGCCTCGGGAACGCGTTCCAGCACGCGGCGCACTGCCTCACGAGCGTCGAACGTCGTCGTCTGGACGATCTCGAATGGATCGACGTCGAAGACGACCGAACCGTTGCTGGCGATCCCCTGACCCTCGCGAAAGCCCAGTTTGTCGAGCACGTCGTAGACGCCGGGGACGGCGCGACCCGTGGCGATCACCACGGGGATGCCCGCATCCCGCACCGCCAACACTGCGTCCTTGACCGCAGGACTCAGGTTGTTGCGGTGGTCGACGATCGTGCCGTCGACATCCAGCGCGACGAGCCGGGGACGCCACGTCACTCAGTTGCCTCCTGCTTCGACCGGGCGCAGGACCGCGCCCAGGAACGGGTGCAGCGCCGCGGGCAGGCGCACGGAACCATCGGCCTGCTGGCCATTCTCGAGCAGCGCCACGATCGTGCGCGGCATGGCGCACAGCGTTCCGTTCAACGTGGCGACGTGCGTCGTGCTGTCATCGCCCGTGCGGCGGGTACGTACGTCGAGGCGGCGCGACTGGAACTCGGTGCAGTTCGACGCCGAGGACAACTCGCGGTACTTCTGCTGCGTTGGGATCCAGGCCTCGCAGTCGAACTTGCGCACGGCCGACAGGCCCAGGTCGCCGGACGCCACGTCGATGACCCGGAAGGGAAGTTCGAGCTTGCGCAGCCACTCCTTCTCCCAGCCCAGCAGTCGCTGGTGCTCGGCCTCGGCCTGGTCGACCGTGGTGTAGACGAACATCTCGACCTTGTCGAACCAATGGACCCGGAAGATGCCGCGCGTGTCCTTGCCGTAGGAGCCGGCCTCGCGACGGAAGCACGGGCTGAACGCCGCATAGCGACGCGGCAGCGACTCGGTCGGCAGGATCTCGCCACCGTGATAGGCCGCGAGCGGCACCTCGGACGTGCCCACGAGATACAGGTCGTCCTTCTCCAGCCGGTACACGTCGTCGGCCGCCTGACCGAGGAAACCCGTGCCCTCCATCGCCTGCGGCTTGACCAGCGCCGGCGGGATCATCGGCGTGAAGCCCCACTCGGCGGCCGTGGACATGGCGAGTTGGGTGAGGGCGAGTTCGAGTTGAGCACCCACACCGGTGAGGTAGTAGAAGCGCGCACCGCTGACCTTGGCGCCCCGCTCGACGTCGATCGCCCCCAGCAGTTCACCCAGTTCGAGGTGGTCGCGCGGTTCGAAGCCCTCGGCCGCGAAGTCGCGCGGCGTGCCGACCTCCTCGAGCACCACGAAGTCGTCCTCGCCGCCGGGGGGCGCGTCGACCGTGGGGTTCGGCAGCGACCGCAACAAGGCGTCGAAGGCATCCGCGGTCTCGGTCTGCGCGGCCTCGGCGGCCTTCACTTCGGTGCTGAGTTCCTTCGTCCGCGCCAGCAGCGCCTGCTTCTCGTCGCCTTGGGCCTTCGGGATCTGCTTGCCGAGTTGCTTCTGCTCGGAGCGGACCGCCTCGAACCGGACGATCGAGGCACGGCGGGCCTCGTCGGCGGCGATCAGGTCGTCGATGAGCTGCGACGACTCGCCACGTCGCTCCTGGGCGGCTCGCAGCAGATCGGGGTCTTCACGCAACAAACGAGGATCAATCACGCCGCCAGCCTAGCCTCGACGCCAGACGCCTTCGTCAGCCTTCCCGTGCGGGCGCGGTTACGCTATGGCGAGCCACTGCAACGAAAGGGACAGACGTGACGATCGACGTGCGCCGTGCCGACGGCGACCGGCCGCTCCTCACGCCCGTGATGCTGGCGATCGAAGCGATCGTCTTCGTGGTGCTGGCCGTCCTCGTGGTGACGCAGTGGCAGCCGTTGATGGATCTCGACCAGAACGTCGCCGACAGCGCCTACGAGGTCAGCGCCTCGCGCCCCTGGTTCGTCGATGTGCTCGACGTCGTCGCGATCGCCTTCAGCAACTGGACGGTCGGGATCGTGCTGGCCGTGCTGGCCGGCGTGCTGTGGTGGCGCAGCGAACGCGCGCTCGCCGTGTGGATCGTCGCCAGCGGCGTGCTGGTCCTGGGCGGCAACCTGCTCATCAAACTGGCGGTCCAGCGACCCCGCCCCGCCTGGGACTTCCCGCTGCACGAGATCGGGGGGTGGTCGTTCCCCAGCGGCCACTCCGCGGGCGCGGGACTGCTCTTCACCGTGCTGGGCCTGCTGACGATCGCGGTGACCGGCCGTGGTCTGCAGCGGCGGTTGTGGCTGACCCTGTGGTCGGTCCTGACCCTCCTGGTCGCCGCCGATCGGGTCTTCCTGGGCGTGCACTACCTGAGCGACATCACGGCCGGACTGGCCTTCGGCGGCTTCGTGACGCTGGGCCTGTGGCAGATCCTGGTCAGTGGCCGCGGCCGGTTGCCGGCCGAACTGTCGGTCCTGACCGGCTCGGGCCGGCGCCGGGCCGCCGTCGTGCTGAACCCGATCAAGGTCGGCGACATCGAGGAGTTCAAGGCCAAGGTGCGCCAGGTCGGCGCCAGCCACGGCTGGGACGAACCACGCTGGTACGAGACGACCGTCGAGGATCCCGGCCACGGACAGACCCGCGCCGCACTCGACGAAGGCGTCGACCTGATCATCGCGGCCGGTGGCGACGGCACTGTGCGCGCCGTGTGCGAAGTGGCCACCCGGTCCGGCGTCGCGATCGGCGTGCTGCCGCACGGCACCGGGAACCTGCTGGCACGCAACCTCGACATCCCGGTGAACACCCGTGACGCGCTCGACGTGGTGTTCGGCGGTCAGGACCGGGCGATCGACCTCGCCAGCTTCTCGACCGATGGCGAGTCCGCCGACACGTCCTTCCTCGTCATGGCCGGGCTGGGCATGGACGCCATGATCATGACCGGGGTCAACGAGGACCTCAAGAAGCGCGTCGGCTACCTGGCGTACTTCGTCTCGGGGGTCAAGGCGATCACGTTCCCGCGCACCAAGGTCGAGATCACGATCGACGACGACGAACCGCTCACCTTCCGGGCGCGCACCGTGGTCGTCGGCAACGTCGGCTTCCTGCAGGGCGGCATCCCGCTGCTGCCCGACGCCCAGATCGATGACGGCCTGCTGGACGTCGTCGTCGTGGCGCCCAAGCGATTCATCGGCTGGCTGTCGATCGTCGCCCGGGTCGTCACGCGCCGCAAGACCAACGACAAACGGCTGACCCGACTGTGCGGAACCCGGGTTCACGTCCGCGCCGAGAAGCCCGTCCCGATGCAGTTGGACGGCGACCCGGCGGGCGAGGGCAGCGAGATCACTGCCGAGGTCCACCACGGTGTGGTCCTGGTCCGGGTGCCGGCCGTGCTGCCGCCCGCCGAGTAGCGCATCAGTCGAC
>CAYYQO010000198.1:0-5419 GCA_964473845.1 uncultured Aeromicrobium sp.
TTCTGGCCCAACTGCAGGCGCCACAGGTACGGATCGAGGAAGAGCGAGTTGAACTGGAACGTCGCACCCTCGTCGAGCAGCGTGCCCAACTCGGCGATGCGGGCGTCGAAGACCTCTTCGGTCACCTGACCGCCGCCGGCCAGCTCGGACCAGAAGCCGGCATTCGCCGCGGCAGCGACGATCGGCGCATCGACGGTGGTGGGCGTCATGCCGGCCAGCAGGATCGGCGACTTGCCGGTTGCGCGGGTGAACCGGGTCTCGACCGTGGTCGAGCCATCGGGCAGGGTCACCAGACACGGCGCGAACGACGACCACGCCACCGGCGGAACGGGCCGGGCTCCGGTGATCGTCAGTTCACGGTGTCCACGGCGAGTGGTGGCGGCGACGACGCCGACGCCCCGGACCCGCGTCTCGGGGGCGGAGAGTCGCGCGGCCAGGTCGCCGGGACCGAGGTCGATCAGCCAGCGCGCACCCGCATCCATCGCGGCCGTGACGTCGCTGACCCAGTCGACCGGGTCGACGATGGACTGCTGCGTCGCACGGCGGGCGTGCTCGGCGTCGATACCGATCCGGGCGGCCCAGTCAGCCACCAGATCGGCCGTCTCGGCCAGGTCGGGGTGGTGGAACGCGAGTGCGGACTCGACGGGCTCGATGATCGGCGCGAACGCCGCTCCCCCGGTGACCTTGCGCTCGCGTTCGTCCTTCTCCTGCGCGGCGACCTGCTCCAAGCGGGCGGTCGCGGCGGCCAGCGCGGTCTCGGGCCCGGACAGGACGACGGCACGGCGGCCGTTGCGGATCCGGCACACCGCGCCGGTGCCCTCGACGATCTCGGCGACCCGCTCGGGGACGACTCCCGAGACGGACAGCATGGTCTGGCCCAACAGGCCACGACGACGGCCCACGAGTTGCGCGGCGGCGCCGACGAGCCGAGCGAGCGCGAGCACCTCGACCTCGGGCACACCGGCGAGCGCTTCGGCGGCCAGGACGCCCTGGGAGTGTCCGGCGACGGCGACGGGACGATGCGCCGAGACGTCGAGGCCCTGACGCGACAGGGCCCGCAGGCCGGCCAACTGGGCCAGGACGATACCGGGGACGGAGGCGGCCGGCGCGGCGATGTCGGCACCGCCGGGCAGGCCCGGCGCGTCGTCGTCCTCGGCCGACTCACCGACGGCCAGCACGTCGACCCACGCGACGGGGTCGAAGGCCACGCCGGTGCGAGCGAGTTCGGTCGCGACCGGCGCCAGCAGGCGATCGGCCCGGCGGACCAGGTCCGCGACCTCGGCATCGAGCGCGAAGTCGCGCACCAGATCGGCCAGGGGCGCGAGCCAGTCGCCTCCCTGCCCACCGAAGACCAGCGCCCACGGCGTTCCAGAGCGCAGGTCGTCGAGCAGGCTGTCGGTGCGGCGGTCCGGCTGGGCGGGGGCGGAGAACACAGAGGTGTCGAGCGTCGTCATGTCATCTATCGTGACACAAACATGAGGATTTCCTCATCTTTGAAGTGAGGCTTTCCTCATGTTTTTCGTCACACGCGAGGTGGCGCCCTGGCGCCTCGTGGACAGATGTGGCTCATGGTGTTGTAACTGTGGGTTTCACACACGGTTACCCACACATTGGGGACAAAACGGGCATCCACCACCGCCGCAGCCTGGGGGCGTATCACTGGGCGAAGCGCGCGGCAGCAAACACCAAGAGGCGCGCGGCGACAACCGCCAATACGACCAAGAGGAGCGAGACACGATCTGCTGACCCAACAATCAGCCAGGTGACACATACGAAACCAAGATACGGCGCACACATCGCCACGATCAGGGTAAGCACAGCGACCATGACACCCACCCAGGTGACGACACGGCGCCCGAAGTCCCTGCCCGGCAAGTCCGTCCGGCGCAGGTACGGAATGTCCGAACCAGGAGCGACGCAGGATGAACTCGCCTCAAGGCGATCGCCCGAAGGCCCCCACCAGAGTTGGAAAGACAACACGGCACCGGCAGCAACCACCCCGGCGGCGAACCCGATCATGGGACGGATGCCTACGAGCAGGTGAAGGCTGGCGGACACCGTGACGAGCCACATGATCGAACGACGCGCCGCAGGCGTGCGCGCCACCCCAACGTCACAGCGATATGTCATGGCGCCTGGCCATCGGAATGGCCACGTAGTACATCGCCAACCATTGCAGACCTCCACTCAGCACCATGATGAAAAGGACCTGACCGAGCGAAGGTTGCGCCGCCACAGCAGCAAAGATCAAGATGACGACAATAGACTTGGCGGCGAAAAGCACGAACAGCACGATGACCGAACCCACGACCAGCACGGTGGCCAATGCCTTCCACCCCAGGTCTGACCACCAGCCTCCTTCGTCGTCCTCCTCCTCGCCCTCGTCGAAGTCGTTGGCGACCTCGTGATTCCCCATACGGTCAGTGTCAACACCCAATTGTTCGGCCGCGTAGGAGATCAACAGATAGACAGCGGCATAGACGACCGCACCGAGGACTCCCCAGAGCACAGCGTCGGTGACCGGGAGCCCAGCGAGCATCCGTGAGCAGAAGGCGATGTCGAGAAACCCGGCAAACGCGAAGGAGGCCGAGTAGATCCAGCGCCGGAATCGGCGGCGCCCTCCCGCGGTCGAACTGTCTACGGCCAGCACTTCGAAATCATGTCATCGAGACCCGTACGACCCGACAGACAGACACACTGCAACGACTGCGAGAAGTAACGACCATTCCATGGCCCTGTCACTGGATCGTGTTTGCGATGAGACCGGCCATGTAGATAGCCGCGAGTACAAGCGCACCCCAGTCATGGAGTTCGAACTTGGCGAAGACTCGTCGAATGTACGGCCTGGATGAGTCTGGTGCGTCGCCTTGACGGTCATCTACCTTGACCTCACGAGCGTGAACCAGCCACACCACACCGACGAATAGCACCACGAGTGGTGCGACGATCAACCACTGGAGTTCGATGCTCATCGTTGTTCCATTCTCGTTCGACCGTGGCGGTTCACGCCTCTTGAACCATCTTGATACAGGCGGACACGCCGAAGACACCGCCAACCGCCGCACCGCCGTTCTTGAGGAAGTTGATGGCGGCGGCTGCCTTGCTACTGGACTTCCTGTGTTTGGCGACTCCCGAGAAGCCGTGCTTGATGACCATGTTCGCGAGCGTCTTGAGCTGAGAAACGAGCGTCTTGAATCTGGCAGAGTCAGACGACCCCAATTTCTTCCATGCAGCGTATGCCTTGCCGAGCTTGCTGCTCGCCGACGCCGCCCGCATCTTGACAGCCAGTTTCGCCAGACCAACGGAGACTTTCGCGTAACCGAGTGACCCAAGGGTGATCACGCCCGTGAGACAACTCGCACCCTGCTTGACCCACCACCAGAAACTCGGATCCGCGGTGATGCCGTATTCGAATCCGCCGCCGCGGTGTTTGACGATCTGGGTGAGTGTGGTGCCGTTGATTTGGTAGTGGGTGGGGACTTTGCGTCCGGTCCTGTCGACGGCCCAGGGGGTGGCTGCGATGGCGATGGTCTCGTCGTCGGCGTTGAGCGCCAGAACGGATCCGTCGTCGTTGAGAATCAGCGTGGTGACGTCGCCGCCGATGGGGAACTCGAAGTGTTCGGGTGCGTCTTCGGAGTCGATGTGGATGAGGGCGCGGACGCCGTGGTCGGTCGATTCGACGGCGATACTCGTGTCGTCGCCGCTGCCGTCGAGCAGGACACCGGTATTGCTGGTCTCGGTGATGTCGCCGGTGGCGGGCACGTCGAATTCCAGGGTGCCGTTCTCGCCGGCCAGTGTTGCGGAGTCTTCGCCGTCAGTCGGCAGCGAGACCGCAGCGTTCTCGGCTGCGGGTGCCTGGCCTGCGTCCTGGACGGCTTGTTCGATGGCGGAGATGGTGTCGGACGGTCGTTCCTCGGCGTGGGCGGGTCCGTTGAGGCCGAGCGCGGCGATCATGGCGAATCCAATGGCAGCGCCGATTGATCGGATATGGACAGGACGGAACAGGTTCATGCTTCCCCCGAAGACGATGCGCTCGCGACTCTCGCGGCGGCCACGGGTCGTGATCCTTGCAGGCACAATACGATGTGTCAAGTGGTGACGGGCAAGCCGCCGCTCAGGAATGGTGGCCCTGACCCCGGACGGTGGACACGGGGTTATGCGGCTTTCTGACGTGCCGCGCTCTGGTTGCCGTGTTGCATCTCAAACGTGACGGGCTGACCTGCCCGATCGAGGAGTGTCTGCGCCGTCGGTTGTACCGGCCCTCGATCCAGGCCCCGGCGGCGGGTTTGGCCGCCGGCCTGTCCGGCGGACGTGCGACCTACAGCCGAGCGTGAAGCCCGCGAGTCGCAGCAGCGGGCGGTGACCGAGCGTCCGTTCCCGGCCGAGAATGGACGCTCAGTCACCGCTCCCCTGGTACCGCGCGTCAGACGCCGCCGGTCAGCGTCAGCCCGCCGTCGATCGTGATGCACTGGCCGGTCACCCAGGCCGCATCTTCGGACAGCAGGAAGGCGACGACCGAGGCGATGTCCTCGGGAACGCCCAGCCGCTTCATCGGGTAGGCCGCGGCGACCTCGTCCTCACGGCCTTCGAACAACGCACCGGCGAACTTCGTCTTGACGACCGCGGGCGCCACGGCGTTGACCCGGATCTGCGGAGCCAGCTCGACCGCCAGTTCCTCGGTCACGTGGATCACCGCGGACTTCGACGCGCCGTACATGCCGATCATCGGCGCCGGCTTGAGCCCGGCCACCGAGGCGATGTTCACGATCGCGCCGCCGTTCTCCCGGAGCGAGGCGTTGTACGCCTTCTGCGCCCACGAGACGGCCGACAACACGTTGACATCGAAGATCTTGCGGCCGGCCGCAAGATCCATCTCGATCATCCGCCCATAGGTCGGATTGATGCCGGTGTTGTTCACCAGGAAGTCCAGGCCACCGAAGTGCTCGACCGCCTTGGCGATCGCCTCGTCCTGGTGGTCCGGATCGTCGGCCGGACCGGCCACGAACGTGGCCTGGTCCGGGCCCAACTCGGCCACGGCCGCTTCCAGCGCCTCGGTCTTGCGCGCCGTGATGACGACCTTGGCGCCCTCGTCGACGAGCAGTTGCGCGACAGCGAGACCGATGCCGCGCGACGCGCCCGTGACGATCGCGACCTTGCCGTCGAAGCGAGGGTGGCCACCCTCCACGAATCCACTCATGCCGGATGCCCCATGTTCACTCGCTGGCGCTCACTCATGGTCAGGACAGCCGCTCGATGACCATGGCCATGCCCATGCCGCCACCGACGCACATGGACTCGACACCGAACTGCTTGTCGTGCCACTGCAGCGAGTTGATCAGCGTGGACGTGATGCGGGCGCCCGTCATGCCGAACGGGTGACCGACTGCGATCGCACCGCCGTTGACGTTGAGCTTGTCCT
>CAYYQO010000199.1:0-5393 GCA_964473845.1 uncultured Aeromicrobium sp.
CGCAAGCTCGAGCGCACGGTCGGGACGTGGCGGGACAAGGTCTTCCGGCGACGGCCCACCGGCCCCGAGGCGGTGGAGGAAGCCGCGGTCTCGGGCCTGCACCTGCTGATCCTCGACCGGGCCGAACGCGCCGCCGAGGAAGCGGCCCGGGCGTGGGAATCCACCGAGGCCGGCCGCGTGCTGATGCAGAGGCAACCCGGTCTCGACCGGGCCTCGCGCGACGTGCGGGTTCGCGCCGAACGCATCGCCCGCGAGTGGCGTGAATCCGTGTTCGAGCTCGTGGCCGAGCAGGGTGCCGACAAGAAGACCAAGGCCCGGGCGTTGTCGCTCGGGGTCAACGCCACCGGGGTGGCACTCATGGTTGTCGTCTTCGCTGGCACGGCCGGGCTCACGGGCGCCGAGGTCGGAATCGCCGGTGGCACCGCGGCCGCGGGTCAGGCGGTGCTCAGTGCCGTCTTCGGTGACCAGGCCGTGCGTGCGCTCGCCGAACAGGCCGGGCGCGACCTGTCCCTGCGGATCGAGCAGCTGCTCGCCGATGAGGCCGATCGGTTTCTCGCCCTGCTGCCGGACTCCACCGCACTCGAGAACGCACACGTGCAGCTGGAAGTCGCCATCGCGGCCGTCGACCAACCCCTGGGCAGGAGGCGCCGATGACCACACTCGACGACCGCGTCAGTGCCCTGAAGTCGGCGCTGTCCGCTGCGGGTGACGTGGTGGATCCTGCCATCGTCGACGCGGCCAGCGCGACGTTCGCGCACACGACCGAACGTCTCGAACGGTCGACCCAGCACACGATCGTGGTGCTGGCCGGTTCGACCGGATCGGGCAAGTCGTCGTTGTTCAATCGACTGACGGGCCTCGATCTGGCCGAGGTCGGCTACCTGCGACCCACGACCGCGACCGCGCTGGCGTGTGCCTGGGGGCCGCTGGGCGCCACCGAACTGCTCGACTGGATCGGTGTGGCACGCCGCGACCAGATCTCCCGGCACAGCATCCTCGACGCGCCGCGTGACGACGCCTTCGAGGGACTCGTGCTGCTGGACCTGCCTGATCACGACTCGGTCGTCGAGGCGAACCAGCAGGTCGTCGACCACGTCACCCGCTACGCCGACCTGTTCGTGTGGGTGCTCGACCCGCAGAAGTACGCCGACGCGGCGATCCATTCGCGCTACCTGCAGCCCTTGGCGACCCACAAGGGCTCATCGGTCGTCGTCCTGAACCAGGCCGACCGGCTCAGCGAGACCGACCTCAAGATCGCCGTGGATGACCTCGAGCGAGTCCTGGAACGCGAGGGTTTCGCCGGCGTCCCGGTGATCGCCACCAGCGCGACGACCGGGGCCGGGTTGACGGAACTGCGTTCGGAGATCGGGCGCCGCATCGCGTCGAAGGGGGCGTCACAGGCTCGCCTGTCGGCCGACGTGCGCCAGGTGGCGCTGCGGCTGGCCGAGGCCGGCGGCACGGAACCGGCGGCCGGAATCGATCGCCCGACCCGCGATGCGCTGGTCGAGACGTTCACCAGTTGCGCGGGCGTACCCCAGATCGCCGACGCCGTCGAGGACTCGATGGCCAGGCGTGCGGTCGTCGCGACGGACTGGCCGCTCATCGGCTGGGTCGGTCGGCTGCGCCGCGACCCGCTGCGTGAGCTGGGGCTGGGACGATCGGCGCGCGATGCGGTGGCCGACTCGATGCCGATCTCGCCCTCCGTCCAGCGGGCCCGGGCCGACCTGGCCCTGCACGAGGCGGCCGAGCTGGCGACCGAGGGGATGTCCCGGCCGTGGCGGACGGCGGTCGTCGACACCGTGGTCGGTCCCGGTGCCCGCGACGTGATCGAGGATCTGGACGAAGCCGTCGCTCAGGTCGACCTGGGCCTCAAACACCGACCGCTGTGGTGGACCGCCGTGGGCGCCCTGCAGTGGCTGACCTTCGTGGCGGTCATCCTGGGTGTGGGCTGGTCCGTCGCCGCGGTCGCCGGACTCGTCGATCCGGATCCGTGGGACGGCGCGCCGCGGCTGCTGGGCATGAGCCTGCCGGTGATGCTGGTGGCCGGGGGACTGGTGTTCGGGGTGATCCTGACCGTCGTGTCCCGGTGGCTGGGTGCCGTCGGCGCACGCCGGGCGGGCGCACGCGCCGAACAACGCCTGACCGAGGCGATCAACCGCACGACCGAGCGAGTGGTCATGGCCCGGTTGCGCAGCGAACTGGAGCGCTACGAACGCTGGTGCACGGGTCTGGGCACCGCGAGCCGGTGACCGAGCCGCTCTCGTCGATCGAGTAGGTCGGCATGCACCAAGGGCGGCTCGGGGAGGCGGTGAGTGGTCAACCTTTCCCTGGTGTGGGTGGTGATGTGTCAACCGATGCCGGGCTGAGGGGGTTGATGGCTCACCGGCGACGACGGGGTTCGGTTGATGATTCACCGCCACCGGAGCACACCGTGGTCCATGCCTGCCTGAAAGGCCAGACCCACGCCCACATTGCGATACCCAGAGACATCCCCAGGAGATCGCTGGTCGCCGATGACGGCCGCCATGCCGTGCTTGCCCCGTACGGCCTAGGCTGGGGTCATCATGGCTGACTACGTCCTCTCTCTGCACAATGTCCGCAAGGCCCACGGCGACAAGGTCGTCCTCGACAACGTGACCCTCTCGTTCCTGCACGGGGCGAAGATCGGCGTCGTCGGACCCAACGGCATGGGCAAGTCGACCTTGCTGAAGTTGATGGCCGGTCTCGACCAGCCCAACAATGGCGACCTCGTCCGCGACCCGGATGCGTCGGTCGGGATGCTGCAGCAGGAGCCGCCGCTGACGGAGGGCAAGACCGTCCTCGAGAACGTCGAGGAGGCCGTCGCCGAGACCAAGGGCAAGATGAAGCGCCTCGAGGAGGCGTATGCCGAGATGGGCGAGCCCGACGCCGACTACGACGCGCTGATGGCCGAGACCGGCGAACTGCAGACCTTCCTGGACAACACGAACGCGTGGGACCTCGACAGCCGCCTCGAACAGGCCATGGACGCACTGCGGTGCCCGCCGTCCGACGCCCTGGTCGACAAGCTCGCCGTCACCCACGACCGGTACTTCCTGGACAACGTGGCCGAGTGGATCGCCGAGGTCGACCGTGGCCAGATCCACGGCTACGAGGGCAACTACTCGACCTATCTCGAGACGAAGAAGGACCGCCTCAAGATCGAGGGCCAGAAGGACGCGAAGCGCGCCAAGATGCTCGAGCGCGAACTGGAGTGGGTCCGCTCGAACGCCAAGGGCCGCCAGACCAAGAGCAAGTCCCGCCTGGCCCGGTACGAAGAGCTCGCGGCCGAGGCCGAGAAGGCCCGCAAGATCGACACGACCGACATCAACATTCCGGCCGGCCCTCGACTGGGCGACGTCGTGCTGGATGCCAAGCACCTGACCAAGGGCTTCGAGGGCCGGACCCTGTGGGACGACATCAGCTTCTCGCTGCCGCGCGCCGGCATCGTCGGCGTCGTCGGCCCGAACGGCGTCGGCAAGACGACGCTGTTCCGCATGATCACCGGTTCGGAGCAGCCCGATGCGGGTGAGCTCGAGGTCGGCCAGACGGTCAAGATCAGCTACGTCGACCAGAACCGCGCGAACATCGACCCGGCCAAGAACGTGTGGGAGGTCGTGTCCGACGGTCTCGATTTCATCAAGGTCGCGAACTTCGAGATGAACAGCCGCGCGTACGTCGCGTCGTTCGGATTCAAGGGTTCGGACCAGCAGAAGAAGTCCGGGGTGCTGTCCGGCGGCGAGCGCAACCGGCTGAACCTGGCGCTGACCCTCAAGCAGGGTGGCAACATGCTGCTGCTCGACGAGCCGACCAACGACCTGGACGTCGAGACGTTGTCCTCGTTGGAGGACGCGCTGCTGGACTTCCCGGGCTGCGCCGTGGTGACCTCGCACGACCGGTGGTTCCTCGACCGCATCGCCACGCACATCCTGGCGTGGGAGGGCACCGAGGACCAGCCCGGTCACTGGTTCTGGTTCGAGGGCAACTTCGCGTCCTACGAGGCCAACAAGATCGAGCGCCTCGGCGAAGAGGCGGCCCGCCCGCACCGCGTCACGCACCGCCGCCTGACCCGCGACTGACCGAGAGCGGAGCGCGCTGAGGCGCGCGCCGCCCCTTGCTATCCACTTTTGGTAAGGAATCCACCACAATCCAGCGCGAGAGCGTGGATCCCGCACCAAATGTGGAGCGGCGCGGAGCGCGACATCGCGTTGATGATCAGGGCGGGCGGAAGAGGCGTCCACCCAGCTCACGTCGGGAGGCGAGTCCCGGCTCAGAAGCGGCGGCCGCCGATCGAGGCTTGAACGGCTTCCATGACCCGTCCGACGGCGGCCAGGTCGGCGGGGTCGGCCAGATCGATCAGGTACTCACGCACGCCACGCACATGGGTGTGGGCGGCGGTGGCGAGCAGCTCGAAGCCCTTGTCGGTCAGCACGGCGGTGACGCCGCGGCCGTCCGTGTCGCACTGGATGCGGGTCACGATGCCATCGCGTTCGAGCCGGCTGATCGTGTGCGTGATGCGGCTGCGTGAGTGCGAGAGCGCCGCGGCCAGGTCGGCCATCCGGATCGATCGGTCGGGTGCCTCCGACAGCCGGACGAGGATCTCGTACTCGGACATCGACAGCCCGTGCTCGGCGCGCAGATCGCGGTCGAGGCGATCCATCAGCACTGTCGTTCCACCGAGAAACGACCTCCACAGCCGCTGCTGTTCGTCATCGAGCCAGCGGGTGTCATTGACGGAGGCGATCGACAGTTCACTCATGTGAGATAGTTTACATCTTCAATGACTTGATTGAAACTTAAACAATGTGTAACGTCCCTCATGTTGAACCAACAACAACTACAGACTTCACAGACTCACTTCAGGAGAACGCATGAGCGACATCACCACCGGTACCTGGCAGCTCGACCCGACGCACACCGAGATCGGTTTCACGGTGCGTCACCTCATGAGCAAGGTCCGCGGCAAGTTCGAGAAGTTCGAGGGAACGCTCGTGACCGCCGACGACATCACCGCGTCGACCGTCAACGTCTCCGTCGATCTCTCGTCGATCAACACGGGCACCGAGGACCGCGACAACCACCTGCGCTCCGGCGACTTCTTCAACGTCGAGACCAGCCCGACGATGACGTTCAGCTCCACCGGCGTCGTCCAGAAGTCGGACAGCGACTTCGTCGTCACGGGTGACCTGACCATCAAGGACGTCAGCAAGCCGATCGAGCTCACGGTCGAGTTCCTGGGTGAGGGCGGCGACCCGTGGGGTGGCACGCGCGTCGGCGTCGAGGCCACCGGCCAGATCAGCCGCAAGGCCTGGGGCATCGACTTCAACATCCCGCTCGAGGGCGACAAGGTCATGATCGGCGACAAGATCACGCTG
>CAYYQO010000200.1:0-5387 GCA_964473845.1 uncultured Aeromicrobium sp.
GACCAGCGCTCGGCGCGCCAGAGCGACCGCCGCGCCTCCTGACCTGACCGCGCGTACCGCGCCCCTGATGTGTAGAGAAGAGCACCGAGTCCGTGGCGGACTCGGTGCTCTTCTCTACACATCAGGGGCGTCGGAGACGCCCGCGGGTCAGGCGTCCAAGATGTCGGCGATGACGGCACCGGCGCCGACGGTCTCGCCGATCGCGGCCGCCAGGCCGGTGATGGTGCCGGACTTGTGGGCGTTGATGGGCTGTTCCATCTTCATGGCCTCGATCACGAGGACCAGATCGCCCTCGGTGACTTCCTGACCGTCCTCGACGGCGAGCTTGACGACGGTGCCCTGCATGGGCGAGGTCAGCGAGTCGCCGCTGGCGGCCGCGCCGGCGGACTTGCCGCCCTTGCGCTTGGCCTTCTTGGCTCCGGCAGCAGCGGCGCTGGCGCCGAGTCCGCCGGGCAGGACGACCTCGACGCGCTTGCCGCCGACCTCGACCGTGACGCGCTCACGCTCGGCGGGTTCGTCGGCTTCGGCCGCGCTGCCGGCATAGGGCTCGATGTCGTTGACGAAATCGTTCTCGATCCAGGTGGTGTACACGTCGAACGAGCCTTCACCGGAGGCGTTCGAGGCGCCCACGTAGGCCGGCTCGTCGAGCACCTTCGTGAAGAACGGGATGATCGTGGGCATGCCGTCGACCGTGAACTCGCTCAGTGCGCGCTTGGAACGAGCGATGGCCTGGGTGCGGTTTGCGCCGGTCACGATCAGCTTGGCGACCAGGGAGTCGAACGATCCCGGGATGGTCTCGCCCTTCTCGTAGCCGGAGTCCAGGCGGATGCCCGGGCCGGTCGGCGGTGCCCATTCGGTCAGGGTGCCGGGGGCCGGCATGAAGTTGCGGCCGGCGTCCTCGGCGTTGATGCGGAACTCGATCGAGTGGCCCTTGACCGGCGGGTCGTCGTAGCCCAGTTCCTCGCCTGCGGCGATGCGGAACATCTCCTGCACCAGGTCGATGCCGGTGACCTCCTCGGAGACACAGTGTTCGACCTGCAGACGGGTGTTGACCTCGAGGAAGCTGATCGTGCCGTCGGCGGCGACGAGGAACTCGCAGGTCCCGGCGCCGACGTAGCCGGCTTCCTTCAGGATGGCCTTCGAGGACTCGTAGAGGCGCGTGATCTGGTCGTCGGTCAGGAACGGCGCGGGAGCCTCCTCGACGACCTTCTGGTGGCGACGCTGCAGCGAGCAGTCGCGGGTCGAGACGACGACGACGTTGCCGTGACTGTCGGCCAGGCACTGGGTCTCGACGTGGCGCGGCTTGTCCAGGAACTTCTCGACGAGGCACTCGCCGCGGCCGAAGGCGCCGATCGCCTCGCGGGTCGCGGACTCGAACTGCTCGGGGATCTCCTCGAGGGTGCGGGCGACCTTCAGCCCGCGTCCGCCGCCGCCGTAGACGGCCTTGATCGCGATCGGCAGGCCGTACTCCTTGGCCAGCTCGACGACCTCGTCGGCGTTGGTGACCGGATCCTTGGTGCCGGGGGCCAGGGGGGCCTTGGCTCGCTCGGCGATGTGCTTGGCCTTGGCCTTGTCGCCGAGCGCATCGATCGCTTCGGGCGACGGGCCGATCCAGATCAGCCCGGCGTCGATGACGGCCTGGGCGAACTCGGCGTTCTCGGCGAGGAAGCCGTAGCCGGGGTGCACGCTGTCGGCACCGCTGCGCTGCGCGATCGCGATGATCTTGTCGATCGCCAGGTACGAATCGGCAGGGGTCGACCCCTCGAGCGAGTACGCCTCATCGGCCAACCGCACGAACAGGGCATCGCGGTCGGGCTCTGCGTAGATGGCGACCGAACCGATGCCGGCGTCCTTCGCTGCGCGAACGACTCGCACGGCGATCTCGCCACGGTTGGCGATCAGGACCTTCTTGAGGGGCTTGCTCACGGATTCTCCTTCGCGAGAGGGATGCAGGCCGATTCTAGGACAGTGCGAAGGCCGCCCTTCCCGCGCCCTTCGTCGCTGGACTCGGTGGCACGGGACGATGGCAGCACGAGACAACACTGGTTAACGACTGTTAACCTCAGGGCATGGACTTCGAACTGTCACGCGAACACGAGGACTTCCGCCAGGTCGTGCGCGACTTCGCTGCCGAGCAGATCGCGCCGCACGTCGCCGGCTGGGACCGGGACCACCACTTCCCGGTCGACGTCGTGCAGGCGATGGGAGACCTCGGCCTGTTCGGATTGACGACACCCGAGCAGTACGGGGGAGCGGGCGCGGACTTCACGAGTCTGTGCGTCGCCATCGAGGAGCTGGGCCGCGTGGACCAGGCCATGGGCATCACCTTGGAGGCCGGCGTCGGGCTGGGCATCAACCCGATCCTGACCTTCGGCTCGGACGAACAGAAGCAGCGTTGGCTGCCCGACCTGGCGGCCGGTCGTACGCTGGCGGGCTTCGGTCTGACCGAGCCGGGTGCCGGCTCCGATGCCGGCGCCACCGCCACCAAGGCGGTGCTGGACGGCGACGACTGGGTCGTCAACGGGGCGAAGCAGTTCATCACCAACTCCGGCAGCGCCATCACATCGGTCGTCACGGTGACGGCGCGCACGGGCACGCGCGAGAACGGCTCGCCCGAGATCAGCGCCATCATGATCCCGTCGGGCACGCCCGGGTTCATCGTCGAACCCGCTTACGACAAGCTCGGCTGGAACATCAGTGACACGCATCCGCTGACCTTCGAGAACGTTCGAGTCCCGGCCGACCACCTGCTCGGCGAGCAGGGGCGGGGTTACGCCCAGTTCCTGGCCACGCTCGACGACGGGCGGGTGGCGATCGCGGCGCTGGCGCTGGGGCTCATCGAGGCATGCCTGTCGGCCTGCGTCGAGTACGCAGGGGAGCGGCAGACGTTCGGCGGCCCGATCGGCCGCAAGCAGGGCGTCGCCTTCCAGATCGCCGACCTCAAGGTCATGGCGGATGCCTCGCGAGCGCTGACGTATCAGGCTGCGGCGATGAAGGACGCGGGCGTCGGTGGCGCGGCGTTCAAGCAGGCGGCGTCGGTGGCGAAGCTCTACACGTCGGAGTCGGCCGTCACGGCCACCCGCATCGCGACGCAGGTCTTCGGTGGTTACGGATTCATGGAGGAGTACCCGGTCGCGCGGTTCTATCGTGACGCGAAGATCCTCGAGATCGGCGAGGGCACGAGCGAGGTGCAGCGGATGCTGATCGCTCGCTCGCTCGGCCTGCCGGCGGAATAGGTCTGCGGAGTCAGAGCGCCGTCATCGACCGGCACGGCAGCGGCACGTGCACCGATCCGTTGCCGAAGTCGACCTGGGCGGAGTTCTTGCCCTGGACGCTGAGGATGCGACCGAGGCCGAACGAGTCGTGGCTGACCCGCGCTCCGACCTCGTAGACCTCGTCGATGAGGGCGGGCTTGGCCGGGAACGGGCTGCTGGCGAGGTGGCGGCGAGGGCGCTGTGAGGTCGACATGGTTCTTCCAGTGTCCCATGGTTGACCTGAACTTCGGCCGAAAATGTCGATCCGCGAGATGGGTCCGCGCTCAGGTGCCTCATCCGTCCCGATAGGTTTCTGACGCCACAGAGCCTGGCTCCCCGGGGCGCCTGACCCGCTGGCAGTGACGTTTGCGGGGTCTCGTACGGCGTGTCGCCCCCGCAAACGTCACGCTCAGAGGTCAGTGGGTCAGGACCAGAGCGAGGTCCACTCGACGCCCAGGTCGCGGGCCATCTCGCGGACGACGGGCACGCTGACGCCGACGACGTTGTGGTGGTCGCCCTCGATCCGAGTGATGAAGGCGGCGCCGCGGCCGTCGATCGTGAAGGCCCCGGCGACGTGCAACGGTTCGCCCGCGGCGACGTAGGCGTCGATCTCCTCGTCGGACACCTGGGCGAAGTGGACCCGGGTGGCCGCATGACGCACGACCTCGTCGTCCCCCAGTCGCAGGCAGTGACCCGTGTGGAGGACGCCGACGTTGCCGCGCATCGCGTACCAGCGCTGGCGGGCGAGGTCGGGATCGTGCGGCTTGCCCAGGATCTGATTGTCGAATTCCAGCACCGAGTCGCAGCCCAGCACGAGGGCTTCAGGCTGGCCGGCCGCGACGGCGCGGCACTTCAGCCGGGCCAGTTCGGTCGAGAGCTCGGCAGGGGTGTCCGCCTCGATGCCGTCCTCGTCCACGCCGGACACGACGACCTCGGGATCGACACCCGCCCTGCGCAGGGTTTCCAGCCGGGCGGGGGACTGGGACGCCAGGATGAATCTCATCGGTCCCCGAATTCGAGTGCTGGGATCTGGCCGTAGGTGGCCGGCTCGGCATCGAGACGGGCATCGCCGAGCAAGGCAGAGATCAAGGCCTCACTGCCACCCACACACAGCCAGGACGCGTCCACATCGGCGCTGACGAACCACGCGCGATCAGCCGGCCACGTGAGGGAGGCCGGCGGCAGGGTGCGCTCGACGTCGCGATCGAACGGCAGGGCGGCCCACTGGCCGACCTCGGCGGCGGGTCCGCGGAACAGCAGGTACTCGCGGTTCGCCTGCAGGTCGGCCTTCGGGCCATCGAGGACGTCGTCGGGGAAGGCCGGTGGGATGCGCGGTGGAGTGGGCTTGAACCACAGGTCGCGCATCCAGTTGGCGCGCACGAGGCTGTACTGACGGGCCCCGTCGGTCAGCTCACCCCAGCCGTCCCACAGTCCGAAGATCAGGTCCTCGGGAGTTCGGGTGTGCTGGGCGGCGATTCCGACGACGGCCGCCATGATCGTGTCGTCGGAGCGGTAGTTCTCGGATTCGCCGTGGTCGAACCAGACGGTGGCGTACGCCTCGAACCCGGCGGGCCCTTGCGTGGCGAGAGTCCACCAGTCGGTGTCGAGATCGACGAACCAGTCCGCCACCTGGGTGTCCGGTTCGTGTCGCAGGCTCATGACCCAGATCGTGTCACACCCGCGCGTCGGCGCCATGCCACGGCGCCGGCGCCACCGAGGGCCAGGACGACAACCGCGCCCACGCCCAGGGGCAACCACGGGACACCGGAGGAGTCCGAGGACGCCTCGCTCCCCGGTTCGATTTCCAGCTCCTTCGCGGGAGTCGCCGTGAGCCGCGAATCGGCGGCCGGGGCGACGGCATCGCCGTCCTCGGCGTACTCCGGTGCTCCCTCGCCGGCCGATCCGTTGTGCTGGATCGTCAACGTGTACGGCAGGTTCGCGTCGTCGCCGCGCACGTTGTGGCGCACCCGGATGTAGTGCAGGCCGGCGAGTTGGGCGGGCTTGCCGTCGGACAGCGAGGCGGCGCGGTTCAGGTAGGCGATCGTGTGCGACTGGGCACCGGTCCTGAAATCCCGCTCGTCGTCCACCCAGGCGTTGGCCAGGACGCCGGTGTACCAGTCGTCGGGTTCCTTG
>CAYYQO010000201.1:0-5386 GCA_964473845.1 uncultured Aeromicrobium sp.
AACCACTGACCCGCACGGTGTCGAGAAACTCCACCACACAGCGGGACGTCACCCGGTGGGTGCATTCGGGGCAGCATGGGCCGAGGCCTTCGAGCGATTCGAGGTAGCAGTTCCAGAGGTCGAAATGGCAGGTTCGGCAGTCGCTCAAAGACAGCCTGGAAGACCCCTGCCATGCACAACATGCATACGCATCCCTAACTTTCCCGTACGCGCGCGCGTGGGAAGTTAGGGTTTGGTCTGCATGGTTTGCATGGCTGCCGTCGTTTTTGACTGGAATTTCAGTGTCGTGTTCCATGCAGATCATCTCCAACCGTCTTGGTCGGGGTCGTCAGAATCGGCCTGTAGACCGATCCCGATCCGCAGTGAACGGCCTCCGCGGCGCTCGGTGAGGTAGCCGAAGCGGTCGAGTGCTTCACCGAATGCGCGCTTGGACATCGGCTCGGCTCCGTCGTCCGCGGCCCACTTGGACCACCGCTCGAACAGTGCCCCAATCGGAGCGTGCATGTTCGGGTTGACCAGGCAGCAGTCGTCGATGAACCGGGCCACCGCATCGGAGTCCTTGCGGTAGGCGTCAGTGGCGACCTTGACTGCGTCAGGGGCGTCCATTCCGTCCCGCGTGACATAGTCGCGGTAGCCGGCCACGGCCCAGGCGAGGATGGCGTCAGCGGCCAACTCGAGGCGCTCGGTCAGGTGACTGTCGCGCTCGTGCTCCGGGATCACCACGTCGAACGGGACCACCCGGATACGTCGCCACGCGGCCGGATCATCGCCCTGAACCTTCGGCAGGAAGTTGGTCACCATCAGGCTGGTGTGCGACGGGTCGAACGTCACCGGCTTGCCGTATAGCGGCCTGGCGGTGATCGGGTCGCCACCGGTGAGGTTCTTCATCAGTGCGGTGGCCAGCCGCTTGTCCTGCTCGGTCTCCGACACCACGATCAGCCGCTTGCCGAGCAGCCCCATCAGTGCCGGTGAGGCGCCGTTCGGGTTCGATTTCGCGGCCATGAACAGGTCCGACTCGGCGGCGTGACCGTAGTCGCCGATCGCGTGCAGGATCGCCGTGTAGCTGGTGCCCTTGCCGTTCGCACCGGTTCCAGTGGCGATGGTGAAGATGTGTTCGCGGACCTTGCCCAGCAGCGACAACCCGATCAGACGCTGCAGGTAGCCCCTCACGTCCTCATCGGGCAGCACACGGCCCAGGAACGTCTCCCACTCCTGACTGCGCGCCTCGGGCCGGTACGCGGCTCTGGTGACCTTCGTGAGCCGATCAGCAGGATCATGGGCCCGCAGTTCACTGGTGCGTAGGTCGAGTGTCCCGTTCGCGCAGTTCAACAGGTACGGGTCGGCGTCCATGTCGGCCACGGTCGCGGCCAACGGCTCCAGCGCGGCCGCGATACCCAAGACACCGTCGATCCCATTCTTCGTCTCACACTTGCCGACGTCGCGCCGCAACGTCGGATCGGCGACCGAATCGGACAAGGCGTCCTGCAGCACCTCGACCACGGCACGGGTGGCAACGCCCTGATCGTCCAGCGCCCACCGGGTGCCGTCGAACCAGTGCCAGCCAATCCCGTAGACGAACAACAGCCGGTCACTGTTCGCCTTCGCGAGCCGGTACGCCATCCGGACCTGACCACCGTGCAGCCGGTCGGCCGTCGCGTACTCGTCATCAGTGACGCCGTCCCAAGAGCCGAACTCGGTGATCCCCATCAGGAAGTCACCTCCCGGTAGACGACCGCTCGGCCGTCCCGCTCAGCCATCGCGACCACATCGGCAGCGATCGAGATTGTGGTCGCCCACGCTCGACGGCTGCCGACCCAGAACGGCTTGCCACCGGCCTGCGTGACGTAATCGCCGCCCTTCCAGCCGGCCACCCACGCCGTGTGGTTCACCGGATCGACGGTGACCCTCAGAGGCGCGCTCATCGGATCTCACCGCCTCGATCAGCCAGATTCCAGAGCAGGCTGCGTTCGCTGCGCTCATAGATCTTGGTGCGCTCCAACGCGATCGGGTCGATGTGCTGCTCGATCGCCCTGTCGAGGATCGATCGCAGGATGCTCGCCGGGACAGCGTCGACCTCGACCGACTCCCCGTCGAAGTTCGCGGCCCTGGTGTCCGACTTCTTCGTCGGCCTGGTCGGCAGGTTCAGTGTCTGGATCTGCTCCGGCGTGACCGCGAGCCGCGAGAACTCCATCGACACGGCCGGCGCGAACGCGCGGACCTTGCGCTGGAAGTCCTGCCACGCACCGACGCCGGAAGGATCATGGTCACCGAGCTGGTAGACGATCGTCGGCTTACCACTGGCCTTGATCGCTTCGGCCATCTCCCACGCGAACGACTCCGAGCTGTAGCCACGGAGCACCCCCAGCGGCACGTCCCACTTGCTGGTGACCTGATGAACCACCCCGGTGATCGCGTCCTTCTCGGTGAACACATGAACCGCAACCTCTTGATTGCGCCATAGAGAACGTCTATACAACGACGCGGTGTCCCGAAGTGCCGACTCCAGATCCGAATGCGTCGTCGGCCTGATCACCCACCGAGTGCCATCAGTGATCCGGTCATACCCGATCCGCCCCGAGCGTCGAAGCACCAACAGACGCCGACCCACGACCCGGTAGGCGTTCTCCGTCTTGTCGATCGCACCGGCCGACACCACCCGGTAATAGACACCCCGCAGACTCACCGGCCACTCATCCTCGACCGCAGCCACGATCACGTCATCGAGTGCGGCCAACTCGGCATTGGTTCGCCGTGGACGTTTTACGGTGCTAGACCCATAGTGGCTACTCATCGGCCCTCACCACCCTCGGCGGCAAGCTGGGCCTGACGTCGGGCGAGGAACTCCGCGTTGGAAGCGGCGTAACGACCAGGACGTCGAGCAGGCCACGCCGCACGATGAGCACGCTTGTCTTCGGCCCAGTCCTCATCCTCCCGACGCTTCGCAGCCAATCTCTGACCATGAATCTCGTTGGCAACATTCACCGCGATGACGCTCGGCAGACCATCGACGTACCAAGCCAGCGCAGCACGAGCGGCGGCAGCATCACGTCGTGGATCATCAACCGGCAGGCAGAACCACTCGTCGCTCCCGAACAGAGGGATCTCGTCACGACAGACGTTCAAATGCTCCGCGACCCACGACTTCATCTGAACCGGGATCGCCACAAACATCGGCAGGTTCAACGTAGAATCAGTAGTGAAGCCGCCGCCCAGTGACTTCTTCGCCGCCCCGGTCTTGCCGCCGGGGCGGTCTTCCTTTCCGACACTCATCGGCCACCACCAATAAGGTCGCCGATACGCATCAAGTGTTCGGCACCACCGGGCGGGTATCCCACATCCGAGTATGCGGAGAGTTCGGACCAGAAATAGTTGACGGCAATCTCATCAACCTCATCCCGCAGCGCACGCAGGGCACGGCGTCGGCGAAAGATACTCATGCGGCATCGCCGCCCAGTTCGCGGAGTTCGTTCTCGGCCGCGTCAGCCTCGGCAGAGAATTTCTTGGACTTGCGACGCGCTTGGACCGACTTCAGTGCTAGGCGTTTGAAGTGAGCCTTGCGCAGGTGCTCGGCGCGAACCGGATCACCGCCCGCCTCGGCCAAGAACTTCGCCTCAAGCGCCGCGCGGGCGGGAGCAGTTCGGGCGCTACGGTTGGCAGTATTGGCCCACGACGCGTGTGCGGCGATTGAAGCGGTGAGTGAACGTTCTGCTGGGAATTCGGAAACCATGAAGACGCCCCTTTGGGGATCGCCTCCGGTGCCCGTCTCCAGAGATCACGGCCTCCGGCCGTGGGCTGAACGTTGTGCAGCTGACTTAGACCATACCGTTGGATCGCTCGCGTTTACCGCGCCGACACGCCAAGGTTCTTGCTGCCGTTTGCAAGGGCGCGAGAAATGTCGCCATAGGTCAGTTTCCAGTGGCTCTCGGACCCCTTGCACTGGCACGAGATCGAGAGCCCCAGTGCCAGTTCATCCGAGGCAGTCTCTTCCATCCAAAAGCACGAATTCTTCGTTCGGATCGGCCCTTGATCGTCGACTCCCCAGAGCGTTGTCCCGGCCATCTCCACAAGATGACCATCCCTGCGGCCGAAGACTCTCCCGACCTGACACTTTCCGCCCTCGCACCAGATTCTCAGCGCAATCGAACGCTTCATCCGTGAGGAATCCATCTGCCGAATTATCGCCAGTTCCTCGAGAGGCGGTCGCCGGTCGCTCACCCTTTCCGGAGGCGTCACAGGTCCCCCAGGTTCAGTTTCTTGGCCTCGGCGGCGGCGCGGGCTTCGGACTGGGCTTTGGTGTAGCGCAGCAGCATGTCGGGCCGGGTCCAGCCGGCCACGGCCATGAGTCCGCCCTCGGAGCCGCCGGCAGCGAGCCACCGGTGGGCGGCCGTGTGGCGTAGGAGGTGGGGGTGGAACCGGGTGATTCCGGCGAGGTCGGCTCGCCAGCGCAGTGTCTTGTGCAGTCCGTCGTAGGAGAACTTCTTGCCGCGATCCCCCAGCCACAGGTCGGGGCCTTCGGCGAGCCGGTGCGTCCGGCGGGTGCGGATGTAGCGGTCGATGGCGCGGGCGGTCTGCGGGCCGAACGGCACGCGGCGACCCTTGCCGCCCTTGCCGCGCTGGACGATCGCGACACCGCCCGGGAGGTCGATGTCGGCGAGCGCCAGGGCGGCCGTCTCCCCCGCCCTCGTGCCGGTCTCGACCATGAACCGGATGATCGCCTCGTCGCGGCGGTCGCGCATGTCGGTTCCGGCGCACGCCTTGAGCAGCGCCTTGAGTTCATCGTCGTCGAGCGGCTCGATCACCTTGGTGTCGAGTTTGGGCGGCTTGAGCCCAACCAACAGATCGGCGTCGATCTCGTCCTCGTCGGCCAGCCAAGCCGAGAACCGCCGCACGGCCAACTGCCTGGCCACCGCCGTCGACGGAGCACGGCCCGACTCCAAGATGCTCTCGACCCAGCCCCTGACTTGGGCTCGACTGAGGGCCGGTTCGTGGTCGTGCTCGACGCACCACGCGAGATAGGCGCGGACCCCGTCGCCGTACGATTTCAGGGTCTGCGGGCTCTTGCGCTCAGCACGCAGCGCCAACTCCCACGAGTTGAGCAGCAGTTCCAGATCCGAGGGCGACACACCCAGAGCCTAGCAATATCTGGACTAGGAACGCTGTGCAGTGCTAGCGTGTCCCTTGTGATCTTGGATTATTGCTGAGATTCCAGTGATCCCAAGCGTGGCCGAGGCTGAATCTCAGTCGAGGTAGTCTCGCAGGACCTGCGAGCGCGACGGGTGGCGCAGCTTGCTCATGGTCTTGGACTCGATCTGGCGGATCCGCTCGCGCGTGACGCCGTAGACCTTGCCGATCTCGTCGAGCGTCTTGGGCTGGCCGTCGGTCAGGC
>CAYYQO010000202.1:0-5327 GCA_964473845.1 uncultured Aeromicrobium sp.
GCCAGTTCGGCCGCCGACGAGCGGTGGTCGACGCGCAGGAAGTCCTGCTCGATGATCGGCCCCTCGTCCAGGTCGGCGGTGACGTAGTGCGCCGTCGCACCGATGACCTTGACGCCGTGCCGGTGCGCCTGCTCGTAGGGCCGCGCGCCCTTGAAGCTCGGCAGCAGCGAGTGATGGATGTTGATCGCTCGGCCGTGGACAGCACGACACATCTGATCGGTCAGGATCTGCATGTAGCGCGCCAGGATGAGCGACTCGGCGCCGGTCTGGTCCATCAGGTCCAGCACGAACTGCTCGGTGTCGCGCTTCGTCTCGGGCGTCACCGTGATCTGGTGGAACGCGATGCCGTGCCACTCGACGACGTCGCGCCAGTCCGGGTGGTTCGAGACGACCGCGACGATCTCGATCGGCAACTGGCCCTCACGTGACCGGAACAGCAGGTTGTTCAGGACATGGCCCTGCTTCGACACCATGACGACCACCCGGAGCGGCGCAGCAGCATCGTGCAGGTCCCAGTCCATCTCGAACGGATCGAGCACGGGAGTCAACGTCGCGCTGATCTCGTCGATCGACACGGTCCGGTCCGCCGCGAACCGCACGCGCATGAAGAACCGACGGGTGTCGGGGTCGGCGTACTGCTGGCTCTCGGTGATGGTCCACCCGTCCTGCGCCAGCGTCGAGGCGATCGCGGCCACGATGCCCACCTGATCGGGGCAGGCGAAGGTCAGGATGAAGTCGCTGTGCGGCGGAGGACTGTCCATGGCTGCATCGTCTCAGGTGCGCGTCGCCACGATGATGCCCAGGTAGAGGACGTAGGCCGCCACCATGCCCACGCCCTCGGCGCGCGACACCCGGCGACCCGTGGCGAACAGCGGCACGAGCAGCACAGCGACGAAGACCATCAACGGCAGGTCCACCCGGATCAGGTCGCGCGTGACCTCGAGCGGGGCGACGAGGGCCGTGATCCCCAGGATCAGGGCGATGTTGTAGATGCTGGAGCCGATCAGGTTGCCGACCGCGATGTCCCGCTCGCCGCGGATCGTGGACAGGATCGTCGTGACGAGTTCGGGGGCCGAGGATCCGATCGCCACGACGGTCAGCCCGATGACGACTTCGCTGACACCCAACTCCGACGCCAGGTCCACCGCGCCCTGCACGAGCCAGTCCGCGCCGATCGTCAGGATCACGAGGCCGGCGCTCAGGATCGCGACCTGGCGCAGCAGGCCACTGTTCACGGCGTGCTCGTCCTTCGGAACCTTGCTGCGGTTCGGGTCACGCAGGGCCAGGAGGACGACCACCACGGTGTACACGGCCGCGATCGTCACCAGGATCGCGGCGTCGGTGCGCGACAGCGTGCCGTCCACCGCGAGCAGCACGAGGAGCAGCGAGACGCCCCCGACGATCGGGACCTCGAACCTGATCGTGCGCAGGTCGATCACGAGCGGCACCATCGCGGCACTCAGCCCCAGGATCAGGAGGAGGTTCACGATGTTGGTACCGGCGATGTTCCCGACCGCGAGCGGCCCGGCATCGCGCAGGGCGGCATCGACGCCGACCGCCATCTCGGGCATGCTCGTCCCGATCGACACGACGGTGAGTCCGACGACGATCGGGGGAATCCCCAGTCGGGTCGCCAGCGCCGATCCGCTGCGCACGAGAAACTCCGCGCCGACCACCAACGTCACCAGGCCGGCGACGATGAGGAGCACGGCCATGTCCAGACCCTAGCGGTCGTCGCCGGGGTTCTCCGAGATCCAGTCGCGCAGCACGATCGCGTGGTTCTGCTCCTCATCGCGCGCGCCGTAGAGCAGCGTCAGCCTCTCGTGGCCGTCCATCAGGGCGCGCAGTTCGTCGGCGTGGTCGTTCACCTCGAGTTCCGCCCGGTACTCGCCGGCGAAGGCCGCGAAGTCGAGCTCACCGCCGTGGAACCTCCGCCGCAGCCCGTCACTGGGCGCGACCTCCTTGAGCCAGGCATCCAGCGCGGCCTTCGGCTTGGTCAGGCCACGGGGCCAGAGTCGGTCGACCAGCACCCGGCAGCCGTCGTCGGCCGACGGCTCCTCGTAAACGCGCTTGAGCCGGATCATCAGTCCGTGTGGACGGTGGTGGTCAACAGGACGGCAGCGTCCTCCAGCGCCAGCAGGTCGTGGCGGTGGTCGGGGATCACGAGCAGTTCGCCGGTGGATCCCTCCCAGGCTTCGTCGCCGGCCGTCAACCGCACCCGACCGACGAGCACCTGCAGTGTCGCTTCGGAGGGTGCCTCGTGCTCGTCGAGCCGGCGGTCCTGCGCGAGGGCGATGACCGTCTGGCGCAACTGATGGTGCCGGCCCCGGTGCAGCGCCACCGCACTACGGCCACTGCTCGCCCCACGAGCCAGACCGAGTTGTTCACGGGCCAGGTTCTGCAGATCGGTGGACTCCATGATCCGACCGTACGCCGGATGAGGGTCGCCGGCGCCGCTTCCGGACCAGAAGGGCACCGCCGATCACCGCGACCACGATCACGACGAGTGGCCCCCACGGCACGGCGATGACCGTCGTCGTCGCCGAGTCGGCCGCGAGGTCCAAGTCCTGACCTGCCGATTCCGTGGCGCGCGTCGTGACGGTGATGCGCTGCCAGCCCCATGGCCACGTCCCGGCGACGTGGACGTCGCGTCGTAGCCGGGTTCCCGGCAGGAGGTTCTCGACCTCGCCCGCCGGCACGGTGCGCCCGCCCCAGCCGAACGGACCGCTGACCGTGACGGACGTCGTGCCCGAGAGCCGGATGTTCCCGCTGTTGGTGGTCGTGAGGTCGACCTCGGTCCGGCCCGGCGGCCACAGGCCACCGACGAACCCGGCGTCGTCGATCCCGGCGCTGAGCGCGGGTTCGACCTCGCCGGTGATCCGGACGTACACGCGCGTTCCGACCCGCCGTTCCACGTCGACGCCGGTGCCCTCGCTCTGTGCGGTCACCGAGGCCACGATTCCCGCAGCGTGGTCGCCCGGTTCCGCGTCCTTCGGGACCCGGATCCGGACCGGCACCGTGACCCCACCGCGCGGCGGCAGGACGACCTGGTCCTTCTCCACGGCCACCCAGCCGCCGGCCTCCCGCACCGGCTCGTCACCGGCACGCAGGTCGAACCCGCCCACCGGCGTGGTCAGGGCGTCGGCCGCGTACACGTGCAGGAGCAGGTCCTCGTGCCCGTAGTTGCGCAGATGGACCTCGTCCTCGAACGTCTCACCGGGTTCGAGGACGTAGTTGAGCTGGGCGCGCCCGTCCGGCGCGCCGTCATGCGCGGGAGCGATCCCCCAGGTCGTCGCGCGGGAAGCGGGATCCTCGGCCGTGGCCGGCGTCATCATCAGCCCGCTCACGGCGAGCAGGACCGTCAGGACGACGATCCGTAGAAGTGCAGTCATGGTTCCTCCGGGCAGGCCCGGTGGGGCGGGTGCCGGGCACCCGCCCCACCGGGATCGGTTCCTCAGATCGCGGTCAGGATCAGCAGGCCGCGGTACGTGCCGGCCGCCAGGGTCGGTGCGGCCTCCAGCACGAGGCCGGCACCGAGCTCCGCCGCGCCGACACCCGCGCCCGACGCCGCCGAGCCGAGGGTGCGCCAGGCGCCCACGCCTTCGCCGCCGCTGAGCACGCCGTCCACCCGCGGACCGGCCTCGACCGTCTGGCCGTCACTGCTGGACAGCACCGTCGGGGTCCAGCCCAGGTGGTTGCCCGTCAGGCTCTCGCCGTCAGCACTCGTGAACGACCGCACGCGGCCGCTGACGTTCCAGCCCGGGTTCTCGCTGCGGGTGTCCGTGACGCGGATGCCCCCGAGATCGCCCGAGGCGACGAACTTCTCGGCCGAGTCGTTGAGTTCGAAGGTGCCGAGCTCGACATCCCGCGCGTCCTGGTCGACGCTCACGACGAGCGATCCGGCCGCCTCGTCCACGGTGGCGGAGATGATCGGACCCTCCACCGGCGAATTGCCGTGGTCGTCCACGGCGAGGGTCACCGGCGCCGACTCGGCGATCACCTGGTGATCGTGGCCGTACAGCCGCGCGATCACCTCGGTGCCGTCGTGGGCCGCGCCGACGACGAACCCGTACGTGGGGCCGCCCACGCCCGGAACGACGGTCCAGTCGGTCTCACCCGGCGCCCGCGTGAACCAGTGGTAGTGGCTCTCGTCGGTCTGGGGATCCTGGTTCGCCGTCAGCCTGGCGACACCGCCCGCGTGGTAGTGCGCGGACAGGCCCGAGATCGTCAAGGTCGTGCCGGGTTCGGGATCGGTCGGTTCCGTCGGCTCCGGATCCGTGGGTTCGGTCGGGTCGCTGGGCAACTCCTCACCCACGAAGAACGTGTACGTGACCTCCGGGCTCTCGAGTTGGGTCCCGCTCGCCAGCGTCACGTCCGTGTCGATCGTGAGGTTGTACTCACCGGGTTCGGTGAATCCCCACGCCATGTGCTCGTGGTTGGCCTGGCTCGTGAACGAGGTGGGCAGGCTCTGGGCGTTGAGGAAGACCTGGGGTCCTTCGTCCCCGGCCTGCCACGTGGCGAAGTTGCCCGGCCCGTCCAGCGCCGTCAGGTTGTACGTGACGCTGCTGCCGCTGGGCAGCGAGTGCCCGAAGCCCGAGAAGATCTCTCCGGGACGGTTCGTCTGGGACAGCGTGTAGATCGTGTCTCCCACCTCGGCGAAGCCGGGGATCTGCGCGATGAACGCGTTCGCGGTGCGTTCGGCCACCGACGGCTTCACCTGGAAGACCACGTCCTCCGGTGCCCGTTGGACGCTCGGACTCACGGTGTCGTCGTGGACGGTGACCTGCGCCGCGCCTGCGTTCTCGGAGACGTAGAAGACGTCCACGTGCCCCTGGGAGATGACGGTCTTTCCGTCGTACGGGCCCGCCGCCGAGGCCGGGGCGATGGTCGACACCATCGCGGCGCCGAGTGCCACGGCGGCTGCTGCGGCGAGCAGCCTCCGGGGCGGTTTCGTCATGGTCTGCATCAGCATTGTTCCTTCACTTCTCGGGTTGGTGGGTTCCAACGCGGCACAGCGTACATGAGAATGGTTGTCATTTGCATCTGGTCCGTCGATGGCTTTATGGTAATGACTCTCATCACCAACAAGATCTCCATCGCCCCTGAAAGTGATCTCCGTGCGTCGACTCAGCGTTGCCCTGCTCAGCTCTCTCGCGTTGTTGTCGGGACTCCTCGGTCCCGCCGCCTCGGCGGCTCCTCCCGACCTCCACCACGGCTCGGTGACGATCTTCGACGTGGGCTTCGACTCCGACCGGGGCCTGCCCTCGCTGCGGTCCGACGACGCGGTCATCCGCGTCGACGGTGACCTGAGCCGCGTCGTCGTGCCC
>CAYYQO010000203.1:0-5315 GCA_964473845.1 uncultured Aeromicrobium sp.
CCAGATCGGCGTTGCCCGTGCGCTCGCCGTACCCGTTGATGCAGCCTTGCAGATGGGTGGCGCCGGCCTGGACCGCCGCCAAGGAGTTCGCGACAGCACACCCGGTGTCGTTGTGGGCGTGGATGCCCAACCGGGCCCCCGTGCTCTCGCGGACGTCGGCCACGATGTCGGCCACCCAGTGCGGCAGCATCCCGCCGTTGGTGTCGCAGAGCACCGCCACTTCGGCGCCCGCCTCGGCCGCCGTGCGGACGACCTCGAGGGCGTAGTCGCGATTGTCGAGGAAGCCGTTGAAGAAGTGCTCACAGTCAACGAAAACCCGCTGCCCCTCGTTGCGCAGATGCGTCACCGAGTCGCGGACCATCGCGAGGTTCTCGTCGAGCGTCGTACGCAGCGCCTTCTCGACGTGCTTGTCGTGACTCTTGGCCACGAGTGTCACGACCGAGGCACCCGATTCACGCAGCGCGGCGACCAGCGGATCGTCGGCCGCCACCGCACCGGCTCGGCGCGTCGCACCGAACGCGGCGAGCGTGGCGTGCCGCAGGTCCAATTCCTTCGCGGCCAGCGCGAAGAACTCCGTATCCTTGGGGTTCGAGCCGGGCCAGCCGCCCTCGATGTACCCCACACCCAGATCGTCGAGGTGCTGGGCGATCGCCAGCTTGTCCTGCACGGAGAGGTTCAGGCCCTCCTGCTGGGCGCCGTCGCGCAGCGTCGTGTCGTAGACGTGGAAGTCCGCCGGGTCGTGCTTCCCGAAACTCGTGCTCATGATCGTTCCTGGTGGTGTGGGTGCCAACGCTGCTGTTCAACAAAAAAGCCTCCCGAGAACGGGAGGCGGCGCGTCTGAGATGCTGCTTCAGACGCGCTTTCCAATGATGATCACGAAGGTGCTCATGCTCACACCCTACACTCCCCCGGAGCGGTCCGGCGGCTTGGGACCAAGATGCGCCAGCGTCTCGGGACGGAGGATTCGTTCGAGTTGGTCCTTCGGCAGCAGGCCCTTCTCCAGCACCAGTTCGGCGACGCCACGGCCCGAGACGAGGGCCTCCTTCGCCAGTTCGGTCGCCACCTCGTATCCGAGGTACGGGTTGAGCGCCGTCACGAGACCGATCGAGTTCGCGACCTCGATCGCCAGGTGTTCGCGATTCGCGGTGATCCCGCGGACGCAGTTCTCGGTGAGGGTCTCGACCGCGGCCCGCAGCCGGTACAGACCCGCCGACAGCGAGTAGCAGATCACGGGCTCGAACGCATTGAGCTGAAGCTGGCCCGCCTCGGCCGCCATCGACACCGTGACGTCGTGGCCGACGATCTGGAACGCCACCTGGTTGACGACCTCGGGGATCACCGGGTTGACCTTGCCGGGCATGATGCTGGACCCGGCCTGCCGGGCCGGCAGGTTGATCTCACCCAGGCCGGCGCGTGGCCCGGAGGACAGCAGCCGCAGGTCGTTGCAGATCTTCGACAGTTTCACCGCGACCCGCTTCAGCACCCCGGACATGTGGACGAACGAACCGCAGTCCTGGGTCGCCTCGATCAGGTCGACAGCCGTCACGAGCGGCAGGCCGGTGATCCGGGCCAGGTGTTCACGCGCCTGCGGGACGTACCCGTCCGGCGCGTTCAGTTGGGTGCCGATCGCCGTCGCGCCGAGGTTGATCTCGTGCAACAGTGTGATGGCCTCGGTCAGCCGGGCGCGGTCCTCACCGATCATCAGCGCATACGTCCCGAACTCCTGACCGAGCGTCATGGGGACGGCGTCCTGCAACTGCGTACGGCCCATCTTCAGTACGTCGTGGAACTCCTCGGCCTTGTCGGCGAAGGCCGACTCCAAGGCGCCCATCGCGGTGATCAGGTCGTGCGTCGCATTGATGGTCGCGATCTTCACCGCCGTCGGGTACACGTCGTTCGTCGACTGGCTCAAGTTGACCTGCTCGGTCGGGTGCAGCCGGTCGTAGTCACCGCGCCGGTGACCCAGGATCTCGAGGGCACGATTGGCGATGACCTCGTTCGCGTTCATGTTGGTCGAGGTTCCGGCGCCGCCCTGGATCACGTCCACGACGAACTGGTCGCGCAGACTGCCGCCGCGGATCTCCTGGCAGGCCTGGACGATCGCCTCATACCGCTCGTCGTCCAACAGACCGAGATCGTGGTTCGTCTCAGCTGCGGCCTCCTTCACCGCGGCGAGCGCCTCCGGCAGGTACGGACTGATCGCGATCGGGACGCCGGTGATCGGGAAGTTCTCGAGGGCTCGCAACGTGTGGACGCCGTAGTAGACGTCCTCCGGCACCTCCAGATCGCCGAGGAGGTCATGCTCGATGCGAACGGGGCCCGTGTGCTCGGTCATGAAGCCATGTAACCACCGTCACACCCTCGTCGCCGGGAAGCGCGGTTCCGGTCAGCGCAGTTCGGCTCCGAGGGTCGCGGCGGCCGCGACGATCTGCTCGCGGGCCGACTTGATCTCGGCCTCGCTGAGCGTGCGATCCGGTGCCCGCAACCGCACCTTGAAGGCCAACGACTTGCGCCCGTCCCCGACCTGGTCGCCGGTGTAGACGTCGAAGAGTCGCGCCGTCTCCAGCAGGTCCGTCGCCGAGGCGATCCTGTCGTGGAGTTCGCCGGCCGGAAGATCGGCGTCGACGATGAACGCGAAGTCCTCCTTCGCGACCGGGAAGGCCGAGAAGTCGGGCTTCGGCCCGATCGCGGGTGCCGCAGCGATGAGGGCGTCCAGGTCCAGCTCACCGATGGCGACTCGGCCGGGCAGACCGAGCGTCTCGGCGACCTTCGGGTGGAGTTCGCCAACGTGCCCGACGACCGTCTCGCCGAGTCGCAGCTCGGCGCACCGACCGGGGTGGAACGGCGCGAGCGTGGTCGGCGTGACCTCGAGCTCGACGTGCAGGTTGTCGGCGACGAGGCGCGCCACGGCCACCGCATCGGTCCAGGCGACAGGCCGGCCGGCGCCGGCCCAGCCGGTGCGGACCTGCTCGCCCACCAGGACGAATCCCAGGTGCCGCGGCTGGTCTGGCAGGGCGGCATCGAGCGCGGCCAACTGCTCGGCGGTGGGACGGTGGTCGACGCCGTAGATCGGCGCGTCGAGGTGCTCGGACTTCGGGTGGAACACCCGGCCGATCTCGCTGATCCGGACGGTCTCGTGGCCGCGGCCGACGTTGAGGGCGGCCGCGCGCAGCAGGCCGATCAGCAGCGTCGGCGTCAGGCCCGGCTCCTCGGCCGACAACGGATTGGCCAGCGTGACCAGATCACGCCGCGGATCCTCCGCGGGCAGCCCCAGCTTGTCGAGGTCGGCCGGTCCGACGAACGGCAAGGTCGTGACCTCGACCAGGCCGGCGCCGGCCACGACGTGACCCACGCGACGGCGCAACTCCTGGTCGCGGCTGAGCCCGCGCCCGCCCGTGGGCGTCGGCAGGATCGACGGGACGTTCTCGTACCCGGCGGTGCGCAGGGCCTCCTCGACGAAGTCGTACGGATCGTCGAGGTCGAAGCGCCACGACGGCGGCGTGACTGTGAAGGTGCCGTCGGCCAGTTCGACCGTGCAGCCGTTGCGTTCGTACGTGTCGCGCGCCTGCTCGGGAGTGATCGGCAAGCCGCTGATGCGTTCCGGCAGATCGGCAGGGAAGGTCACCGCGGAATTCGCGGGCGGAGCTCCGACCACCGTCGCGCCCGGAACGAGCGTGCCGCCGGCCAGGTCGACCAGCAGTTCAGCCACCCGGGTCGCCGCCCGCAACGGCAGTTCCGGATCGACGCCGCGCTCGAACCGCTTCGCGGCCTCGGTCGGCAGCTTGTGGCGCTTCTGGGCGCGGAAGATCGTGACCGGATCGAAGTGCGCCGCCTCGATGACGACCTCGGTGCTGGTTCCGTCGATCTCGACCCGGTCGCCGCCCATGACACCGGCGATGCCGATCGGGCCAGCGTCGTCACAGATCAGCAGATCGGCTTCGTCCAGCGTGCGATCGACGTCGTCGAGCGTGCGGATCTTCTCGCCGGCGCGGGCACGGCGGACGACGATGTCCCCGCTGAGCTTGGCCCGGTCGTAACAGTGGTTCGGCTGGCCGAGTTCGAGCATGACGTAGTTGCTGATGTCGACGGTCAGCGAGATCGGCCGCATGCCCGCATCCGTGATCCGCCTGGCCATCCACGCGGGGGTCGTGGCCGCCGGGTCGATGCCAGACACCACGAGCGTCGTGAAGACCGGGCAACCCACCGGGTCCTCGACCCGCACGGGGTGGGCGCCGTCGCCGAGGTCCGGCACGGGCCGTTCCGCGGGGTCGGTGAAGGGAACGCCGTAGGCGAGGGCGGCGTCGCGGGCGACGCCACGCAGGCTCAGCGCGTAAGCGCGGTCGGGATTGACCTCGAGATCGAGGGTCTGCTCCCCCAGGCCGAGCAACGCGATCGCGTCGTCGCCCGGCAGGGCCGAGTCGGCGGGCAGCACGATGATGCCGTGCGCCGTCGTCTCGTCCTCGGGCAGGCCGAGCTCGCTGGTCGAACAGATCATCCCGTCCGAGACGTGACCGTACGTCTTGCGGGCGGCGATCTCGAAGCCCAGGGCCGGCAGGTAGGTACCCGGCAGTGACGCGACGACCAGGTCGCCGACACCGAAGTTGTGGGCGCCGCAGACGATGCCGCGCGGCTCTGCCTCACCGACATCGACCTGGCACCAGTTGATCGTCTTGCCGTTCTTCTGCTCCTCGGCCGAGATCGCCAGCACGCGACCGACCGTCAGCGGGCCGCTCAGGCCGCCGCCGAGGATCTCCTCCAGCTTGAGGTCGTACATCGTCAGCCGATCTGCCAACTGCTCCGTCGTGACGGCATCGGGAAGTTCGACGAGTGACCGCAACCATTCGATGGGAACGCGCATGTCAGAGACCAACTCCGAAGGGCTCGGTGAAACGGATGTCGCCGTCCCACAGGTCGCGCAGGTCCGCGATGTCGTAACGGCTGGTGATCGTGCGGTCCAGGCCCATGCCGAACGCGAAGCCCGAGTACTCGTCGGGATCGACACCGCAGGCGACCAGGACGCGCGGGTTCACGACGCCGCAACCACCCCATTCGACCCAACCCTCGCCACCGCACGTGCGGCACGAGGCGACCTCGGCCGGATCGTTGTGGCACACGTAGCAGAGCAGGTCCACCTCGGCGGACGGCTCGGTGAACGGGAAGTAGGACGGCCGGAACCGGGTCGTCATCTCGGTCCCGTACACGGCTCGGGCGAAGTGGTCGAGCGTGCCCTTGAGGTGCGCCATCGACAGCCCGCGGTCGATCGCCAGGCCCTCGACCTGGTGGAACACCGGCATGTGGGTCGCATCGGCTTCATC
>CAYYQO010000204.1:0-833 GCA_964473845.1 uncultured Aeromicrobium sp.
GGGCCGTGCCCTTGGCCGCCCAGTCACGCGACGAACCCGAGCCGTACTCCTTGCCCGCCAGGACGACCAGCGGCGTCCCGGCCGCCTGGTAGTTCTCGGCTGCCTCGAACACCGTCGTGACCTCGCCGTCGGCGGAGAAGTCACGAGTGAACCCGCCCTCGGTGCCCGGCGCGATCTGGTTGCGCAGACGGATGTTGGCGAACGTGCCGCGGATCATGACCTCGTGGTTGCCGCGACGCGAACCCAACGAGTTGAAGTCGCGCGACTGGACGCCCTTCTCCAGCAGGTACTTGCCGGCCGGGCTGTCCTTCTTGATCGCACCGGCGGGGCTGATGTGGTCGGTCGTGACCGAGTCACCCAGCTTCAGCAGGACCCGCGCACCCTCGACATCGGTGACCGGGTCGGGCTCGAGGCCCATGCCGTCGAAGTACGGCGCCTTGCGCACGTAGGTGGAGTCCTCGTCCCAGGCGAACGTGTCACCGTCGGGCGTCGGCAGGTTCTGCCAGCGCTCGTCACCGGCGAACACGTCGGCGTACTCGGACTTGAAGGTGTCGGAGCTGATCGCGCTGGCGATGACGTCCTCGACCTCGGTCGGGCTGGGCCAGATGTCCTTGAGGTAGACCGGGTTGCCCTCGGTGTCCTCGCCCAGCGACTCGGTCGTGATGTCGACGTCCATCGATCCTGCGATGGCGTACGCGACCACCAGCGGCGGGCTGGCGAGGTAGTTCATCTTGATGTCGGGGTTGATCCGGCCCTCGAAGTTGCGGTTGCCCGAGAGCACCGACACGACCGCGAGGTCGGCGTCGTTGACCGCCTTCGACACCGGCGCGGGC
>CAYYQO010000204.1:843-5237 GCA_964473845.1 uncultured Aeromicrobium sp.
AACCAGGCGCGAGGGTCGTCTTGACCCACGGCTTGCTCGTCAGGCCTTTCTCGACGGCCTTCTTGGCCAGCAACGCCGCGCCGATCATGACCGACGGGTTCGACGTGTTGGTGCACGACGTGATCGCGGCGATCGTGACGGCACCGTGGTCGAGCGTGAACGTCTGGCCGTCGACCGTGACCTCGACCGGGTCGCTGGGGCGGCCGTTGTCCTTGGGGACGCACGACAGGTAGTCGCGACGCGGCGTGGTGCCGTGCGCATCGGACGCCGGCGGATCGGACGCGGGGAAGGACTCCTCGAGCGCCTCGTCGTAGTCGCCGCTGATCGTGGGCAGATCGTCCACGTAGGCGCTCAGTGCGCCACGGAAACCGCGCTTGGCATCGTCGAGCGCGACGCGGTCCTGAGGACGCTTCGGGCCCGCGATCGAGGGAACGACCGTCGATAGGTCGAGCTCGAGGTACTCCGAGAAGCGCGGCTCGTGGTCGGGATCGTGCCACAGGCCCTGGGCCTTGGCGTACGCCTCGACGAGGGCGATCTGTTCGTCGCTGCGGCCGGTCAGCTTGAGGTACTTCGTGGTCTCGCCGTCGAGCGGGAAGATCGCGACGGTCGAGCCGTACTCGGGGCTCATGTTGCCGATCGTGGCGCGGTTGGCCAGCGGGACGGCCGAGACACCGGGGCCGTAGAACTCGACGAACTTGCCGACGACGCCGTGCTCGCGCAGCTGCTCGGTGATCGTCAGGACCAAGTCGGTCGCGGTCGAGCCCTCGGGCAGTTCACCCGACAGCTTGAAGCCGACGACGCGCGGGATCAGCATGCTGATCGGCTGGCCGAGCATCGCGGCCTCGGCCTCGATGCCACCCACGCCCCAGCCGACGACGCCCAGGCCGTTGACCATCGTGGTGTGCGAGTCGGTACCGACGCAGGAGTCGGGGTAGACGACGCCGTTCTTCTCGAAGACGACGCGGGCAAGGTGCTCGATGTTGACCTGGTGCACGATGCCGGTGCCCGGCGGGACGACCTTGAAGTCGTCGAAGGCACCCTGGCCCCAGCGCAGGAACTTGTACCGCTCGCCGTTGCGCTCGTACTCGATCTCGACGTTGCGCTCGAACGATTCGGGCGTGCCGAAGACGTCGGCGATCACGGAGTGGTCGATGACCATCTCGGCCGGAGCGAGGGGGTTGATCTTGCTCGGGTCACCGCCGAGGTCGACCATCGCCTCGCGCATCGTGGCGAGGTCGACGACACACGGGACGCCGGTGAAGTCCTGCATGATCACGCGAGCAGGCGTGAACTGGATCTCCTTGCTGGGCTCGACCGAGGGATCCCAGGAGGCCAGTGCCTTGATGTCGTCGGCGGTGATGTCGGCGCCGTCCTCGGTGCGCAACAGCGCCTCGAGCAGAATCTTGAGACTGAAGGGCAGGGAGGCGACGTCGAGTCCCTCGCCCTGCACCGCGTCCAGTCGGTAGAAGTCATAGGACTTGTCCCCGACCGGCAGGGAGTCCTTCGCCTGGAAAGTGTCAACGCTCATGGGCATCTCCTTCGCTGGTGTTCCCATCCTGCCCCCGATGAACCACTCGCGTGCGGTCAGGCTGACCTAAGTCGCACCATTTATCTTGATATCAAGATACACGATATCAAGATCACCAACCATGGCGCTGCTCAGGTGACCCTCACTTGACTCCGGGAACGGGATCTCCCAAGGATCTCTCTCGGTTCGCACTCGTCAACCAAACCCGTCGGCGGCGGCGGGCCATGCCAGGGAAGGGTTGACCACTCACCGCTTCCCCGAGCCGCCCTGGTCCGCGCCAACTCACGAGTTACCGCAGCGCGGTGAGGCGGGCGATGAGCGCCCGGCCCTCGGCGACCCGCTTCTCCCACGTCGTGCCCACGACGAGCAGCACGAGCCCCGCGATCGCGATCAGGATCCACCGCTGCAGCGCCAGCGCGGTGGGTCCGACGTTCGCCAGTACGAGGACCAGCAGGACGATCGATCCGGCGGCTACGGGCGAGCCCCACCGCAGGAGCACGCCGACGGCGAGGACGGCCGCGGCCACGAGGGCGAGCAGTCCGGCCCGCAGGCTGGTCGGATCCGCGAGCGCCTGCGGCAGCGAGGGCAGCAGCGCCAACGTCAGTCCGGGCGTCAGCACGGTCCAGGTACGGCTGCCGGAATCGGTGCGCAGGCGCCACACCCCCGCTGCGAGCAGGGCCACGGCGAACGGAGCCGTGTAGGCCTCGACCGTCTGGACCTCGTTGGCGGCCAGCCGGGCGATCCACGCACAGCCGACCAGGCCCGCAGCGACCCACCGCAGGTAGGTGCGGTCGTCGTCGAGCAGCCCGACGAGACCCGCCGCGACCGCTCCGATCGTGAACAGCAACGAGACGGTGGCGAGATCGGGTGCGCTGAGCACCGCCACGGCCAGCGCGGCGGCCGCGACGACCTCGACGGCCACCCGGTGCCAGGGCGCCTCGTCGAGCGCGAGCGTCAGCAACAACGCCGCTGCGGCACCTGCGGCGATGACCGTGCTCCACCAGCCCCGGTCCACCCCGACCTGGTCGACGACCTGACCGATCGTGGCGATGGCGGCACCCGTCGTCAGGCCCGCAGACACGGCCGAGATCCCTCGCCGGACGTCGGACGGATCGTCGAAGCCCACGAGCGCGCACACCGCGAAGCCGGCCGTCGCCAGACCCCACGCCCACGCTGTGACGGTGGCATCGGTGGGCACGACGACCATGGCCAACCCGATGACACCGGGCGGGACGAGGCCGAATGCCCACGGAGACCGTCGCACTCCGACGGCCAGCGCTGCACCCACCGCGGTCAGCACCGCGGAATGAACCAGGAACGGCAGCAGCGATGACGCGACCGCCGTGACGACGGCGGCTCCCCCGGCGATCAACGCGAGCGGGGTCCACCACGCGGACGGAACGACCCGAGGTGACGTCCATCGACGCAGTCCCCACCAGCCGACCAGCAGCGCCGCGACGACGGCAACAACCCACGTGCCCTCGGTGATCGCCATCTCCGTCGGGCGTACCCACACGTCGGCCGGTGACGAGAACCACGCGGCCTTGTCGATCCGCTCGAGATTCGACGTTGCCACGCCCAGCGCCCAGAGCAGCAGGGCGGCGCCCACGATCACGGCCGCCCAGCGCACGCCCAGGAACCACGCGTCGGTCTTGACCGCGAACAGTGCGACGAGGGCAACGACGATCGCCACGGCGACGAGACCTGCACTCTCGGAGACCTCCAGTTCTCCTGCCCAACCCGTGGCGGCGACCCCGAGCAGGAAGAACGCCGCGACGGCAGCAAAGCCGCCGGCCCACGACCGCGCCGGCCGGCCGAGCACGCCGGCGACCACCGCAGCGGCGGCGAGCGTAAGGGTAGGCAGCGCTTCGAAGAACGTCAGCAGCGGCTCGTCCCAGAACGCTGCCTCGATCGCGAGGGCGACCAGCACCGCCACGAAACACACGGACAGGATCGCGACCGGCCAGAACGTCCACGTCAACCGCAGCCGTCGGGACACGACGAGGACGGCCACCGGGATCATCAGGCTGACGAGCGCCGCCCAGAACCAGAGGTTCTCGTCGCTCGACTCCCCCAGCCGGTTCATGAGCGCCGGGGCGCTGATCCACGGTGCCAGGCCGGCGGCCAGCTGCGGCATGACCAGATCGTGTTCGAAAGCCGCACGGGCCCACCGCACGATCGCCACTCCGGCTCCCACGATCACGACGGTCCAGCCCACGGACACAACAGCGAAGTCGCCCCAGTCCAGGCCGAAGAGACCCTCGGCGACGGCGGCGAGCACGTCAACGGTGATGAGGCCGAGGAAGACCGTCCACAGCGCCTCGGCCGTACCGAACAGCCGGCGACGCGTGGCCCAGGCCGCGCACACCCCGACGACCGCGGTCACCGCGAGCAGGATGGCGGCGCGGCCCAGGATGCCGAGACTGCCCCACGCCACGGAGGCGAAAATGATGCCGGCCACGATGAGGCACACCGCGCCGAGACCGAGCAGGATCGATCCGGTCGACCACGACGGGCGGACCGGAACCGGCGCGGCGGTCGGCGCTCCCGAGCCCACCAGCACTGAGTCGCCGGGCATCGATCCGCCGTGGAGCTGGCCCGTCGGCGGAGTGGCTTCCGGCGGCGGCGACGCGACGGAGCGGCCCTCGACCACCAGTCGGTCGGCCTCGACGAACAGTCCCCAGAGCCGACGCGCCTGGAGCGACCCCAGGTCGAAGTCGCAGTGTGGACACCGGTTCCCCCCGGAGATCACACCCCGGCAGGCTGGGCAGGCGTGCGGATCGGCGTATTTCACGCTCGAACTCAACCCCAATGCTCAGGCGGGCGCAAGCACCGCGACACACTCGACGTGGTGCGTCATCGGGAA
>CAYYQO010000205.1:0-1550 GCA_964473845.1 uncultured Aeromicrobium sp.
GGCAAGGTCCGCATGGAGGGCAAGGATTACGTCATGGTCGACGGCGACGTGGTGGAGTTCCGCTTTTCAAACTAACGTCTGGTGAGGTCTGACGGGCAACGGCTGCACATCGCCACACTCCACGTCCCCGTCGATCGGGACGTCGAGCCGTCCGAGCGCATCTACGACGGCCTAGTGTTGAGTTAGGCACTCTGTACGCGCGGCGCGAATCCTGCCCGCTGGCACGGCGTTGGTTTGATCGAAGAAGGTCTCTTGTCTACCTCCTGAACCGCTGTGCCTCTCCGAAGCTCGTGGCACTCGCCTACTGCAGCTTCTCAACCCTGCTCAACCGGCCGAGCCATTCGATGAGGAGCTGGGTCTCCGCCCTGCCGAGGACATCTGGTTGTGCTGCAGCGAGCTCGATGGCAGTGGTGAGCGAGTCGTTGGCTCGTGTTCCCTTGCCTGTGATCGCCGAGATAGCGCCTTCACGGACAGTTTGAGACAGGGCAGGATCCGGCGCTGCCAGGATGATCTGGCGCAGGGTGACGCCGATGTTGGTCACTAGGATGTGCGCGGCAGCCTGCTCAGAGGGCACCAGAAGCCTGCCCTGTTCGGCGGCCCGCGCCGTGAGCGCGCGCAGGATCTCGCTGGGACGGGACTGCGCCTCGGGGGAGTGCCCAGGGCGGACCTTCCCGTACATCAGAGTGTAGAACCCGGGGTTGGCCAGACCGAAGGCGACGTGGGCATCCCAGCCGGCACGGATGTCCTGGATGGGATCGCCCGAGGACTCCATCGACGACTTCTCGTTCAGGTAGAGGTCGAACCCGTGCTCGATGACAGCGTCGATCAGCCCTTGCTTGGAGCCGAAGAAGTGGTAGAGCGTCGGCATCTTCACCCCGACTGCGTCGCACACCGCGCGCAGGGAGAACTCCTCGCCGGGGGCGGCGGCGATGAGGTCGGCGGCTGCCGCTATCAGTCGCTCCCGTGTATCGCTTGTCGGTGCTCCTGTCATAGTGCTACGTTAGCGTATGTAGCAGAGTAATACTGTTGCATACCAACGATATGGAGGCTGTCATGGCCGATCACACGCTCAACGGCAAGAACGTCCTGATCGCGGGCGGCGCGAAGAACCTCGGCGGGCTGGTCGCTCGTCAAGCAGCCGAGGCCGGCGCGAACGTCGCGATCCACTACAACTCCGACTCCAGTCGCGCGGACGCGGAGCAGACGCTGGCCGCCGTCGAAGCGGCTGGAGGCAAGGGCGCGGTGTTTCAGGGGGACCTCACGGTTCCGGCGAACGTGGCCGAACTGTTCGCCGACGCTGAGGCGGCTCTGGGGACGATCGATGTCGCGGTGAACACGGCGGGCAAGGTGCTGCGCAAGCCGATCGTGGAGACCACCGAGGACGAGTACGACTCGATGTTCGACATCAACTCCAAGGCCGCTTACTTCTTCATCCAGGAGGCCGGCAAGAACCTCGCCGACGGCGGCAAGATCATCACCATCGTCACCGCGCTGCTGGCCGCGTTCACCGACGGCTACTCCACCTACGCCGGAGGCAAGTCGCCGGTGGA
>CAYYQO010000205.1:1560-5197 GCA_964473845.1 uncultured Aeromicrobium sp.
GAAGTGCTCCACCGGCGACTTGCCTCCGGCGTAGGTGGAGCACTTCACTCGCGCCGCGGCCAAGGAGTTCGCCGACCGAGGCATCTCCGTCACCGCGATCGCGCCCGGTCCGATGGACACGCCGTTCTTCTACGGCCAGGAGACCCCGGAGCGGGTCGAGTTCCACAAGTCGCAGGGTATGGGCGGTCAGCTCACGAAGATCGAGGACATCGCCCCGATCGTCCGCTTCCTCGCCTCCGAGGGCTGGTGGATCACCGGCCAGACGATCTTCGCCAACGGCGGCTACACCACCCGCTGAGCTCGACCCTACGAAATAAGGAGCGCCCCATGGCAGCACCCACCATCCCCGAACCCGTGGCCTCGTTCATCACCGCGGTCAACGACCACGACGAACAAGCCTTCCTCGACGCCTTCGCTCCTGACGGGACCGTCGACGACTGGGGCCGCGACTTCACTGGGCGCGAGCAGATCAAAACCTGGAGCGACAAGGAGTTCATCGGTTCGCGCGGCACCCTCGCGGTCGAGGAGGTCGACATCGCCGCTAGCACGATCACCGTCATCGGCGACTGGCGCTCCAACCACGCGAACGGCCGCTCGAAGTTCGTCTTCGACGTCGACGGCGACAAGCTCGCGAAGATGACGATCCGCGAAGGCTGAGAGCGGGCACGAGCGTCTCGAGCGGGCGTCCAGCCAGTTGGACGCCCGCTCGTCGCTGTCGTCTTCGAGGCCCCCGCACCACACATACGAGGTTCACCAACCATGACTACCGTCCCGCTCGCCCGCATCGGGCACCGTCGATCCGAGGTCGGCCCCGTCGAGCTCTTCTTCGACCTGGTCTACGTCTTCGCCATCATCCAACTCTCGCACCTGCTCATCGAGCACCTCTCCTGGGAGGGCGCTGCCCAGACCATCGTGGTGTTCGCCGCGGTGTGGTGGGGCTGGAACTACACCGCCTGGGCGATGAACTGGCTGGATCCGAGCCGCACCCCAGTGCAGCTGCTCTCCGGGGTGCTCATGCTCGCCGCACTGGGCATGTCGATCGCTATACCCAGCGCCTTCGGCGACGGAGCCTGGCTCTTCGTCGGGTGCTACCTGTTCATGGGCCTCCTCCGTCCTATGTTCATGATGATCACCTACCGCGGCCACCAGCTCGCAGCCAACTACCGCATGCTGCTGCTGTGGACCCTGCTGGCCGGCATGTTCTGGGTCCTCGGTGCGGCACTGCCCCTCGAGTGGCGGCTGGGTCTCTGGTTGATCGCGGTGCTCATCGACTACGCGGCCCCGCTCGCCCACTACCGGATCCCCGGTATCGGCGCAGCCCCCATGCACCAGTGGGACACCGACGCCGAGCACCTGGCCGAGCGCAACCGTCTCGTCTTCATCATCGCCCTGGGCGAGTCCATCCTGCTCATGGGCGGCAGCATCGTCTCCCACGGGCAGCTCACCCCCGGCCTCGCTCTGAGCTTGATCGTCGGCTTCGCGTCCCTGTTCGTGCTCTGGTGGAACTACTTCGCCCTCGCTGGCCCTGATACCCACGGCGGGGACTCGTCAACTGGGGCTCTCCGATCGGCCTACGCCTATGCGCATGCTTTTATGGTCTTGGGCGCGATCCTCGTCGCCGTCTCCATCGAGCTGCGGCTCTCCCACGACCACCTCACGCCCGCAATCGTTCTCGTGACGGCGGCAGGTCCGCTCGTATACCTGGCAGGGAACCTGCTGTTCCTCCGGTCCCGATTCGGACGCCTCGCACGGTCACGATTCATCGCAGCAGCCATGCTGGTGGGGATCATGATCGCCGCGATGCTGCTGATCGATCACCTGCCGGTGATTGCGTTGAGCGTCGCTGTACTCTCCGTGACGGCTATTCTCGCCGCCCACACCGCGTACACGACATCGAAACAGTCGGCGCTCGATAACCGGCGATGACCTGGCAACCTCTATCTGAGATCCTTCTGCGCCCGATCGCGGTGCTCAGGAGCGAGCGACGCGCTTTGCTTTTCAACTGCGATCCTCGGTCATAGCTGGCCGACCGCATCGCGGTGAGAATGCTCCTTTGCGTCGCCGGTGGCTATGCGCACCTGGTCTCGGCCGTGCACTGTACGAACGGATCAGAGCAACGCTCTGACCCGCGGGATGATTAGCGCTGGCAACTTGACTACTCATCGTCAGAGGTTGGTTTGTAGCGGAACTCGGTGGAGTTCCGGTTTAACGTCTAGCGTTAATGACGCTCCGCGTTATACGCTGGTCTTGTGATCAGATCGTTCGGTGACAAGGACACCGAATGGCTGTGGCGTCGTGAGCGCGTGCGCTCGATGGATCCGAGGATCCATCGGGTCGCGTTGCGCAAGCTGCGCCAGGTGGGCTCCGCGGAGGTGCTCGACGACCTTCGTGTCCCGCCCGGCAACCGACTTGAAGCACTGAAGGGTGATCGAGCCGGCCAGCACAGCATCAGGATCAACGACCAGTGGCGGATCTGCTTCGTGTGGACCGACGCCGGACCAGAGGAGGTGGAGATCGTTGACTACCACTGACAAGATCGAGCCGATCCACCCTGGCGAGGTCCTCATGGAGGACTTCATCGAGGGATTCGGCATCACGCAGAACAAGCTCGCAGTGTCGATCGGTGTACCGCCGCGGCGGATCAACGAGATCGTGCATGGCAAGCGGGGGATCACGGCGGACACCGCGCTGCGGCTGGCGAAGTACTTCGGCACCTCGGCCGAGTTCTGGATCAACCTGCAGAGTCACTATGAACTAGATCGTGCGGAGGACCTTGTAGGGAAGCAGATCGCGTCGATCACCCCGTTGACGGTCGCATGACCGTGACGCAGGTGCTTGGAGGCTGCTCCAGCTGTCTCCCGTCCTTCGGAGATTGGACACCGCATGGTGCTGCCTGAAGCGGTGCCGCGTCTGCGGCACGGACCGGTCGTGCTCAGGGCCTTCGAGGAGCGAGATGCGGATCTCGTCGTCTCGGCTGCTTCGGATGACTTGATCCCCTGGATCACCACGGTGCCTACGAGCGGGTCTCGACGCGACGCGGTGGAGTACATCGCGAGGCAGCACTCACGCCTGTGGTCAGGTGCAGGCTATTCTTTCGCCATCGCAGACTCTGAGACCGACGAGGCGGTGGGTCAGATCGGACTCTGGCTGCGCGATATCGCCGAGGCTCGTGCGACCACGGGTTACTGGGTCGGTCCCGGGCATCGACGGCGCGGCTACCTCACAGCTGCTCTGCGAGCGTTGACGGGCTGGGCGCTGAAGTTGGAGGAGGTCGAGCGGCTTCAACTGTTCGTCGAGCCCTGGAACGAGGGCTCGTGGCGAGCTGCCGAGCGATGCGGATATCTGCGAGAAGGGCTCTTGCGATCGTGGCAGCAGGTAGGGCAGCAGCGGAAGGACATGTTCGTCTACAGCATTCTGTCCGGTGCGCCTGTGTCGGCGGATCCGTGATCTCGCTGGTCTGATCGCCGTGATGGCCCTACGTGCTGGAACTCGGTGGAGTTCAGGTTTAACGTCTAGCGTTATCGACGGCGTCCGTTGTGGAGTGGTCGCGTGATCAGATCGTTCGGCAGCAAGACCGAACGGCTGTGGCGTCGTGAACGCGTGCGCTCGATCGATCCGAGGCTCCATCGAGTTGCGT
>CAYYQO010000206.1:0-5149 GCA_964473845.1 uncultured Aeromicrobium sp.
ATCGGGGTCGTCTCGACCGTCGGCCTGACGATCGCTGCGGTCGGCACGATGGCCAGTCGGGTGGAAGCGGTGTTCGACGCTGCAGATGAGGAGTCGCTGCCGGTCCCGGACGACTTCGCCCACCTGCGATGATCGTGGACCGAGAGAGGCCGCCATCCAGGTTTTCGCTGAATTGACGGCCTCTTCGCTCCCCGGCTGGCAGATCCCGCGACGCGATCCGCCTGCCCTCGACATCAACCACTGACCATTCGCCACACCTAGTGGGAGGATCGGTCCAATGCGGGGCGATACTAGTCATGCCCTGACAAGGATGTCGAGTTGCGGCGGGACGGGAGAAGTGCCGCGGCTACGCCGTATCTCGATCCGTCATCATCTCGAGCTGTGGCAGCAGCAGAACCTTGCCCGCGTCCCCGCGCATGAGCTCCAACGCTGTCGGTAGCCCGTCAAGCGGAAGGCGGTGGCTGATCAGCTGCTCGAGCCCCACCTTGCCGGCGACGACAAGTGCGGTCAGCTGTTCCCACGTCTCCCACAACGACCGCCCGAAGCTGCCTCGCAGCGTCAGACCGCGCGTGATGAGCGTCCGGGTGACGGGCAGCGGCAGGTCGCCGTTGACGAGCCCGACGGCGGTCACGGCGCCTTCGGTGCGGACGGCACCGATGAGCGCACCGAGGGCCTGGAGGTTCCCTGAGCACTCGAAGGCGACGTCGTACCCGCCCCGGCTCCGAGTGGTTCGGTCGCCGACCTCCAGGGGCTCGTGCTCGAGGCCGATGGCAGTCGCCCCGGCGCCTTGCAGCTCGACACGCTTTCGCCGCTCGGGGTTGGGTTCCACGACCACCACGTTGCGGGCTCCCCGCGCCGAAGCGATTTGAGCGAGGACCAACCCCACGGGTCCGGCCCCGGTGATGAGGACACTTGCGCCGGACAGAGAGACGCCGCTGCGCAGGACAGCGTGCATCCCACTGCCCGCAGGCTCGAGCAAGGCCGCGGCCTCGAAGCTGATGCCGTCGGGCAGCGGGAAGCAGCTACGAGCAGGAACGACGACCCGGTCGGCGAACGCGCCGTCGACGTCGACGCCGAGTAGCTTGAGGTCCTGGCAGTTGTGCTCAGCGCCGTTGTGGCACCAGAAGCACTCGCCGCACCCCAGGTGCGTCTCCACCGCCACTCGGGTGCCAACGGCAGGCCCGACGGTGTGAGGTCCGACCTCGACGACGGTGCCCGCCACCTCGTGGCCCATGGTGACCGGATACGACAAGCCAAGCTCTCGCGCCGCGGGGGTGGAGTGGTAGATCTCGGCGTCGGTGCCACACACCGAGACAGCCTCGACCGCGATGCGGACCTGACCTGGCGTGAGGTCGGGCTCGGCGCGGTCGGTGACGAACGTGCATCCGACCTGTTCGTTGACCTTGACTACTGCGCGCACGCGACTACCTTTCGGGTCATGAGGTTCACAGGACGGCGCCGGGGTTGAGAGACGCCTTCGGGTCGAGTGCGTGCCGGATGGCCGCGTGGACCCACTGGGATACGGGGTCGAGCTCTCGTGCCAGCCATCCGGTCTTGAGGCGGCCGACGCCGTGCTCGCCGGTGATGGTGCCGCCGAGTTCGAGCGCGGCCTCGGTGATGGCATTGAAGGCACGCATGGCTGCTGCCCGGCTGGCCTCGTCAGCCTCGTCGAAGATGACAGTCGGGTGCATGTTGCCGTCGCCGGCGTGACCGAACACGCCGATGGTGACGCCTTCGTGTGCGGCGATGTCCTCGACGCGTGTGACGAGGTCCACGACACGGGAACGGGGTACGCACACGTCGTCGAGCAGCCAGTCCCCGAGTCGTTCGAGCGCCGGTAGGGCCTGACGTCGCGCCTGCAGGAGCATGGCTGACTCTTCGGGGTCGCTGCTGCTGACGGCGTCGCTGGCGCGGTTCTCCAGACATGCCTTCTCGAACGAGGTGATGTCCCCGGCCGCGCCGGGGCTGTCACTCTGGACTAGGAGGACAGCTCCTACGGAGTCGTTGAACCCGAGTGGGGACAGCTTCTCGATCGCGCCGATGGTGGTCCGGTCGAGCAACTCGAGCATCGAGGGGCTGATGCCGGTGGCGATGATGGCCTGGACGGCGTCGCCTGCGGCTCGCAGGTCGGGAAAGGTCGCGAGGAGCGTCATGGGGCGGGCGGGGGCGGGAAGGAGCCTCAGCGTCACCTCGGTGATGATGCCGAGGGTGCCTTCGGAGCCGACGAACAGGCTGGTGAGGTCGTACCCGGCGACGCCCTTGACGGTGCGGCGGCCGGTGCGGAGTATCGCGCCGTCGGCGAGCACGACCTCGAGCGCGAGGACGAAGTCGCCGGTCACGCCGTACTTCACGCAGCACATGCCGCCGGCGTTGGTGGCGACGTTGCCGCCGATGCTGGAGATGTCGATGCTGCCCGGGTCGGGTGGGTACAGCAGGCCTTGGCTGGCTGCTGCGGCGCGCACCGCCGCGGTGATGACGCCGGGTTGGACGACTGCGACCCGGTCGACAGTGTCGATGTCCACGATCTTGTTCAGGCGTCGTGTGCTCAGCACGACCGCGTCGGCGGGCGGGTTCGCTGCCCCGCTGAGACCGGAGCCGGCTCCGCGGGCGACGACGGGAATGCCGAGGCGGTGCGCGGACTCCAGACACAGGGACACTTCCTCGGTTGTGCGAGGGAGTAGCGCGAGGGCGGGCGTGTGGCGCTCGGTGAAGCGGGACTCGTCGTGGGCGTAGCTGGCGAGCAGGTCGGGGTCAGCAACCACGATCTCGGCCGGCAGCATTGCGACGAGGCTCTCGATCTCGGTGTCGAAGGCGGCTGGCTCAGACACAGCGTGCCGCCAGACCGCCGTCGATGGGCAGCAGGACGCCGTTGATGTACGCGGCGCGGTCGGTCATCAGGAACAGTGCTGCTTCGGCTATGTCCCATGGGCTGCCCATCCGCCCGGTCGGGCTGGCGGCGTGCCGGGCGGCGAGTTCGGCCTCGAGTTCGGCCGGGTCGTCCACGATCTGGCGGCCCACCAGCGGGGTGTCGATGAGGCCTGGTGCGATGGCATTGGCGCGGATGCCGCGGGCGGCGTAGGTGAGCGCGATGGACACGGTGAGCTGGTTCACCCCGGCTTTCGAGGCGTTGTAGACGGGGTACACGTAGCCGGTGTCGCGGATGCTGGCGATCGAGGACACGTTCACGATGACACCCTTGCCGCGCTGGAGCATCAGGGGCAGGACGTGCTTGATGGTCAGGTAGCAGCTGGTCAGGTTGATGGCCATCGCGGAGTCCCAGTTGCCGCGCTCGAGGTCGACGACCTCGCCACCTACGGCGACACCGACGTTGTTGTGGAGGCCGCCAGGTGCCTCCCACGTGGAGGTGACCTCACGTACGGCACGGATGACGTCGGTCTCGAGGGTGACGTCGGCCTGGACGGCGAGGGCGGTGCCGCCCTCGGCGGAGATCTCCTTGGTGACACGTTCGGCCTCGACCGGGTCGCGGTCGATGCACGCCACTCGAGCGCCGGCCCGGGCGTAGGTGAGCGCGGCGGCCTCACCGTTGCTCAGGCCCGCACCTGAGGACCCGGCACCGAAGACGAGGATGACGGTGTCGGTCAGCCCGTGGTCGTTCGGGGCGGGTCGGGCGTCGCGGTTCATCGGACACCCGAGAGGAACAGCTCGACGGTGACGGCGACGATGTTCTCGGCGAGCAGGTCTCCGGTGTGCACCCGTCCGTGGCGGTCGATGACGATGGCGGACAACTGACCCTGCACCTGTTCGGCTTCATCGAGCTGAAGCTGACCAGAGAGGGCGACTTCGGTGGCGGGGCCGTCTATCCACAAGGCGCCGGAAGGACGGTACAGAGCGGCACCGACCAGGCTGCCGATGCTGCCGCCTGCCCTGGCCGAACACAGGCCGTGTGCGCGCATGAGCTCTCCGCAGGCGTTGAGGAGGTTTTCTCCGGGGCAGATCCGGGCGATGACGGCTGCGTTGGGCGCAGGCACCTCATTCGCCGGACCGCTCTGGGCGGCGGTGGGGGTGAACACCGGCAACCGGCTTTCGGGGTCGTCGGCGCTGTACTGGGTGGCGTCCTCGAGGGTGTGGACCAGGACCGTGACGCCGTTGGTGCCGACGATGGTCTCGGGGAGCAGGTGGCCGCCGCGGAGATGGCCGTCTGCGTCGAACCAGGCGGCGTGGGCGTGGATGAACCGGTCGCCGTCCCGGAACCCGACGGTGGTGCCCCCACCGACGAGGCTGACCGGGCCCTCGGCGTCTTGCGGCGCGCTGTACCAGATGGGTTGGTCGGCTGCGGTGCCGATGGCCGGGTAGCAGTACGCCACCTCAGCAAGGTTCCCCGACAGGAGCTCGACCTGGGCGGAGGCGACTCCGGCATCGGCGAGGAACTCGTGGAGCGCGTCGATGAGGCGGCTACCTGCCGGGAGGACCGCCCACAGCGACCGTGACCTGGTGGGCACCGAGATGAGCCGGGGGGTGACAGGCGGGCCCGGGTGAGCGATGGGCTCCAAGCGCGGGACGGTGGCGGTCACGCGGACTCCTCATCTGCTTGCAGGTAGAGGTCGCGCACCGTGCGACGCTGGACCTTTCCGTAGCCGGAGCGGGGAAGCTCGGGCCAGAACACCAGCACCTTGGGCACCTTGTAGCGGGCCATGTGGAGGCTGAGCCACTCCCGGACCTCGTCGGTATCAGGGTCGATGCCGGGTGTGGGGACGCAGATGGCGACGCCGACCTCTCCCCACTTGCGGTCAGGTACACCGAACACGACGGCCTCGTTGACGCTGGGGTGCTTGAGGAGCTTTTCCTCGATGTCGCGCGGGTGCACGTTCGAGCCGCCGGAGATGTACATGTCGGAGACGCGACCGGTGATGTAGAGGAAGCCCTCAGGGTCGAGGAATCCGATGTCGCCGGTGCGGAACCAGCCGTCACGGAACGCTGCCTCGTTCGCGGCGGGGTTGTCGAGGTAGCCGCGGAACACTCCGGGGCCGGCGACGCAGATCTCGCCGGCGCCCGAGCGCGCGGCGCGTTCGGCGACGCGCACGACCATCGGCTTGCCGCCGAGGTCGAGCAGCGGCTTCGCCGGCAGCCGCGACGAGGCGTAGCGCGCCGGGATGACGACCTTGAAGTCCATCAGGGCTGTTCGGCGGGC
>CAYYQO010000207.1:0-5131 GCA_964473845.1 uncultured Aeromicrobium sp.
ACGAGTACGGCGGCGGCAAGAACATCGTCAACGTCGCCCTGGTCGACATCCGCGCCTGGGACACGATCGGCGAACTGAGCGTGTTGGTCGTCGCGGCCACCGGCATCGCCAGCCTGATCTTCCTGCTGACCGACCGGTCCGGCCGCCAGGAACGTCCCCACCGCGTCATCACTCCCGACTCGAACGCCTGGCTGGCGGCGAACCTGCACGACCACCGTCGTTCGATCGTGTTCGAGATCGTGACCCGACTGGTGTTCCACACCGTCGTCGTATTCTCGGTCTACCTGATGATCTCGGGTCACAACTCTCCCGGTGGCGGGTTCGCCGGCGGCCTGATCGCCGGGCTCGCATTGATGATCCGTTACCTGGCCGGTGGCCGCGAGGAGCTCGACAATGCCGCTCCGGTCGACGCCGGCTCCGTGCTGGGCCTCGGCCTGGCGACCGCCGCGCTGTCGGGTCTGCTGCCCACGCTTCTCGGAGGCGGCGTGCTGCAGAGCGCCATCATCGACATCTCCATCCCGGTCTTGGGGGAACTGCACCTGGTCACGTCGGTCTTCTTCGACATCGGCGTGTACCTCGTCGTCGTGGGCCTCTCGCTCGACGTGTTGCGCAGCTTCGGCAACGGCATCGACGCCCACATCGAGGACGAAGGAACCGACGAGCCCACGGCGGTGACGGCATGAGCGAGCGTCTGGAGGTCGGCACATGACCGCAAATCTCACCCTGATCGTCGTGGTCGGCGTGATGGTCGGCTGTGGTGTCACCTTGATCCTCGAGCGCAGCCTGACCCGCATCCTCGTCGGCTTCGTCCTGCTGGGCAATGGGCTGAACGTGCTGTTCCTCGTCGTCTCCGGACCGGCCGGCAGCGCCCCGATCATCGGCCTCAGCAGCGATCGGATGTCTGATCCCCTGCCGCAGGCGATGGCGTTGACCGCGATCGTCATCACGCTCGGCACGACCGCGTTCGGCCTCGCCCTGGCGTACCGCGCGTGGCAGCTGACCGGCACCGATGACGTCCAGGACGACCTCGAGGACGACCTGATCCGCCGCCGCGCCGAGCGCGACCAGGTGTCGGCCACCTTCGTCGAGGCCGACGACACCGAACTGCCGGACGAGGGCTACGACGGCGACGACGACCCGACCGGCTCCGAGCAGAAGGTCACCACATCATGAGCGACGGCTTGCTCGATCAACTCGTGCTGGCGCCGGTGATCCTGCCGTTGCTCGGCGCCGGCCTGTGCCTGGCCTTCGGCCGATTCGCCGGACCGCAGCGGTGGATCAGCATCATCACGCTGCTCGCGGTCGTCGCGTCGACCGTCGTGCTGTTGGTGCGCGCCGACCGACACGGACCCCAGACGTTCAACGTCGGTGGGTGGCCCGCCGAACTGGGCATCAGCCTCGTGGCGGACCGGCTGAGTTCCCTCATGCTGCTGATCTCGACCATCGTCACCCTGTGCGTCCTGCTGTACTCGATCGGTCAGGGCATCGTCGAGTTCGGCCGCGACACCCCCCTGTCGGTCTTCTACCCGACGTTCCTCGTGCTGAGCGCCGGTGTCTCGAACGCGTTCCTCTCGGGCGACCTGTTCAACCTGTTCGTGGGGTTCGAGATCCTGCTGGCCTCGTCGTACGTCCTCATCACCCTCGGCGGTACCGAAGCTCGCGTCCGATCAGGCACGATCTACATCGTCGTCAGCCTGGCGTCGTCGGCGTTGTTCCTGATCGCGATCGCGTCGGTCTACGCGGCGACGGGCACCGTGAACTTCGCCCAGTTGGCCCAGCGGATGCCCACCCTGGACAGCAATGTCGCCACGATGCTGCAACTGCTGTTGCTGCTGACCTTCGCGATCAAGGCCGCGGTGTTCCCGCTCTCCGCGTGGCTGCCCGACTCCTATCCCACCGCACCGGCACCGGTCACGGCCGTGTTCGCCGGGTTGCTGACCAAGGTCGGCATCTATGCGATGCTGCGTACCCAGACGCTGCTGTTCCCGGAGCACGAGCTGCGCACCCTGTTGCTGTGGGCGTCGATCCTGACGATGGTGGTCGGCATCCTGGGCGCCGTCGCACAGTCGGACATCAAACGTGTGCTGTCCTTCACCCTGGTCAGTCACATCGGCTACATGTTGTTCGGCATCGCGATCGCCAGCCAACTGGGCATCGCGGGCGCGATCTTCTACATCGTCCACCACATCACGGTCCAGACCACGCTGTTCCTGGTCGCCGGACTGATCGAGTACCGGTCTGGGACGACGAACCTCGACCGGCTCGGAGGTCTGGCCAGGCACGCACCGGCCTTGTCGCTGTTGTTCTTCGTCCCTGCCATGAACCTGGCCGGCATCCCTCCGTTCTCGGGCTTCCTGGGCAAGCTCGCCCTGCTCGAGGCCGGTGTCGAAGCCGGCGACTGGCTGGCCCTGGCCGCCGTCGGGGCCGCCGTCGCCACGAGCCTGCTGACGCTCTACGCCATGGCCAAGATCTGGAACCGTGCCTTCTGGCAGCCACTCGGCGAGGCCGAGGACGACACGCCCGTACCCTTCGACCCGATCGTCCCGGGCGGATCGCTGCACGGCGGCAGCGGCATCTCGACCATGACCCAGCGCGAGACCTCGTGGAAAGAGGACACCGAGGGCGAGCGGCTGCCGCTGCGGATGGCGATGCCGACCGTCACCCTCGGGCTCGTGACGATCGCCCTGACGGTGTTCGCCTCGCCGCTGTTCGCCCTGGCCGAGCGCGCAGCCGACGAACTGCACGAGCGCACCCCCTACATCGAGGCGGTGTTGGATCGTGGCTGACCGTTCACGGGGCCTGCACGTCTGGCACCTGCCCGTCATCATCTGGCTGACGATCGTCTGGCTGTTGCTGTGGGGCGAGATCACTCCGCTGAATCTGGTCGGCGGCATCATCGTGAGTTGTCTCATCCTGATCGTGTTCCCGTTCCCGCGGGTCTCGGTCAACGGCGTGCTGCGGCCCTGGTCGACGATCGTGCTCGTGGTGAAGTTCCTGTTCGATCTGGCCGTGGCCAGCTTCATCGTCGGCTGGCTCGCGATCCGGCCGAAGGAGCCTCCGCCCAGTGCCGTCATCAAGATCGATCTGGTCAGTCACTCCGAACTGCGCCAGACCTTGACCGGTGAGCTGATCTCGCTCGTGCCGGGCTCGCTCCTGATCGAACTGGACTCGCAGGGGCGAAGGATGTGGCTGCACATCCTCGACGCATCGACGCCGGAGAAGGTGGCGACGGCGCGGCACAACGCCCGCTACCAAGAACATGTGCTGCTCAGGGCCATCGGCACCGACGACGAGGTGGCCGAGAGCGAACGACGACTCCGGGAGGACGCATGACCATCGTGGGGATCGTGTGTGCTGCGCTGTTGGGCCTGACCGGCTTGGCGTGTCTGATCCGGATCGTGCGCGGTCCGACCATGCTCGACCGGACCGTCGCGGCCGACGTCTTCGTCGCTGCGTGCGTCGGAGCCATCGGGGTCGAGGCGGCCATCCGTCAGCACACCACCACCCTGCCGATCCTGGTCGCGTTGGCGCTCGTCGCCTTCCTGGGTTCGGTCAGCATCGCGCGGTACGCGGCCCTGCAGGCTGGAAGGGGTGAGCACCAGTGAACTGGACGCTGGTCATCGACGTCATCTCCGGGACGCTGCTGATCCTGGGTGCTCTGTTCGCCTTCATCGCCGCGGTCGGCGTCGTGCGTTTCCCCGACATCCTGACGCGCATGCATGCGGCCACCAAGCCCCAGACGTTCGGACTGTTGTTGATCCTGGCCGGCTTGGCGCTGCGCATCGACAACGTCAGCAGCCTCACCCTGGTGATCGTCGTGGCCCTGTTCCAATTGCTGACCGCGCCGGTCTCGGCACACATGGTCGGCCGTGCGGCCTTCCGGGCCGGCCAGGTCGACCGCGATTCGCTGGCGGTAGATGAAGGCGACTGATCGCCGCGGGTTGCGGGAAGGCACAGAGCCCCGCGGATCCCCACGCCAGGTCCCTCGCGGGTCTACAGTCAGACCATGATCCGGTTGCTCATCCACACGGCCCTGAACCTGGTGTCGGCCGCCATCGGCCTGCTCGTGGCCAACGCGATCCTCGATGACGAACACCTAAAGGTCAGCGCATCAGGCTTCATCCTCACCGTCGTGATCTTCGCGCTCGCGCAGGCGATCCTGGCGCCGTTCATCTTCAACGTCGTGCGCAAGAACGCCAGTGCCTTCCTCGGCGGCATCGGCATCGTCTCGACCCTGGCCGCACTGTTCATCGCCAGCCTCTTCGGCAGTGCGCTGGAGATCGACGGCCTCGCCACGTGGTTCATCGCGGCCGTGATCGTGTGGCTGGTGTCGGCACTGGCCACGTTCCTGCTGCCGTTCCTGCTGGTCAAGGCCGGTATCGAGCAGGCGCGCGAGAAGCGGAACTGAACCGGCCTCAGTCAGCCAGGTCGACGACCACGGGCGCGTGGTCGCTGGCCCCCTTGCCCTTGCGCTCCTCGCGGTCGATCCACGCTCCCTCGACCCGCTCGGCCAACGCGGGCGACCCCAGGACGAAGTCGATCCTCATGCCCTTCTTCTTGGGAAAGCTCAACTGCGTGTAGTCCCAGTACGTGTAGACCCCCGGTCCCGGCGTGTGGGGGCGGACGACATCGGTGAAGCCTGCGTCGATCATGGCCGAGAAGGCAGCACGCTCGGGTTCGGACACATGCGTCTTGCCCTCGAAGACGGCCATGTCCCACACGTCGTCGTCCTGGGGCGCGATGTTCCAGTCGCCGGTGAGGGCGATCGGGACATCCGGCTCCTTGGCGAGCCACTGCTCGCCCGCCGAGCGCAGCCGCGCCAGCCACTGGAGCTTGTAAGCGTAGTGAGCGTGGTCGAGATCGCGCCCGTTCGGCACGTAGAGGCTCCACATCCGCACACCGCCACAGGTGGCGCCGATCGCCCGCGGCTCCAGCAGATCGTCGTACAAGGGCTGGTCGACGCCGAAGGAGTTCTCGATGTCCTGCAACCCGACCCTGGAAATGATGGCGACACCGTTCCACTGGTTCAGGCCCACATGCGCGTACTCATACCCGAGCGCATCCAACTCCAGTCCCGGGAACTGGTCGTCGCGGCACTTGGTCTCCTGGATGGCGAGCACGTCGACGTCGT
>CAYYQO010000208.1:0-5125 GCA_964473845.1 uncultured Aeromicrobium sp.
TGCTCGAGCAACCGGCGAGCGCCAGCGCGGCAATCAGCAGGGCGGACACCGTGCGTGCAAGACCGCGACGGGTGGTGGCTGGGTGGTGCTTCATGGGGGGCTTCTCCTCGAACCGCGCCGGGCAGGCGCACTCGTCGGCAAGGAGAGCCGTGAGCGGCCCCTGCTCCGGGAACCGACCATCGATCCGAACCAGGCGACCGGGCTCGTCCGTCGTGAAGACGGAACCACCGTTGCGGGACAGCGCCGGAATCTCACCGGACTTCGCTGGAGACGGACCACCTCAGGGATCTGAGGCGCCCGCAACGTACCACGCAACCTCGGCCGGTCACCACGACGTGTGACGCACGTCTCGCTGCTGGAGTCGATCCCGGGATCTCGATACGCCGCTCGTTCCTCGCGCGCTACTCGATCGACGGAGGCCGTGACCGCCGATCGAGTGCGAGCGAGCGAAGCGAGATCGTGTATCGAGATCCGGTCAGCCGACCTTGCGGGCCACGACGTAGCCGTCCCGGTCGAAGACCACCTCGTACGTGGCTCCGTGCTGGCTGCCGTGCTCGAGGATGTCGTGCTGGGTGATGCCGCGATCGAAGATCATGTACTCGGGCACGACATCGCCGATCGTGCCGATCCAGTACACCTCGTCGTGGCTGCTCGTGAGGTACTTCAGGACGCCGATGTCGGTCTCGACGACGGCTTCCTCGGGGATCGTGTCGATCGCCTCGGCCAGCGCCTCGCGGCGTGGAGAGGCGTCCCAGGTCTCGGGCTCGAGCAGCTTGACCACCGGTCCCCCGGCGAGCATGTACCCACCCACGGCGGCCCCCAGCACGACGGCCGGCCACTCCAGCCAGCGTCGGCGGTCGATCGCGTCGATCATCGCGACGAACAGGATCGGCATGAGCACGACCGAGTAGTGCCACTCGGTGCCCCAGTAGTAGTCGACGTCGCCCAGGAACCGCCAGATGAACGTCGGAGCGGCGACCACGGCCCACGGTGACCACAGCGCGGCGAAGCCCGTGATCCCGAAGGTCAGCAGCAGGGTCAGCAGTTTGCGGTCCCACTCGGTGGTCAACGTCTGCCAGATTCCGACCTCACCTCCGAGGTTGCTGGTGTAGTCGTAACCGCCGCCCGTGTTGAACGCGGGGATCAGCACCCAGACCACGAGGACCAGTGCGACGGCACCGGTGGCCGCCACGATCAGGCCCTTGCGACGCGCGCCGGCGAGCCACATCGCGACGCCGATCGCCGCGACCGTGACACCCATGTCCTCCTTGACCAGCAGCAACGGCAGCGACCACCAGATGACCGCGGTGTACCGCTGCTGCACGAAGGCGACACCCGCCATGGCCAGGATCGGAACGGCGAACGCGACCTCGTGGAACTCCGCGACGACGGCACCACCGAACCCGAAGGCCAGGCCGTACATGATCGCGATGGTCCAGCCGACCCGGTCACCCAGCTTCTCGATCGCCAGTTTCGTGATCGGCGCGACCGACAGGGCGATGAGGACCGCCTGGGCCACCAGCAATGTCTCGCCACGCGGGAACAGCCAGTAGGCGGGCGCGAGCAACGCGTCGATCGGCGACCAGTGATCGCCCAGGATGTTGTAACCCGGTCCCTTCACCGGGACGATCGGCGCCTCGAATCTCGAGTACGCCTTGATCGCTTGCTCGAAGATCGCGTTGTCCCACGAGTTCACCGTCAGCCGGCGCCACGACAACAACGAGATCAGGGTGTAGAGCGCACCGACCAGCGCGGCCCATCCCCACGGCATCCATCGCTTCACCACGTCACCGTACCGGGAGGTAACCGTGAGTCACGCGAACGCCCGGATCCGCGGCCGATTCAGAGCGTCACGATGCCCAGCTGCTCATCAGTCGACCAACATCTCGGGCGGGATCGCCAAAGCGGCGCCAGTGGCGGCGCGAACCTCGTCGGCCCGCACACCGGGGGCACATTCGGCCAGTTCCAGTCCGTGCGACGTCACATCGATCACGGCGAGGTCGGTGATGATCCGGTCGACGACACCCGCACCGGTCAGGGGCAGAGTGTTGTCTTCGAGGAGCTTCGGCGAGCCGTCCCGCGCGCAGTGCTCCATCAGCACCACCACGCGCCCGGCACCGTGCACGAGGTCCATGGCGCCGCCCATACCTTTGACCAACTTGCCCGGCACCACCCAGTTGCTCAGGTCTCCGTTCCTGCTGACCTGCATGCCGCCGAGGATGGCTGCGTCAATCCGGCCTGAGCGGATCATCGCGAAACTCTGGGCCGAGTCGAAGAAGCTCGCACCGCGCAGGGTGGTCACGGTCTCCTTCCCGGCGTTGATGAGGTCGGCCTGCTCCTGACCCTCGGCCGGGTAGGGGCCGAGGCCGAGGATGCCGTTCTCTGACTGCAGGACGATCTCGACACCGTCAGGCACGTGGTTCGGCACCAGCGTCGGCAGGCCGATCCCGAGGTTGACGTAGTCGCCGTCACGCAGCTCCAGGGCAGCGCGCGCGGCCATCTCGTCGCGACTCCACGCCATCATCGACTCCCTTCGGACGGGCGCACGGTACGCCGCTCGATTCCCTTGTCGGCAGCCTGCTGCGGGGTCAGCGCGACGACCCGATCGACGTAGATCCCCGGCAAGTGGATCTCGCCGGGATCGAGCTCGCCGGGATCGACCAGCTCCTCGACCTCCGCGATCGTGGTCCGGGCCGACATCGCGCACAGCGGGTTGAAATTGCGCGCCGCCTGCGCGAAGACGAGGTTGCCGTGCCGGTCGCCACGGTGTGCGCGCACGAGTGCGAAGTCGGCTCGGATCGCGGTCTCCAGCACGAACTCGCGGGGGCCGCCGTCCCAGCCGAACTGGGCGATCGGCTTGGCCGGTGACGCCAGGGCCACCGAGCCGTCTGGGGCGTGACGCAGCGGCAGTCCGCCCTCGGCGACAAGAGTGCCGACCCCGGTCTGGGTGTAGAAGGCAGCGATTCCCGAACCGCCCGCCCGCAGCCGTTCAGCCAGGGTTCCCTGCGGAGTCAGCTCGATCTCGACCTCCCCGGTCAGATACTGCCGCTCGAGCTCCTTGTTCTCACCCACGTACGAGGCGATCAGCCGGGTGATCTGCCGGTTCTCCAACAGCAGCGAATTGCCCACGCCGACGATCCCGCAGTTGTTGGACACCAGCGTCAGTTCCCGGCTTCCACGGTCGGCCAGGGCGCGCAACAGCACGGCCGGGATACCGCAGATGCCGAATCCTCCCGAGGCGAGCGTGATCGAGTCACCGATGTCGGCAACGGCAGTGGCGGCGTCCGCGACGACCTTGTCCATGGCTCGTCCCCTTCTCAGCGCAGTCGCGCGATCTCGTCGAGCACCGTCTCCGGCGACACATCGGTCGGGATCGTGCCGAGCAGCACGTCTCCGGCGGGCGCGTCGTTCCCGCTGGCCCACCACTGCGCCGGCAGCACCCCGATCGAGGGCTCGTCCTCCCCGACCTGCACGCCCGCCTCGGTGCGCAGCGCAACCGACCAGCCGTAGTGGCGTGCAACGTTGAGCACCGACGTGTAGTCGGCGAGCACCTCGTCGGTCTCCAGAGCCGCATCGCCGGGAGTCACCCGACCGTCCAACAACACGAGCCCGACATTGGGGGAACCGAGTTTTCCGAGCCATTCCGCCAGATACATCGACGCACTGTCAGCCGCGTCGGCAGTGACCTCGTCCAACGGCGTCCCGGCCAAGGCGTGCGCCCGCGAGAGCCAGCGCGCCGGTGAGGGTATGTCGACCACCACGGGACGCCGGCACGCGTCGGACAGCACGACCAGCATCTGGGCCAGGGACTCAACGAGTTCGGCGTCCGCCAGCAGGGTACGCAGGGCGTACCCCGTCCGCTTCCGGGCCGCGAGCGAGGCGACGAGCGCGGGAGCGTCCTGGAGCGCGTTGGCATGGAACGCCTCGACGTCGACCCACACCGCGTCGGGGTCGAGCAACGAGTGGACCTGGCCGACATGACCGCTGAGCGAAGCCAGGTCCGACCACGGAATGGCCGATCCCTGCCGTAGGACAGCGGTCGCATAGTCGTCGTGCTCGAACAGGACGGGACGGGTGCGGCCTGTCGGCGTCTGGGAGGTGAGGGACTGCAACGAGGTGGACATGAGAGCTCCTGGAGCGGGAAGGGGCAGGGGGGTGACGGTGCCGCCCGGGGTCAGGACACCCCGGACGGCACCGCTGGGTCACGCGAGGCGCTTCACGACCTCGCCATGCTTGGCCTCCAGTTCGGCGATGCGAGCTTCGAGCTTGCCGATCTTGACTTCGCGGCGGTCCGGGATCATCACGATCGGCAACTCCGACAAGGGCCCGACCACGCGCTCGGGTCCATCGATCGTGAAGACCGTCGCGGTGATGTCGTCGGTGTCCGAACCCCACGAGCCGTAGTAGGGCAGCTCAGCCGGCGGCTCGGGAGTGACGAACTCCTCGACGAACTCCGCGTACGGCTTGCCGCGCTCCAGCCGCGCCCGGCGTGCTGCCGCGCGGGCAGCCTCGGTGGCAGCCACGTCGATCCGGAACGTCTCGGCGTCGTAGACCACGCTGAACAAGTCCTCGGCCACCTTCTGGCTGATCCGTCCCAGCTCGGCGTCCTTGACGACGGACGCCGGATCACGCTCCAGCGGATCGCCGTAACCACCGCCCGCGCCCTGGCTGATCATGTAGAGCTCGCCGTCCTTGGCGATGTCGAACTGCAGTCCCATGTGGTAGGTCGAATAACGACCCTCCTCGAAGGGACGCTCGTTCATGACCTTCTCGATCGAGAGGTCGAACATCTTCGGATCGCGCCGGATATGCTCGTAGACGTTCGTGCCCTTGACCATCGCGAGCGGGTAGGTGCCACAGCCGTAGCCGCCGTACATGCCGTAGATGGACGAGAACTTCGCGCCCGAGGTCACCGTCATGAATCCCCACTGCGGGGTGCCCTCCGAGGCCACGATCATCTCGTAGCCCATGCCTCCGGTGAACTTGCCGAAGCCCATGTTGTCGCGCACGAGCCGCTTGGACACCAGTTGCATGAAGGGCACTTCCTCCTCCATGACCTCCTGCTCGGCCGTGTCGGCCATCGCGCAGAAGAGCGGGGACACGGCGTCCTCGCCGTCGCGGAACG
>CAYYQO010000209.1:0-5113 GCA_964473845.1 uncultured Aeromicrobium sp.
ACGATCCCTGGCGCGAACTCGGCCTGGATCCCGCGTGGGACACGGCCATGGACGAACTGTCGGCCTGACGAACGACGAACGGCGGACCGCCACCGAGGTGACGGCCCGCCGTTTCACGCCCGGCGAATTACTTCTTCTTCAACTTCAGCGCATCGCGGATCGTGAAGAACACGTCCGTCTGATCGGTCAGTCCCACGACGTTCGCGGCTCGCGGACCGTAGGCGGCGATCCGCAACTGCGAACCGGTGTGCTGCTGTGAGCCCGACGTCGCGCTCGTCGCGTAGTTGATCGTCATCGGCTGACCGTCCTTCGTCAGCAGGTTGACCGTGGCGCCGGGCGTCTGCGAACCAGCCTCGACGATCTGGCTCGTGTGGGCATGGTCCGCCGTGACGATGACCGTCGTGTGCTTGTCCTTCTTGGCGTAGTCCAGCGCGACCTTGACGGCCTCGTCGAGGTCGAGCGTCTCGCCGATCTGGCCACACGCGTCCGAGGCGTGGTTCTGCTTGTCGATGCTGGCGCCCTCGACCTGCAGGAAGAAGCCCTTGCGGTTGCCCTTCTCGAGCAATTGGATCGACTTCTTCGTCAGGTCGGCCAGGCTGGGCAGTGACGCCGTCCTGGCCGGGTTCTCGGTGCACGCGACGGGCGCCTTCGTGCCGCCGTCGGGCGTCGCCGCAGGGCCGGTCCAGCGGACGGGGAAGTTGCCCTGGGCGAACAGGCCCAGGACCGGCTTGTTCTGGTCGGCCTTCTTGACCTTCGTGAGCGAAGTGAGGTCCTCGACGATCTGGTAACCGCGGTTCTCGGCCTGCTGGCGCAGCGACAGGCCCTTCCACTTCCCGGCCTTCGCGGTCTCGGCGAACGTCTTCGCGCCGCCGCCCAGCGTGACGTCGGCGCGCGTGTCGATGAGCTGCTCGGTGATGCTGCCGAGACCACCGTTCTCCTTGGCGTTCTCGGGGCACTGCGCCGTCGTGGCCTCGGGCCCGTAGCAACCACGCTTCGAGACGTGCGCGTGCAACACCGCCGGGGTGGCGTCCTGCAGTTCCGCGGTCGAGACGTTGCCCGTCTTGTAACCGGCCTTCTTGGCCAGTTCGAGCAGGTTCTCCTGCGGCTTGCCCGTGATGTCCACGCCGATCGCGCCGTCATAGGACTTGGTGCCCGTCGCCCACGCGGTGCCCGTCGCGGCCGAGTCGGGCACGTAGTCGGGGCGACCGTCCTTGGTCAGCGAGTATGTCGTGTACTGGCCGGTGAGCGGCAGGTTGTCCAGGCCCGGGAAGCGCCCCGCAGCGCCGCGAACGTAGTTCCGGGCGCTGGTGATCTCGGAATCGCCCATGCCGTCTCCGATCAGCAGGATGACGTTGTCGGGACGGGTGCCGTCGATGGCCTTCTTGACGGCCTTCGTCTGGTCACCGGACAGGCGGGCGGCGCCGCCGTTCTTCGAGAGGTCGCGGTCGCCCGAAGCGATGGAACCGACGGCTGCTCCCCCGAGGAGCAGCCCGGCGACACCGAGGGCGATCATGCTGCGCGTGGTGGTGCGAGTTGTTGTCATGACCTCAGGTCAACGGACCCCGGTGACCGCCGGGTGAACCGCGGCCGAAGCGTGGCGGACGCTCTCGCGAACCACGTCCGCCATAGCGGGACTTAATTGTCACATGTGATACTCGACGCTCATGAAGCACGACCCCGACGAACCTGTCGACGATTCGACCAATCCCGAATTGATCGGAGTGCTCGAATCGGCAGCGCGCCTGCAACGACTCGTCCCCGACACCGTTCTGGTCGGAGATTCCGTCGCTGCCATGTACGCCGGACACCGTCTGTCCTTCGACCATGACCATGTCCTCATCGACTTGCGCGACCGATTCGATCTGGTGCTGGACGCTTTGGATCGCGAGCCCGACTGGGTGATGAACCGAGTCACCCCGGGCAAGATCATCTTGGGGCGTCTCGGCGACATCGAGGCCGGCGTGCGTCAACTCATTCGCGCCAAACCTCTGGAGACCCAGTCCGTCACCCTGCCCTCAGGACGACACGTTGTCGCCCCTACTCCCGACGAGATCATCCGGATCAAGGCCTTCCTGATCGTGCGCCGCAACCAAGTGCGCGACTTTCTCGACGTGGCCGCACTGTCTGATCGCTACGGCGTGGAACACACCTCGGCCGTCCTGTCGAAGTTCGACGACTGGTACGCCGACCAGTCCAAGGACGGTTCACCCGTCTCCACCCAAGTCGCACGGCAACTGGCCGACCCACGGCCGGCCGACGCCGGGCACGTGAACCTGAGGACGTACAAGGCACTCGCACCTCGCTGGCAGAAATGGGAAACAGTCGAAAGTCAAGTGAGGTCCGTGGCCGCGCTGATGAAGCTCGAAAGAGGCGAGGACTGATGTCGCTGTCGTTCCGCAACATCGAAGTCGACCCGGCCGCACCCGTCGAGTCCTGGGGGTTCGAGGGCGTTCTGGCGGCACTCGACCGAGGCGATCTCGGCGACTGGTCCCGCGTCCTGCGCGCGGCTGAGCGCGACCCGTGGGGCCCCGTGGCCAAGCAACTGGCGGCGGCGGCCGAAGCAACCGAGGATCGAGGCGCTGGTGCGTGGGCGCGACTGGCTCTGGCGCACGTACGGAGCGAAGCAGCCGTGGCCGAGAGAGCCGAGGTCGCTCGCGAACTCACTGCCTTGGTCGCTGCTTCGGGCGTGTCCCAAGGCAAATTCGCCGAGCACACCGGGACCAGCGCATCGCGACTGAGCACCTATCTGACGGCGAAGGTGTGCCCTTCGGCGGCCTTCATGGTCCGTGCCCGACGCGTCGCCAATCTGTTGCGCTAGCTGCCAGCGTGGCGCCGGGTCGCCGCCCGCAGTTCTACCTCGGCGTCCAATCCGGCCGCGCGGGCCCGTTCGACCAGGCGCAGCAGTTCGTCACCCAGGTCGTCGCCCTCGACGGGTCGGTCGACGCGGCCCAGCACCTTGTCCGCAGCCAGGAGCGCCGGCAGGTCGGCAGGGATCCCCTCGGTCGGATGCGTCCGCTGTTTGCGTTCGGCCTTGAGCCGCTGCCAGTTCGCGTCGACCTCGGCAGCCGAGGAAACCCGGGCATCGCCGAACACGTGCGGATTGCGGTGCACCAGCTTGTCGGCGATGTCGCGCACGACGTCGTCGGTGGTCCAGCCTTCGTCATCGGATTCGGCGATCGACGCGTGGATCACGACCTGCATCAGCAGATCGCCCAACTCCTCGCGCAGGTGGTCGGGGTCGGCCAGGTCGATGGCTTCGGCCGTCTCGTAGGCCTCCTCGATGACGTACCGGCGCAGCGACTCGTGGGTCTGCTCACGGGTCCACGGGCACTCGGCCCGCAGTCGGCGCATCACCTCGACCAGGCGGTCGAACTCCTGGCTCACGTCAGGCGGAGCACTGCAGCGCCGCAGGTCGATCCTCGACCGCCGTGGAGTCCAACTGGACCGAGGCGACCGAGAGCGAACCGGTCGGGGAGACCTGCTGCAGGTCATCACCGAGACCGAATCGAGGATCCACGTCGACGTCCCGCTCCCCCACGGCCTGGGCCAGCAGTTGCTGACCGGCCTGCACCAACTGCTCCTCGTCGGTGATGCTGGAATCGGCATCCCGGGCCATCTGCATGGCGACGGCGCTGGTGCGCTGGTTGCGGTCGATCAGCGCCAACGCTTCGTCGAACTGGTCGCCGAACATCTCGGTCAACTGGGCCTTGTCCTCGGCTGTCAATGTCGGAACACTGACGTCATAGTCGCGCTCCTCGGCGATCTGGTCGGCGACCGCCCCGACCAACAGGTCGACCATCGACTGGCGACGCAATCCTGCCAGGTCCACACCTGCGGCGCTGCCGCCCTGCCCCGACAGCGACGCCGTGCAGTACACCTGCGCGACGTCATCGACCTCAGACATGGCAATCCGGGTACCGTCGACAACGGCGGCGGAGCCGGGATTGACCGGTCCGCAACCGGCCAGCAACAGCGCAGCGATCCCGAGAACGACTAGGCGGCTCTTCGACATGGCGTCAGACTACTCGGCCCGGTGAGCCGGCCACTCAGGACACCGACGCGTCGAGTCCCGCATCGTTCTCGTCGACCCAGTCGCTGGCGTTCCCCTCGCGGAACGCCTGCCACAGCTCCTCACCCAGCGGTCGATCGAGGTAGACGACACTCTGGGCGCCCTCCATCCCCGTGCCCTTCACGGGAACGGTCGTGAACGTGACGTCTGCGACGCGCAGCGACCTCAGCGAGAACGCCAGGTTGCGCAGGTCGGACGTGCTCCAGTCCTCGTCGACCGAGAGGTTCTTCGTGACGGAATCGAGCACGCGATACACCGTGCGAGGGTTGGTCAGCGTGTTGCGCGACAAGGTCTCGGCCATCAGTGTGCGCAGGAAGTTCTGTTGACGCTTGATCCGGTCGAAGTCGCCGCCGGCAAGCCCGGCGCGCTGGCGGACGTAGTCCAGAGCGGTCTCGCCGTCCATCTCGTGCTCGCCCGCGGTCCACACCTTGCCGCTGTACCCGTCCTTGACCGTCTCGGGGATCGTGATCGTGATCCCACCGAGGGCATCGGTCAGGGCCTTGAAGCCATCCCAGTCGATGATCGCGACGTGGTCGATCCGGATGTCGGTCAGGTTCTCGACCGTCTCGACCGCCAGCGCGGGTCCGCCCCACGCGAAGGCGGCGTTGATCTTGGCGGGTCCGTGACCCGGCACGTTGACCCACGAGTCTCGCGGGATCGAGACGACCGCCACCGACTCCCGGTCGGCGGCGATGTGGACGACCATCATGGTGTCGCTGCGCTGGCCGGCGACCGAGCCGTCGGCCCGCTTGTCACTGCCCAGCAGCAGGATGTTCTCGGCGCCCTTCTCCGCATCGGGCACCGCCGGACGGGAGCCCGACGGCATCGCATCGGGCAACCGATCAATCTGGCTGCCGAGGTCGCGCTGGACCCACCATCCGACAGCGAGCGCGGCCAGGAGCGCCAGCGCGATCGCGATCACGACGACGATCAGCACCGACTTCCACCGCTTGCGTCGCGGCCGAACGTCGGGTGATTCTTCGTCCTCGGTCGTCAGCAAATCCTCGTTCGTCACCCCGCAACTGTAGTTCTCCGGCCGAGCCG
>CAYYQO010000210.1:0-3537 GCA_964473845.1 uncultured Aeromicrobium sp.
CAGTTCACCAACTACCGCTGAGTCGATCGGCAGGCGATCTGCCGGCAACTCCCAGTTGAACCATCGTTCCCGGTGCTTCGTCATGTCACCCCAGTTACGCTCAAGTAGTTGCCCATGGGGAGGTAACCCAGGCCGGCTGCAGCCACGGCCACGCAGCTCCGCCCCAGTCGTCATCGGGAGACTGGGGCGGCGCTCTGCGTGGGGCCGCCAGGGCGCGTCCGCCACGGCGAACCGACCCGCGGGAAGCATGTGACATCTGAGGGTGTTGAGTGTGATCGTGGCGACCGTAAACACCAACTCCCGGGCGGGACTGCTCTTCGGAACCGCCGCGTACCTGTGCTGGGGATTCTTCCCGCTCTACTGGCCACTGCTCGAGCCTGCCTCGGCCTACGAGGTGCTGGCCCACCGCATCGTCTGGACGCTGGTGTTCTGCATCGGCCTCTTGACGGTCACCCACAAGTGGAGCGCGTACCGCACGATCCTGCGACAACGTCGGCTCATGGTGCCGCTGGCCCTCGCCTCGGTCGTCATCACCCTCAACTGGGGCGGCTTCATCTGGGGCGTGACGAACGGGCATGTGATCGAGACGAGCCTGGGCTACTTCATCAATCCGCTCATGACCGTCCTGCTCGGCGTGTTCATCCTGGGCGAGAACCTGCGTCGGCTGCAGTGGGTCGCGGTGGCCCTGGGCACGCTGGCCGTCGTGATTCTGACCGTCGACTACGGCAGGCCACCGTGGATCGCCCTGCTGCTTGCCACCAGCTTCGCCACCTATGGGTTCCTCAAGAAACGCGCCAACTTGGGCACGATCGAGGCACTTTCCGTCGAGACGACGATCCTGACACCCTTCGCGATCGCCTACCTGATCTTCCTGGGGATGAGCGGGACGCTGGCCTTCGGACATGAGGGCGCACTGAACACGATCCTGTTGATCGGCACCGGCGTGGTGACGGGGATTCCGCTGCTGATGTTCGGTGCTGCTGCGACGCGGTTGTCGCTGACCACGATCGGGATGTTGCAGTACCTCGGCCCGATCCTGCAATTCATCTTCGGGCTGACGATCTTCGGCGAGCAGATGACGACGTCGCGCTGGATCGGCTTCGTCATCGTGTGGTCAGCCCTGGTGATCTTCACGTTCGATGCGATGCACACGCGCCGGAGGTCGAAGCAGGCCGTCGACGAGTGCGCGGCGGAATCCACCGCGATCTGACTTCCGCCGGACGTTTTCCACCGGACGACACCAGCGGGACCCGCCCTTCCACAACCCGCCTCGCAGATCTGGACCTTCGTCGTACCCCGCGGTGGGATGGTGGCCATGACCGAGGAGGCGACCTACGATGACTGCCATGGCGAGCCAAGCACCGGGACTGCCGCATGGCCGTCCCTTGACCCGCGCCGACCTGGACACCATGCCCGATGACGGGCACCGCTACGAACTCCTCGACGGCATCCTCGTCGTGAGTCCCGCCCCGCGAATCGTTCACCAGCGGGTGCTGTTCAACCTCAGCCATCTCGTTCACTCAGCATGCCCTCCTGCGCTCGAGGTGCTGTTCGCCCCGGTGGACGTCGTCCTCGCCGATGACACGGTTCTCCAACCCGACCTGATCGTCGCGGCCACCGAGGACTTCACCGAGCGCGACCTGCCCGTCGCGCCCGTGCTCGCCGTCGAGGTGCTGTCACCCTCCACGCGCAGCTACGACCTGCTGCTCAAGAAGGAACGGCTGCAGCGTGCCGGGTGCGCCCACTACTGGGTCGTCGACCCCGACACCCTCTCGATGACCGCGTGGGAACTGAGGGACGGCGCCTACGTCGAAACGGCAGGCGCGAGCGGTGACGAGACCTTCGTCGTCACCGCGCCCTTCGGCTTTACGGTCTCGCCTGCCGAACTCGTGCGCACGCACGCCTGAAACTCGACAGTCCTCCAGCCAGACCGAAGCCTAAGTTTCACCATACGGACAATCCATTGTGCCCACTGTCACTTTCCGCCATACTTGGAACATCAGTTCGACTGAGTGATTCGGGGGGATCATGGCGGAGGTGTTGGGTCACATCGTGTCGGGGCCGCGGGCTCTGGATGCGGCGTTGGCGTGCTCCTTGGATGGTCTTTCTGCGGCCGAGTTGGTTGAGGTGACGCGGTTGGCGACGCAGATCGGTCGGAAGGCTGAGGCGTTGAAGCTCAAGGCGTTGGCGGCGTCGGATCGGGTGAACGCGCATCAGGCGACTGATGCGGCGAGTTTGACGGCGTTGGTGGCGACCGAGTCGGGGGTGACCCGTCACGAGGCGGCGAAACAGATCCGGCTCGCGAACCAGATCGAGACCGCGCCACTGGTGAAGAAGGCGATGACCAGTCCGGGCATGTCGACGCAGAAGGCGGCGATCATCACCGGCGCGTTGGAGTCCCTGCCGCCCGATCTGACCGCCCCGCAGCGGAACCAGATCGAAGCCGAGCTGACCGAGGCTGCTCAGGGCATGAGTGTCGAGCAGTTGCGGCGGATGGCCCGCCGCGCGCTCGAAACGATCGATGTCAAACGCGCCGATGACATCGAGAACGCGACCCTGACCCGCGATGAGTCCGTGCAACGTCAGCTCGCGACGTTCTGGATCGGGCGACCCGACGAGCACACCGGCATGGTCAAGGGCGGCTTCGAGGTCGACCCGGTCACCGCGGACATGCTCCGCGCTGTCATCGATTCCAAGACCAGTCCGCGTAAGCGTCGCGACCCGGCCGACGGACGTCCTGAACCACGCCAAGCGGCCGGGGAGGCGTTCGTTGAGATCGTCCGCCATCTGCCCCGGGATTCCTACGGCAACCACGGTGGCGTCGCCGCCACGTTGGTGGTGACCGTGCCCGAGGCGACCCTGCGGGGCGATACCGATCGCGCCGGGGTGACCGAATACGGCACCAGCGTTTCGGCCGGTCAGCTCAGGAAACTGGCCTGTGATGCGGGGATCCTGCCGGCCGTCATGAACGGCGCCAGCCAGACACTCGATCAGGGCCGGACGAAACGACATCACACCGCAGCCCAGAGAATCGCGCTGGCCCAAAGAGACCAGGGATGCGCGTTCCCGGACTGTGACCGACCACCCGGCTGGACCGAAGCCCACCACGCCATCGCCTGGAGCCACGGCGGACCAACGAACCTCGAAACCGGCGTCCTGTTGTGTTCACACCACCATCGACGGGTGCACGACACCAACATCGCGATCAGATTCACACCCGATGGGATGCCCGAATTCCAGATCAAGGGAACCTGGCGAACCAACACCCGCTACCGACCCCTCGCCGCCTGACTTCAGCGGCGCGGTCGGCGTGCCCGAGTGCGACTGCGGGGATTCAGCCCAGACGCTGGGTGGAGCGAGTGCAGAGCTCGTCGAGCGCGTCGCGGGCCGAGCCGGCCGGCAGCTTGTCCAGCAGGGCGCGGGCCGCGTCGGCCTCCGCCCGGACGTAGTCACGCGCGCGCTCCATCGCCGGATGCTCGCGCAGGGCCTTGATCGCCCACTGCACGTCGTCCTCGTCCGTGATCGGGCCGGACAGCA
>CAYYQO010000210.1:3637-5027 GCA_964473845.1 uncultured Aeromicrobium sp.
CGCATCGCGGCCTCGTCCATGACGTCGTCGTGGTACAGGGTCGCGAGGTGGGTCAGTTCGACCACAACGGCGGCCGGAACGATGTCCTGCGCCGACGCATCGCCGAACTCGGCGCACAGCATGACCAGCAGCGGCCGGAACCGCTTGCCGCCGGCCTGCAGCAGGTGCGAGGAGGCCTCGGCGACCAGCGGCTCAGGGCTGTGGACCGAGCGGGCAAGCAACTCCTCGACCCGATCGATCCCAGCAGAGACCCGCTGCTCCAACGCGGCATCCGCGAACGACCCGACGCTGGCCACGTTCCACTTCCCTTCCGACGATCGACATGCCCGCTAGCGCACGAAGACGCCGGCGTTCTGGGCCAGATCGAGAATCGGTCCCGGGAAGACACCGAGCACCACCGTCGCGATCACGGCCAAGGCAATGACAACGGTAGTCGCCACACCGGCAACAGCCACGGTCGGGCCGTCACCCACCGGATCGGTGAAGAACATCAGCACGATCACGCGCACGTAGAAGTAGGCCGCAATCGCGCTGCACAGGACGCCCAGCACGACGATGAACCAGGCCCCGCCGGCCCAGGCCGCGCTGAACACGGCCCACTTGCCGATGAATCCGGCGGTCAACGGGATACCGGCGAACGACAGCATGAACAGGGCGAACGAGCCGGCCAGGAACGGCGATTCCTTGCCCAACCCCGCCCACTTCGACAGATGCGTGGTCTCGCCGTTCGAGTCGCGCACCACCGTGACGATCGCGAAAGCACCGATCGAGCCGATGCCGTAGACGAACAGGTAGAACAGCACCGACGAGATCGATGTGATCGCGGCGCCTTCCTGGTCGCCCAGGTACGCGCCGGACAGACCCACGATGAGGAAGCCCGCGTGCGCGACCGACGAGTACGCCAGCATGCGCTTCACGTCGGTCTGGCTGATCGCGACGATCGAACCCAGCAGCATCGTGATCACCGCGATGACCCACAGGATCGGCCGCCAGTCCCACGACGCCCCGCCGAAGGCCACGAACAACACCCGCAGCATCGCGATGAACGCCGCCGCCTTGGTGGCCGCGGCCATGAAGGCCGTGACCGGTGTCGGCGCGCCTTGGTAGACGTCGGGGGTCCAGCTGTGGAACGGCACGGCGCCGACCTTGAACAACAGGCCGACCAGCAGCAGACCGATCGCAGCCAGCAGGATCGGCTGCGCGTCACCACGCGCCGAGACGGCCGTGTCGATCTCGGTCAGGTTGAGGCTGCCGGAGTAGCCGTAGGCGAGCGCCGCTCCGTACAGGAAGAACGCCGACGCGAACGCACCGAGCAGGAAGTACTTCATCGCCGCTTCCTGGCTGAGCAGGCGGCGACGACGCGCCACACCACACAGCACGTACAGCGGCA
>CAYYQO010000211.1:0-5025 GCA_964473845.1 uncultured Aeromicrobium sp.
ATCGACCAGGCGACCCGGCTCTGGCGCAACCTCGGCTTTCCCGATCCCGGCGACGAGTTGGCCTTCGGCGACGCGGACGTCTCGGCCGTCGCGATCGTCGCCACCGCGATGGAGCACGAGATCCTCGACGAGGAGACGGTCTTCCGGCTGACCCGCGCATTGGGCCAGACCATGTCCCGGCTGGCCGACTGGGAGGTCACGATCCTGGTCGACCAACTCGAGGCCGACATCGAACGCGGCAAGTCCACGAGCCGTGCGTCGGCCGCGCTGGAGCTGGCCCAGTCGGCGGTCCCGGGCTTCGAGCGCCTCATGGTCCACGTCTGGCGGCGCCACCTCGCGGCTGCCGCCGCACGCCTGACGGCCTTGGGCCAGAAGGATCAGGCGCTGTTGTCGACCGACATGACGGTCGGGTTCGCCGACATGACCAGGTTCACGGCCTTGTCCAACCGGCTCGACGAGTCCGAACTGGCCCAGGTGGTCGAGGACTTCGAGACCAGGACGGGCGATCTGATCACGGCCGCGGGCGCCAGGGTCATCAAGACCCTCGGTGACGCGATGCTGTTCGTCCACCCCGATCCGGTCGAGGCCACGCGCATCTCGCTCGACATCATCGCGATGATCGCGGCGCGACCGAAACTGCCCGATGTGCGCGTGGGGCTGGCCACCGGTTCGGTACTGAGCCGCCTCGGTGACGTCTTCGGCCCTCCGGTGAATCTGGCGGCTCGGTTGTCGGGTGTGGCGCGCGCCAACCGGGTGCTCGTCGACCAGGCGACCGCCGATCTGCTGGGGGACGACTTCGACACCCGGGTGCTGCCGGCGCGGCCGATCAAGGGCTTCGGCATCCTGTCGCCCATCAACGTCACCGAACGCCGGACGTTCCGGGCCCGCTGAGCGCGGTCTAGGCTGACGCCGTGACGCACGAAGCTCCCCGGCACGACGTGGCCGTGATCGGCGGTGGCCAGTTGGCCCGCATGATGCAACAACCCGCGATCGCGCTCGGTCTCCGCCTGAGCCTGTTGGCCGAAGGCCCCGACGTGTCCGCGGCCCAGGTGATCGTCGACCACGTCGTCGGTGCGCACACCGACCTCGATGACCTGCGACGCGCCGTCGGCGACGCGCCGGTCGTGACCTTCGACCACGAGCACGTCCCGCCCGAGCACCTGCGCAGGTTGCGGGACGAGGGTCATGAGTGCCGTCCGGGGCCGGACGCGCTGATCCACGCCCAGGACAAGCTCGTGATGCGGCGCCGGCTGACTGAATTGAATGTGCCCTGCCCTCGATGGGCCGCGGTCGAGTCACCCGCCGACGTCGAGGCGTTCGGGTTCCCCGCGATCGTCAAGACGGCCCGCGGCGGATATGACGGCAAGGGCGTGTGGAAGGTCGATTCCGCTGCCGACCTCGACGAGCCCTTCGCGACTGACGGCGAACTGCTGGTCGAGGAACTCGTGCCGTTCACGCGGGAACTGTCGGCGCAGGTCGCCCGCAGTGCCACGGGCGAGATCGTCGACTATCCCGTGGTCGAGTCGCGTCAGGTCGCCGGGGTGTGCTCCGAGGTGATCGCACCCGCCCCCAACCTCGATCCCGCGCTCGAGGCTCGGGCTCGCCGGATCGCCCGGACGATCGCCGAGGAACTCGACGTGGTCGGGATGCTGGCCGTCGAACTGTTCGAGACCGATGACGACCGCGTCCTGGTCAACGAGTTGGCGATGCGTCCGCACAACACCGGTCATTGGTCGATCGACGGCGCGGTGACGAGCCAGTTCGAGAACCATCTGCGGGCCGTGACGGGGCAGCCGCTCGGCTCGTCGGCTCCGCGCCAGCGCTGGGCCGTGATGGTCAACGTGCTCGGTGGTGCCGTGCAGGACCTGGCGGCCCAGCGGCAGGTCGCCCTGGCCGCCGAGCCGGATGTGAAGGTCCATCTCTACGGCAAGTCGGTCAAGCCCGGCCGCAAGGTCGGTCATGTGACCGCGGTCGGCGAGGATCTCACGGATGTGTTGCGCCGGGCCCGGCGCAGTGCGGCACTGTTGACGGACGGAGACGAGTGATGAGCGAACGCACGACGGCGCGGGTCGGCATCGTGATGGGGTCGGACTCGGACTGGCCCACGATGGAAGCCGCGGCGACGGCGCTGGCCGAGTTCGGGATCGAGTACGAGACCGACGTCGTGTCCGCCCACCGGATGCCCGTCGAGATGCTCGAGTACGGCCGGACGGCCCACGAGCGCGGTCTCGAGGCCATCATCGCGGGTGCCGGCGGAGCGGCTCACCTGCCCGGGATGCTGGCCGCGGTGACACCGCTGCCCGTCATCGGCGTCCCGGTGCCGCTGAAGTACCTCGACGGCATGGACTCGCTGCTCTCGATCGTCCAGATGCCGGCCGGCGTCCCGGTCGCGACGGTGTCGATCGGCAATGCCCGCAACGCCGGCCTCCTCGCGGTGCGCATCCTCGCCGCCGGCGACCCGGAACTCACGGCCGCGGTCCTGCGGTTCCAGGAATCGCTGGCCGACGCGGCGCGAGCCAAGGGCGCCGTGGTCCGCGGCGAGTGAGGATTCCCCGGTTCACCGGGGAAACAGTCACGTCCCAAGGGAAACTTCCCTTGGTCGGTGATGGATTCCCCGGTGAACCGGGGAATCTTCGACCCCCGGGGGCCAGCGGGAGACGGTGCTGGCAGCGCAGTAGAATTTGCTCGGTATTCCTAGTTTTCGAGTCAGGGGAGTGAGCGTGTCCGATTTCTTCGCGTTGTCCGAGGAGCACCAAGCGATCCGCGAGGCCGTTCGGGCGATCGCGGACGCCAAGATCGCACCGTACGCGGCTGCGGTCGATGAGGAGGCCCGCTTCCCGTCCGAGGCGAACGCGGCGCTCATCGCGTCCGACTTCCACGCCCCGCACGTGCCGGAGCAGTACGGCGGAGCCGGGGCCGACGCCCTGGCCACGGTCCTCGTGATCGAGGAGGTCGCGCGCGCGTGCGTCTCCAGTTCGCTGATCCCCGCGGTCAACAAGCTCGGTTCGCTTCCGGTCCAGATCGGCGGCAACGAGGAGATCAAGGCGAAGTACCTCGGCAAGCTCGCCCGAGGTGAGGGTCTGTTCAGCTATTGCCTCTCCGAGCCCGAGGCCGGTTCCGACGCGGCGAACCAGAAGACGTCGGCCAAGCGCGACGGCGACGACTGGATCATCAATGGGACGAAGCGCTGGATCACGAACGCCGGCGAGTCGGAGTACTACACCGTCCTGACGCAGACCGATCCCGAGAAGCGCACGAAGGGCATCACGGCGTTCGTCGTCGAGAAGTCCGACGAAGGCGTCTCGTTCGGTGCGCCCGAGAAGAAGCTCGGCATCAAGGGCTCGCCCACGCGTGAGGTCTACTTCGACAACGTGCGCATCCCCGGCGACCGCATCATCGGTGACGTCGGCGAAGGCTTCTCGATCGCCATGAAGACGCTCGACCACACCCGCGTCACGATCGCCGCGCAGGCGGTGGGCGTCGCTCAGGGCGCGCTCGACTACGCCCTCGGATATGTCCAGGAGCGCAAGCAGTTCGGCCAGGCCATCGCCGATTTCCAAGGTCTGCAGTTCATGATCGCGGACATGGGCATGAAGGTCGAGGCCGCGCGCCAGATCACGTACGCGGCGGCCGGCCGATCCGAGCGCGGCGACAAGGATCTGACCTTCTTCGGTGCAGCGGCCAAGGCGTTCGCATCCGACACCGCGATGCAGGTCACGACCGACGCGGTGCAGTTGCTGGGCGGCTACGGCTTCACCCGCGACTACCCGGTCGAGCGGATGATGCGCGACGCCAAGATCACTCAGATCTACGAGGGCACGAACCAGGTGCAGCGCATCGTGATGGCGCGGCAGTTGCTGGCGGGGATCCAGTCCCAACTCTGATCGTCTGAACGAGGAGGGCCACCGACCGCGGGTCGGTGGCCCCCCTTTTTTCGTCGTTCCCGGCCCTGTGGATGGAATGATCGACCGTTCGCGGCGATCGTCCTATCGTTCGGCCGATGGGGTTGTCCACATGATGTGTCGAGGGTGCTTGACGTTGCACGATATGCCCAATAACGTGTGCTTCGTTCATTCACCCACGGGCAGTTGCCCATCATCGAATCGGGGGATTCATGCACATTGTCACGCGGGCCATCGGGGCCCTTGTCACGGTGGCGGCCGTCACCGCCACCTCGCTACCGGCTCACGCCGTGGAGGATCGGGTCACCGTCGACGACCGGCTGGAACAGATCGCGCTGGTCGATGATGCCGTCCCGGTCGGACAGTCACCGCTCGACCGGGTTGGATCGGACGGTCGGGTCACACTCGAGACGGCCTCCTCGCCGATCACCCTCGACCTGCCGGTCGCGTCCGGCTCCACCGTCTCGAAGGTCGATGGCCGGTACCTACTCCCAGCGGCCGTTGGTGCCTCGGTCGCCGTGGCGCCAACGTCCACCGGCACGCAGATCCTGGTCGGCATCGAGTCGGCCGAGGCGCCGACGTCGTACGACTTCGGGCTCGACGCTCCGGAAGGCTTCTCGCCCGAGCTCAGGTCCGACGGGGTCGTCGACATCGTGAGCGAGGCCGGTGAGATCGCCGCCCAGGTCGAGGCTCCGTGGGCGATCGATGCCGGCGGCCGTCGGGTGCCGACGCGGTTCGAGTTGCGCGGCGGCACCCTCCGTCAGATCGTCGACCACCGGGCCGGCGGCTTCGCCTACCCCATCGTCGCCGACCCAAAAGTCAAGTTCTGTGACGTGTACACCGCGGTCTGCGTGAAGTTCACCAAGGCTGAGACGACGAAGGCCAGTGATGCCTTCTTCGTCTCGGTGGGTGCGGCGGTCGGGAGGGTCTGCGGAATCATTCCGGCCAAGAACCCGGCCGGGCTTGCCGTCGCGGCCGTGTGTGCGGGTGCAGTTGCCGGATACTTCTACTACCTGCGTGGCAAGTTCAGTTCGGCGAAGAAGCAGAAAAAGTGTGTGGAAGTGAAGTTTCGAGTCATTGGCCCAGCGGTTGTGACAGCGAAGGTGGTGAAGTGTTGATCAGG